>JAODAS010000209.1 GCA_025463555.1 Schumannella sp.
CGGCGACGATCGAATGGCTTCACCTGCTTCCGGATGCGATCGCCGAGGCGATCGAGCCGCACTTGCACCCCGAGTTGCCCGCCCCGGCACGGGACGCGCTGCTGCAGTACGCGCTCGAACTCGACCAGATCGCCGAAGCGGCCCTCGCGCTCGACCAGCACGACCATGAGATCGAGCACCAGCTGCGCTGGTGGGAGGAGCGGGCACGCGACCTCGAATCTGCGCTCACCGGCCATCCCGGCGACGACGCCGAGACGGCACGTGAACTCGCGCTGTACCGGGGCCGCATCTCCGGCGCGCTCACCATGAGAAAGCACTACGGCGAGCAGCGGCGAGCACTGCTCCTCCAGCATCTGCGCGCCGACGCCGTCTGCGCGGTCGTGCTCTCTGAGCTCTGATGGCGCACCCGCCCAGCGCCGGCATCCTGCTGTACCGGGGCACAGCGAACGGGATCGAGGTGTTCATCGCGCACATGGGCGGCCCGTTCTGGGTGCGCAAGGATGCCCGCGCCTGGTCGATCCCGAAGGGCGAGTTCCAGCCGGGCGAGTCGGCTCCGGATGCGGCGCGCCGCGAGTTCTCCGAAGAGATCGGCGTGCCTGTGCCTGACGGCGATCTCGAGGAGCTGGGCGTCTTCCGGTACAGCTCCGGCAAGACGGTGACCGTGTTCGCCATCGATGCGCCCGGCTTCGAACTCGCCGAACTCGTCAGCAACACCTTCGAGGTGGAGTGGCCGCCCCGCTCAGGACGCATGCGCGCCTTTCCAGAACTGGATGACGCGCGCTGGGTACCGCTCGACGACGCCCGCGACAAACTGGTCGCGGGCCAGGTCCCCGCCCTCGATGCACTCGCGCGGCGGCTGCCGCACTAGTTCAGTTCGCTCGCCACGTCATTCTCTGCGGTGGCCGGGAATGCGGCATCGGGATCGAGGGCGTCGGCGAGGGTGCGCGCGCCGATCCGCAGCTCCAGCTCGGTGACGACGATGGCTGCGAGGTCGGTCAGCGTCTCCAGCTGATCGTCGGTGACCTCGCGAGGCACGTAGTCCAGGACCGCCAGCAGGCCGAGCAGCTGGCCGTCGGGGGCCACGAGGGGGGCGCCGGCGAAGAATCGCAGCCCGAACTCGCCCTTGACGAGCGGGTGATCCGCCATCCGGGGGTCTGCTTGGGCGTCGGAGACCACCCAGGTCGTCAGGGACCCGATATCCGGGGGCAGGATGCGCGTGCGACGCGACACCTGCTCGAGGTCGGTGCCGTAGCGCGACTTGAACCAGATCCGGTCCTCGTCCACGAGGCCGACGAGTGCGACGGGCGTCGAGAAGGCACGCGCCGCAAGACTCGCGACGCGATCGAAGGCCCCCTCCGGTGGGGTGTCGAGAATGTCGTACCGGCGCACGGCATCCAGTCTCTGCACCTCATCGACGGGGATGTTCGCCGTGATCTTCGACTTGTGGCGCGAGCTGGCCGCAATGACCGCCTGCCGGAAGGTCACGGTGAGCTCGGCGATGTCGGGGCGGTCGGCGGGATCGCGGGCGAGCATGCCCTGCAGGATCGTCGTCCACTCGTCGGGCAGGTCGGCGGGGATGACCGGATCACTGGTCAGCCGGGCGAGCGCCGACTCGACAGCCTCGCCCGGGAATGCGAGCTCACCGGTGAAGCACTGCAGCAGAACGAGGCCGAGCGAGTACACATCGGTCGCGGACGTGACCTCTTTGCGCCTGGCCTGCTCGGGACTGAGGTACGCAGCGGTGCCGGTCGTCGTCTGTTCGTCGGTGAGCCGCGCGCTGCCGCTGTCGAGCGCGATGCCGAAGTCGGTCAGCCTCGCACGGATCCGGAAGGCGGATGTGCCGTATTCGACGAGGAGGATGTTCGACGGCTTGATGTCACGGTGCACGACGCCGTGGGCGTGCACGTACTCCAGCGCCTCGCCCATGTCGTACGCGATCTCGCTGATCTCACGGGCGTTGAGGGTGCGCCGCTTCAACGTGTCCTCGAGGTTGGCACCCTCGACGAGTTCCATGACGAGGAACGGGTGCCGCTCGTCCGGAACGCTGTCGTCGATGCCGGCGTCGAGCAGGGTCACCAGGCCGTGGTGGCTGAGGCCCGCAAGGACGCGGGTCTCCTCCTCGTGCCGGGTGAGGTCGGCAGCTGCCCCGGTACGGAACATCTTGATCGCCACCTCGCGGCCGAGCGACTCGTCGACAGCGCGATAGACCGTCGCCATGCCCCCGTACCCGACAATGCTGACCGGCCGGTAACGCCCCAGTAGGGCGGGAATCGGTATGTCGCTGTGCGCAGAATTCAGCTGTGCCTCCTGGTTGGCCTCTGTGGCCAGAATATGTGCTTTGTGAATTGCCTGTGAGGGCTTGACAGGGGGTACGCGGCCCGAAAGGGGACATTCCCCTCGTGCGAGCCAGATGGTACCGTTCCCCGAATCATCTGCGGGGGGAATCCGATGACGACGCGTACCACTTCTGTGCCCGGCGGGCTGAAAGCCGTCGTGGCTGTGCTGTTCGCGGCACTCTTCTTCTTCGGCCTGCAGGTGCCGGCCGCGCACGCGTCCGCATCGGTCGATGTGACCATCAGCGTGGCGACGAAGGCGGGAACGCCGCTCCCGGGGCTGAACGTCTACGCCTACCCCGTGCAGAATCACGCCGTCATCGGGGACTACATCCAGGCCGAATACATCTCGGGCAAGCAGTACAGGTTCTCTGGCAACCCCGGTTCGGCGCAATTGAACAGCGGCACCCACTACGCCTTCTATTTCGAGGCTCCGGCCACCGCGACGACCACCTTCGATCAGTTCTGGGGCGGCACCACGTTCCTGGAGGAAGCACGGTACTGGGACTACGGCACCGACGGCACCACCCTGGACGTCACCCTGGCCACCAACTCCACGTTCACCGGAAAGGTGACCGGCACCAGCAGCAAGCCCGTCGCGGGCGTTCCGGTGTACCCGTGGCGGTTCGACGGCAACGGCTGGTTCCGGCTCGACGAGGCCAAGACCACCACGTCTTCCACGGGCGTGTACACGATGCGCGACCTCGAGCCGGGCACCTACCGCCTGCAGTTCGCGCCCAGCAATCTGAGCGGATACCTGAGCGAGTTCTCGGGCAACACCCCCGTCTTCGCATCTGCCGCGGCCCTGAATATCGGGCTCGGCGCAACGGTTTCGTACAACGCCGCGCTCGCCGTCGGCGGCAGCATCTCGGGAACAGTCGGCCTGCACGACAACACCGCCCCCGGCACCGGGGCCGTGCAGCCGTATGGAATCACCGCATACGCCTACGCGATCAAGCCGGGCGGTGCCCTCGACACCGACATCGCGCCTTTCGCGAGCCGGCAGACCACATCGACCGGCAAGTGGACGATCCCCGGCCTGCCGGCCGGGCAGTACAAGGTCAAGCTGTACGACACGTACGACCCCGACGCACCGGTGTTCCTCGACAAATGGTCGATCAACGCGGACCAGTCGGCGGCCGCCAAGATCTACACGGTCCTCGCCGGCAAGGCGATCACCGAGCCCGCCGTCACCACCATGCCGTGGTACACCGATGTCGCGGACACCTCGCTCGAGTTGAACGTCACCGACCACAACGGGGCTCCCGCGAGTGACGCCACCGAGGTGTACATCGTCTCCAACACGGGCGAGGACTTCTCCGCCCACTTCCTCCTGACCGGGGGCACCACCTACTTCCCCTTCCTGCCGGTCGGCGGGTACGACGTCTTCATCGACCCCCATCAGCCCGGCGAAGGCTCGTCGATCACCACCCAGACCATCGTGTCGGGCACCGCCAACACCTGGGACATCAACCTCCTCGCCCCCAGCGCGTTCACGTACAGCACCCCCGCGACGGCCAGCCCGCTGAGCGCGCAGGCCGGGACCCAGTACACGGTGGATCCGGGCAACACGACCCTTGACGACTCCTCGGGCACCGAGCGACCCGTCGACTACAGCTACATCTGGTTGCGCGACGACGCGCCGATCTTCGGGGCCCAGTCCGCGACATCCGACACCTACAGCAGCCACGGCGTCGATTACGGCCACCAGCTCAGCGTGATCGTGCGCGCGGACAGCTTCGGCTACGCGCCGCTCTTCACCACCATCGTCCTGGCGAACCCGGTCACGATCGGCGTGGCCCCGGTGAGCACGTCCGTGCCGACCATCTCCGGCCCGGCCGCACCCCAGCCCGGATCGGTCCTCACGGCGAACGCGGGCAGCTGGGACCAGCCGGGTCTCACCTACGGCTATCAGTGGTTCCATGACGACGGTTCCGGTGCGGTGGCGATCGCCGGTGCGGTCAGCCGCACGTACACGGTCGCGAACGCGTACGCCGGCGAGGACGTCACGGTGCAGGTCACGGCGACGCGCACCGGCTACGCCAACAGCTCACCCGTGACGTCGCCGGCTCCCGTGCACATCGGGTTCCTCGCGGCACCCAAACTGGTCAAGGGATCCGTGTTCTCCGCCGTCACCCTGGTCGGCGGCGACGTGAAGCTCACCGCGACGTCGGGCACCTGGTCGCCGGCACCCACGACCGTGGAATACCTCTGGTACGTCGACGGAGTAGTCGCGCCGCTGACCGGCCCGTCCGTGGTCTGCCCGGCCGCTGACTGCACCGGCACGTCGATCGAGCTGCGCGTGAACGCCTACCGGCCGGGCTACACCACGGCGTCGAAGCAGTATGTCGTTCGCAAGGGCACGGCCGCTCTCGTCCAGACCGACGCCGCGAGCGTCGCCGACATGAGCGCGGGCGGTACGCCTGTCGTCGCCGGCGATCCCGCTCAGGTCGGGCACACGCTGAAGGCAATCGGCCAGGTCTACGCGTATCCGCACGGCGCCGGCACCACGACGACGAGCTACCAGTGGTACGCCGGTTCCGCCGCGATCAAGGGCGCGACGAAGCAGACCTACGTCCCCACGACCGCATCGCTGAACAAGGCGATCTCGGTGCGGATCATCGTCACGTCCACGCTGTTCCCGACCGGCCTCGCCATGGTGCAGGCCGGGACGGTCCGGTACCTGCAGAACCTCGTGGCAGGCCCACAGCCCTCGGTCGCCATCGACGGAACGGGACTGGGCGGCACGGTCAAGCGCGTACTGACCACCGGCAGCTGGCCGGTCGCGAGCGTGACCCAGAGCTACCAGTGGTGGTCCTGCAACTCCAACACCCTGGACTGCTCTGCGTTCCCGTCGGCGGCCTGGATCAAGATCGCCAAGGCGACGGCGTCGACCTACGTGCCGCCGTTCGCGACGACTCCGCCGGGAACGCTCCTGAAGGCACAGGTGGTCGGGTCGAAGACCGGGTACCAGTCGTTCGCCCTCGTCACGCCGTCGTTCGGCATCACCAACAGCGACCTGGAGGACGTGGAATCGTTCACGACGCCCGCGTACACATCCGGTCTGGTGGGCGGTAACGCCGTCGTGGGCCGGGCCATCGTCGTGAAGCAGGGCACCCTCGACCGCACCGCGAATGTGACACGCACGCTCAAGTGGCAGCTGTGCGATGACCCGTCGTGCTCGACCACCCACGTCGATATCGCAGGTGGGGCGACGTTCGTGCCTGGAGCGGCTCTGCTCGCCGATGGCAACCCGCACTGGATCCGGTTCGTGGAGGACATCTCCGTCAACTCGCACGGGCGCTTCAGCATGCTCACCGCCACCGTCCCGCTCGTGAAGGGTTCCTGGGCCCTGGTCAAGGCGCCGGTGCTCACCGCCGCACCTGACGCGACCCCGGGCAACACGCGTTACACGTCCGGACCGGGCACCTGGCCCGCGGGAGTGACGCCCGCGCTCGAGTACAAGTGGTACGACGGCGACTCCTCGACAGTGGTCAGCACGGACCCCTTCTACGTCGTACCAACAGCGCCGCGCACCGCCGTCTGGGTGGTCGTGACGGCGAAGCGCACCGGATTCGTGGATCTCACGTACACGTTGGTGGCGCGTACGGGCCTGCTGCCCGCGCAGACGCCGCTCCTCAGCGGCTCCGTCTATGGCGACACGCTGCACGTCGCCGCCGCGCTGAACATCCCCGTCAACCCCGGGGCGGCCTCCTTCTCGTACCAGTGGTACTCGGGAACGGCTGCCATTCCGAAGGCGACGGCCGCCAACTTCGTTCCGAGCTACGCCTACGTCGGCAAGTCGCTCAAGCTGCGCATCACGGTCACATCGCCCTACTA
This sequence comes from Schumannella sp., assembly GCA_025463555.1. Classification (GTDB taxonomy): domain Bacteria; phylum Actinomycetota; class Actinomycetes; order Actinomycetales; family Microbacteriaceae; genus JBDSKH01. Next base: position 6,174 of record JAODAS010000209.1, read on the forward strand.
TCTCGGGCCGGTCACGATCCTGTCGCAGCCGGTCGTTCTCGCCGCCCACGCGGCACCCAGCGGGACGCCAGCGATCGTCAGCACGCCCGGAACCTTCGCGCCGGGCGCGAAGCTGTCGGTCAACACCTCGACCTACCCGGCCGGTACGACGTTCACGTACACCTGGCAACGCAGTGTCGACGGCATCGCGCCCTTCGTGACGATCGCGACGACACCGACGTATACGTTGACGACGGCTGACCCGTCGAAGGTGGTTCAGGTGATTGTCAAGGCGAGCCGCCCTGGATGGCTGTCGTCGACTCTCACCGCGCCGGTGTATGTGATCAACTACTCTGCCGGTCTGAGTCTGACCACGCCGTTCGTGCTCATCGGCACGGGCAAGGTCGACGGCATGCTGACCGCGACGACGACGTGGAACACGACAGGCATGGCTCTCGGGTACTCGTGGACGCGGAACGGTGTCACCATCCCGGGTGCCACCGGGTCCACCCTGACGCCCACGGCATCCTGGATCGGTGACGAGGTGCAGGCTCACGTCACGGCGACGAAGGCCGGGTACCTGCCGGTCACGGTGCATTCGAACGAGGTGCAGGTGGCCGTTGCGCCGGCGCCGACCGGAACCGGCCTCGCCGTCACTCCAGCGCATCCACACGACAGCGGCCCGATCACCGTCTCCCCCGGTGTCTGGAATGTCGGGGGGCTGACCTTCACTTACCACTGGTATGAGGTGAACGACGTGGCCCGAACCACCGAACTGCACACCGGCGCGACGTGGACGAATGTGCCCGTCGACACGTACACGGTGTGGGTGGATGCCGCCCGGCCCGGTTACGCGACCGGTCACGCCTCGATCCAGGTCGTGGTCGACCCGTAGGTCGTCAGACGCCGAAACGCTCCAGGATGCGCGTCACGATCCAGATCAGGATCGGCAGGACGACGGCCGTGACGACCGCGCGCACAGCATCCGGTTCCCAGGGCCAGGTCTTCGCCTTGGCCACCACATCGCGTTCCTTGAGCAGGCCGTCGATGGCGCCGTCGATCCGGTCCGTGATCTCCGAGTAGTCCCCGGAGTCCACGCGCGCGTGCAAGGCGTCCGCAGCCGCCTCGATGCGATGCGCGACCTCGCTCTGCCGCTGGTTCTTCGCCGTCTGCAACAGCCGATGCGCTCCCCACAGGGGCACGATGAAGGTCAGCAACGCGATGATCACGATCGCGGCGACGACGACGCCGTTGCTGAGCGAATTGATCTGCCCCTGGGTGTACAGGGCGAAATAGACGTAGGTGAAGAACAGCAACGCGATGCTGCTGACCGCGGTCACCCGCGACAGGGCATACAGCCCGCCGATGTCGAAGATGCTCACGTTCGTGTGCCTCGTGTAGATGCGGGAGATCATCCATAGCTGGCGGATCGTGTGGAACCCGAACATCACCATGAACAGGCCGGACAGACCGGACAGCAGGGTGTCCGCGACGACCGACACCGGCGACGTGAGGTAATGCGACCTCTCGATGTCGACGGGTGAGAGAAACAGGGGGATGTAGATCGCGCCTTCGATGAGAGCCAGGATGCCGACCACCAGCCCCGAACGCAACGGCATGGTGGTGAGGCGGTACCTGAGCTGCTGGTACTCGGTGTCTCCCCCGCGCAGGCGTGGCCGGTAGTCCGCGATCGCGCGCCGGGAGAGCTCATCGAGGAGATGGATCGCGAACAAGAAGTACACCGGGATCAACCCGTCGAGGATGTGCACGGCGAAGAACGTGCCCACCGCGTAGCTGCCGTCGATCCAGGCGATGACCGTGCGGGCGAGCGCCAGCAGCAACCCGATGACGAGGTACACGACCGGGTACGGCAGCGGGATGCGCGCGACGGCGGCAGTCAGGCGATCCAGCCAGCTCGGGGCGTACGGGCGTTCGCTCACGCGGTCATGTTATTGCTTTGGTGGATCTGAGGGGACTCGAACCCCTGACCCCCTGCATGCCATGCAGGTGCGCTACCAGCTGCGCCACAGACCCTCATTCACCCCGAAAGGCAACTGGAACAGGTTACTACAGTTCGCGCACCGGCAGATCGAGGGGCACGACCGGGCAGTCCTTCCAGAGGCGCTCGAGCGCGTAGTACATGCGGTCCTCCTCGTGGAAGACGTGCACGACCAGGTCACCGAAGTCCAGCAGGATCCAGCGCCCCTCGGCGCGACCCTCGCGACGCAGCGTCTTCACCCCGGACTGGTTGAGCTTGTCCTCCACCTCGCCGGCGATGGCCTGCACATTGCGCTCGTTGCGGCCGGTCGCGAGCAGGAACACATCGGTCAATGGCAGCGGGCCCGAGACGTCGAGTGCGACGATGTCCTCCCCCGACTTGTCGTCGGCAGCGGCTGCTGCGATGCGTACGAGTTCGAGGGCGCGGTCGGATGCCGTCACGGTGTCCTTCGGGTAGGGCGGCTCACGGCGTTACAGCTGGCCCGTCGCGACGAGCACGATGAAGAGCGCGCCGACGAGCACAGCCATGCTGGTTGCGGCGATGATCAGCGCGGTCAGGCCGCGGGTGCCCTTGGGCTTGACCGTGCCGATGACTCCGCGCGATGACGTGTGGGTACTGACCGCCTTGATGGCGCGTACCGGCTGAGAGTCGGTGTTCGCGACCTGGTGGTCGCCCGGGTCCAGCAGGTGGTCGAGGTCGGACTCGTCCAGCTGCTTCGGGTGTGCGCCGGTCGCCGACAGGCTCGCGGGCAGCGAGATCGAACCGGTGAGCATCAGGCCGTCGCCGGTCGAGATCGGGCCGAACTCGTGATCCGGGATCGAGGGCAGCACCAGAGCGCTGGTCGTGATCGCTCCGCTGGTCGAGCCGATGTTGCGGGCCAGCTTCTCGTCGCCGAACTGCGTCTCGTCGTCGAGCTGGGCCTGCGTCGACCAGTGGCCGGTGGGCGGCGTCGTGGTCGAGGGTTCGGATGCCGCGGCAGCCGCCGGGTTCGGTTCCGATTCGACGATGGTGGCTTCGACGACCTGCTCGACCGTGGTGCGGGGAACCGCCGGAGCGACAGGCTGTTCCACGATCTCCGCGACGACCACCTCGGGCTGCTGCGGCGCCTGAGCCGCTTCCGCGGGTGCCGAGAACAGCGCGTCGAACACGGCGACACCGTCGGTGGCGATCTCGGTCGAAACGGCTGGCTGCGGAGCCGGTGCCGCAGCGGCGAGCGGCTCGACCAGCGGAATCGGCTGGAC
>JAODAS010000041.1 GCA_025463555.1 Schumannella sp.
AGGATCCACTCGTAGTCCCCGAGGGCGAACGCCGCGACGGTGTTCGCCTGGACGCCGGGGTACTCCCCGCCCTTGCGGCCGTGGTCGGCGAGCATCGCGCGACGGTCCTCCTCGGCCAGCAGGTACCAGTCGTAGCTGCGCACGAACGGGTACACGCTCACCCACTCCTTGGGTGGCAGTCCGCGCAGGAAAGCAGGAGCGTGCGCGCGGCTGAACTCCGCCTCGCGGTGGACGCCCAGAGCGTTCCAGGTGGGAAGGAGGGGGCTGAGCTCGGCGCTGCGGCGGAGCGTGCGCAGGGCCGCCTGCAACCCGGCCGCGTCCGGACCGGTCAGCCAGAGCATGACATCGGCATCCGCGCGCAGGCCGGAGACGTCGTAGATGCCGCGAAGCGCGGCACCCGTCTCGCCTGTCTCGCCCGGCGCGGCGAGGCCGGCCACGGCATCCGCCAGCGATTCGCCGGACGACGCCGGAGCCTGCCGATCGCGGCGCAACACCGCCCAGAGGGCGTAGCCGACTGGCTGCTCGTCGGGAGGGGCGTCGCTCATTCCCTCTATCCTCCCCTGCCCGGGTGCCGCGCGCGAATCGCTGAGGTCGGGTACGGCGCGCCCGGGCGCGAGTGCACGCGGCGCCGAGCCGGAGCGGGGCGCGAGCGGTCAGCGGCGCCTAGTCGTCGTCGGGGCCGAAGATCGCCCAGGCCAGCAGCCCGACGGCGACCACGGCGACCGCCACACCGCCGATGATGAACGGCAGCGGGTTCTTCTCGTATGCGGTCATCGCCTGCTTGCCCAGCTCTTGGGCGCGCTTGGGCACGTTCAGCTTGTCTTCGATGGCATCGAGGGCGCTCGCGAGGTCATCGCGCGCCTTCTGGGCCTGGGCCTTCGCTGTCGAGGGGGTGCTCATGGGGTGGTCCTCCGCTTTCCGATTCCCTTGATGGCTCTGTAGTCACGCTTGAGGCTGTCGATCGACTCGGTGGGCACCGGCGGGATGCCCTTCTTCAGTACCCGGTAGCCGATCAACCCGAGTATCGCCGCGACGATCAGCAGTACGGCTGCAACCAGCAACGCCGCCAGCCAGCCGGGCATCACCAGCGACAGCGCCAGGATCGCGGCAGTCAGCAGTACGCCGAGCATGCCGAGCAGCACGATCACCGCACCGGCCAGGAGCCCGGCGCCGATTCCCAGCGCCTTGACCTTCGCCAGCATCTCGGCCTTGAGCAGGTCGATCTCGCGGGTGACCAGGTCGGTGACCAGGGTCGGGATGCTGGTGATCAGTTCGATCAACGACCGCTTGCGCGACGTCGGTGTGGGTGTCGTCATCTCGACGCCGCCCTCAGCTGGACTTGGCGGTGCTCGGCTTGGTGGTGCTGGAGCCCGAGCGTGTGGTCGTCGAACTCGACGAGCTGCGCGACGCGGGCTTCTTGCCCGACACCTGCGCGACGACCTTCTTGGCGTTGTCGCTCACGAAGTCGGCGACGTCGGGGGCTTTGTCTTTGACGAAGTCCTCGACCGCATCGACCTGCTTCTGCACGCGAGGGTCGTTCCAGACCTTCAGTGCCGCGGTGCGCAGCTCTTCGTACTTCTCTCGCCCGGCTCGCGTGCCGAGCACGTATCCGAGGCCGATGCCGGCCACGAACAGGATTTTGCCTTTCACGATGACTCCAGTCTTCGGCGGGACGGTCGGTTTCAGCCTAGCCCCGCGGCTCCGAGTCGGACCCGGGCCGAACGACGTCTGCCGCGTCGGCCTGAGCGATAACGGCGGCGATACCGGTCCCACTCACAGCCTCCCCCACGTACTGCATTCCGTCAACGGCATGCGTTCGAGGCGCAGCCCGTTCCCAGGTGACGATTGCCGCGTCGTCCAGGATGCCGAGGGGCGCGCCCAGCAGCGTCGCGGCATCGAGTGCCGCGCGCTGGACGCTGGGCTCGTCGGCCGCGTCGTACGACAGCCGGAGCACATGGCGACCCTCCGCGAGCCCCGCCACCCATGGCCACTTCGCCGTCACGTGCGTGAGCGCGCGCGCGGCCACCCCGGCACCGGCGGCGACCAGGACGCCCGTTCCCCGCGGCGCCCCGTCGAGTTCGGGGGCATCGACGACGAGGGTGACCAGGGTGACCCGGCGGCCACCGGGTGCATCGGCACCACCCGTACTGACCCCGGGCGCCGCGATCACGACCCCGCCCGCGACCCGCTCGCCGCCCGCGAGCGTCACACCGCTGCGGTCCGCATCCACCACCCGTGCGCCGGTGCGCAGGACGACCCCGAAGGCCTCCAGGTCGGCGACCAGCACCTCGGCGAGCCGGGCGACCCCGCCGCGGATGCCGGCCACCTGCGACCCGGCTGTCGCCGGGTCGCGGAGGCTGCGCACCGCCGCCGCCAGGTTGGTGTCGCGAAGGAACGCGTGCCGCAGGCCGGGCGCGACGGCGTCGAGCAGCAGCTCGTCGGGGTCGGCCGAATGGACGCCGCGAACGACGGGGGCGACGAGGCCGTCGAGCACGCCCCGGCCCATCCGGCGTCGCACCAGTTCTCCGAGAGTGCGCGATCGTGAGCCGACCTGACCGATCAGGAGGGTGTCGAGCTGGGCCCGCCACGCGGCACGGCGCCCGATCGCGGCGACCACATCCGCTGCCAGCGGCACGCCGGGGATGCCGAGCAGGCTGGTCGCCGGCAGCGGCACCGCCGAACCGTCGGCCCGGAACAGCCAGGCGGGCGCATCGGCCGGCGCGACCACGTCGTCGGCG
>JAODAS010000098.1 GCA_025463555.1 Schumannella sp.
GAGTACACGGCTGCGGCGAGGGTCTCCTCGCTGTCAAAGAGGATCGCCGTGTGGAACAGGCCCGCCTCGTGCGGCGAAGCGTGTCGCAGCTCGGGCGCATGCTCCAGGATCACGATCGGGGTCGCATCCCGACCCAGGATCACGCGGCCGCCCTCGGCGGCGAGGACGCTCAGTGTGACGGCGTCGCGGTAGTAAGCGGTCATCGCGTCGAGGTCGGCGACCCGGAGCGTCACCGCACCCATGGAGGTGTTGGCAGACAAAAGTTCATGCATACGTATATCAACGCTCACGCGGCGTCGAATATTTCTGTGACGACCCTCAGGATGCGCGCGCGACGGTCATCGCGCCATCCTCTCCAGTTCCGTTGCGACGATCGCGCGCGCATCCTGAGCAGTCACGGCCGGATACTGCCCGACAAGGTGCGAGGCCAGCCCGTCGACGAGCGCCCGGAGCCGCTCGGCGTCGCGATCGAGCCGCGCGGCGGGTGTGCCGGCCGGCGAACGTGCCGCGACGACCCGACGGATGTGGTCGAGCATCGCCGCATCCGAGTCCCGTTTCACTGCCGCCAGCGCCGGATCGGAGAGGGCCGCTCCGGCGAACACGAGCCAGACCTCCATCTCCTCCCGACGTTCGTCGTCGAGGGGGAGGAACTGCTCGAGCAGGAGTTGCGCATCCGGAACCTCAGCACCCCGACCCAGGCCGCCCGACGCATCCACGATGCCCCGGATGCGCTCGTTCGTGCGCTCGCTCACCAGCCGCATCGCGAACTCGATCACGTCGGCCTGCCGCGGAAAGTAATGCCTCAGCGAGCCGAGCACCATGCCGGCCTCGGCCGCGATCGCGCGTGTGCTGACCGCGTTGATCCCGTCGCGGCGAATCACCCGCCACACCGCCTCACCGATGTGGCCCCGGCGCTCCTCGGCACTCTCGTTCGTCCGCACGATCGCAATCTAGTACGAACGTGCCAGACCACGCTCGCGCATCCGGCAGCCGCTCAACTCGAACGAGGGGTGGCAACACGCCGTGTGCGCCCGGGCCCAGACGGCGTGTTGCGACCCCTCGTTCGAGGACGCGTCGAGCCGGGGCCGCCGGCGTCTGGCTCCGGTCGGGCTCGCGTCGGGCTCGCGTCAGGCTCCGGTCAGGCGCCCCAGCAGTTCGCGGTACCGCGCAGCCGTGCGCTCGACGATGTCGGACGGCAGCCCGGGCGGGGTCCCGGTCTTGTCCCAGTTGGCGGCGAGCCAGTCGCGCACGATCTGCTTGTCGAAGCTGGCCATGCGCTCGGCCGGGGTTGTTCCGGATACGTAGCTCGCAGCATCCCAGTACCGGCTCGAGTCGCTGGTGAGCACCTCGTCGGCGAGGGTGATCTCGCCGGTCGTCCGGTCGGCGCCGAACTCGAACTTCGTGTCGGCGACGATGACCCCGCGGGCTTCGGCGATCTCGGATCCGCGGGCGTACACGTGCAGCGACAGGCTGCGCAGCGCTTCCGCCACCTCCAGCCCGACGAGCTCGACGGTGCGCTCGAAGCTGATGTTCTCATCGTGCTCACCGAGCGGCGCCTTCCAGGCGGGAGTGTAGATCGGCTCGGGCAGGCGGTCGCCGTTCTGCAGGCCGCCGGGCAGCGGGATGCCGCACACGCTCTGCGATTCCTGGTACTCGACCCACCCACTGCCGGTGAGGTAGCCGCGCACCACGCACTCGATCGGATACATGTCGAGAGGCTTCACCAGCATCGACCGGCCGATCACCGCATCCGGGATCTCCTCGACGACCCGGTCGCCCACGAGCCGGTGGTCGGGGATCAGGTGGTTCGGAACGTCCGTCAGCTGGTCGAACCACCACAGGCTGAGCGTCGTCAGCAGTTCGCCCTTGCTCGGGATGCCCGGCTCCAGCACGTGGTCGAACGCACTCACCCGGTCGCTCGCCACGACCAGCACAGCATCCGTGTCGTCCAGCCCGGTCGCGCCCGACGGAACATACAGGTCGCGCACCTTTCCGGAGTAGACGTGCGAGAAGCCGGGCAAGGTGGGGGAGGTGGTCACGCGTCCATGCTAGACCGGCGAATGTGCCGCTTCCGGCCGACTGCGCCGACTGCGCCGGGTGCGCCGGGTGCGGCTGCCACGCTCGCCCGCACCGATCACCCTCGCTAAGCGCGCATCGGGAACACGCGGAGTCACACGCAGAGTTAGACCCGACGTAATGAGGTGAAAAGCAGCTATGTGCACGTTCACATTGCTGTCAGACTGGTACGACGACAGGTTTCGAGGAAGGACCATCGTGGGCGAACGCAACTGGGCCGGCAACTTCGAGTACGGGGCGCCCATCGCGCAGCCGTCGAGCATCGGGGAGCTGCGCGACGTCGTGGTCGGGGCACAGTCCGTGCGAGCCCTGGGGTCTCGGCATACTTTCAACGACCTGGCCGACGACACTGGCCTCCTGGTGAGCACCGCTGGCCTTCCGGCGGAGATGCGGGTCGACGAGGATGCGCGCACCGCGACCGTGGGCGGCGGCGTGCGATACGGAGACCTCGCGCGGGTGCTTCAGGAGTCCGGCT
>JAODAS010000109.1 GCA_025463555.1 Schumannella sp.
GCTGCGGGATGCGCGCCCGCTCGAGCATGGCATCCACTTCGGCGCGTTGCTGATCGAGTACCGCGTCGAGCGCGGTGAGCCTCACGGATCCCGCTCGGACCGCGACGACGAACGCGACGACGCTGACGAGCGCGGCCGCCGCGAAGCCGATCACGAGCCGCAGATCGCCGGTGGCGACACCCGCCGCGATGACGAGGCCCGACAGCACCAGCGCCACCAGCACGCCGATCGCTCGCAGCAGTGTTCCCGCCTGCGAGCGGCGTTCGCGCAGGCGGTCCGCGCGGGCGAAGCGCTCCTCGAATTCGGCCAGCTCGTCGGCGTCGAGCGTGAACGACGAACGGTCACGCAGGTCGCGTCGGATGCGCGCATAGGTCGGCCGTTCCCTGCGCACCACGGCGACCACCGCGATGATGCCGACCAGGAAGGCGACCGCCCCGCAGGCGAACAGCAGCAGCGCGCCGATCACCGGACGCGCCTCGTCCCACACCAGCCGCGCGGCCGAATCGACGGCGAATGCGGCCATCACGGCCAGAGCCGCGGTCACGGCGACGGCGAAGACGAGCTCACGGATGCGGTTGCGGGTCAGCTTCTCGGGGTCGTCCTCATCACGGACGCTGCGGGCGTCGATCACCGAGAACACGGCGTCGGCGATCTGCAGGCCCAGCACGACCGACCCCACGAACAGGGCGATGGTCAGCAGCACCTCGACATCGAGCACCCGTCTACGTTACTTGTGCGACCCGGCACGCGGTCAGGCAGGCACGATCGCCCGGCGCGCGATGCCCGCGCTGACGACCGCGGCGACGACGCACAGCGCGGCCGCCCCGAACCACGCCCAGGTGTACTCCCCCGTCACATCGCGCAGCACACCGGCGGCGATGGCGGCGAGGGACGCCCCGATCTGATGCGATGCGAACACCCAGCCGTAGACCACGGGTCCGTCCGCGCCGAACACCTCGCGGCACAGCGCCGCCGTCGGCGGCACCGTGGCCACCCAGTCGAGCCCGTAGATGACGACGAACAGGATGATCGGCGGTCGCACCGTGGCGCTCAGCAGGAACGGCAGGATCAGCAGCGACACCCCGCGCCCTGCGTAGTAGATCGCCAGCAGGATGCGCGGGTTGATCCGGTCGGTCAGGAATCCGGATGCGATGGTGCCGACCACATCGAAGATCCCGACGATCGCGAGCAGGCTGGCCGCGACGGGCTCCGCCATGCCATGGTCATGGGCGCTCGGGATGAAATGGGTTCCGATCAGCCCGTTGGTCGTCGCTCCGCAGATGGCGAATCCCGCGACGAGCGCCCAGAACGTGCGCACCTTGGCCGCACGGCCGAGCACCTGGATGGCGCGCTTGGCCGGGTTGATGGGACTGCGCGGCGGCGGGGTGGGCACAGCGTCGGCGGGTGAGCCGAACGGCGTCATCCCGAGATCGGCGGGCGAGTTGCGCAGGAAGACCGCGGTGACCGGCACCACGGCGAGAGCGATCGCGGCGATGAGCAGCGACGCCGTGCGCCAGCTCTGGTCGGTGGCGATGGTCGCGACGATCGGCAGGAAGATGAGCTGACCAGTGGCGCTGCCCGCGGTCAGCACGCCGGTGATGAGCCCCTTGCGTCTCAGGAACCAGCGATCGGCGATCATCGCGGCGAAGACGAGAGCCATCGAGCCGGTCCCGAGCCCGATCAGCACACCCCAGGTGAGCACGAGCATCCAGGATTCGGTGACGAAGATGCTCAGCGCGGCGCCCGCCGAGATGGCGACCAGGGCGACGGTGACCACTTTGCGGATGCCGAACCGCTCCATGAGGGCAGCGGCGAACGGGGCCGTCAGCCCGTAGAGCAGGATGTTGACCCCGACGGCGACGGAGAGCTCGCTGCGCGTCCATCCGAATTCGTTCTCGAGAGGCAGCAGCAGCGCACTCGGCGCACTGCGGAACCCGGCGGCGCCGACGAGCGCCAGGAAGGCGACTGCGGCGACGATCCACGCCGGATGGAACCGGCGCGCGCGCGTCCGGGTCGGAGGAGTGCTCACGGGCGGTGAGTCATCTGGTCAGCAGGCCGGCGTCCACGACATGCTGCGAGCCTGTCACGTAGCGTGCACGGTCGCTTGCCAAGTACCGTACGAGTTCTGCCACATCCTGCGTCTGGATCCAGGGGACTCCGGGCTGCAGATTGCCCGCACTACGCTCGGCGATCTCCTGCGGGGTGGCACCCTCCATGGCGGCGAGACCGTCGTTCATGGGGGTGTCGACACCGGTGGGATGGATCGAGACGACCCGGATGCCGTGCGGCGCGAGCTCGATGGCCCACGCCTTCGTCAGCCCGGTCAGACCGTGCTTCGACGCCACGTAGTGCGACAGCCGGTTGCCGCCGCGCAGGCCCATGACGCTGGAGTTGTTGATGATCACGCCCCGCTGCGCCGCCTTCATCAGCGGCACCACCGCTCGGGCGACGACCATCGGCCCGGTGAGGTTGATGCCGATCATGGCGTCCCATTCGGCGTCCGTCATGGTGTCGAGTTCGGCGTAGGCGACGATGCCCGCGTTGTTGATCAGGATGTCGACCGTGCCGAATTCGGCGACCGCGGCATCCACGGCTCTCTGCACGGCGTCGCGGTCCCGAACGTCGGCGAGCGCGGGGATCGCCCGGCGCCCGAGCGCCTGGATCTCGGCGACGAGGCTCTCCAGCTCGGCGGTGGTGCCCTGCGCGTAGGCGGGATAGGCGAGTTCGGCGCCCACGTCGAGCGCGACGATGTCTGCACCGTCGCCCGCGAGCGCGAGCGCGATCGC
>JAODAS010000110.1 GCA_025463555.1 Schumannella sp.
GCCGTGCGGTCGGCCCATGCCTCGATGACGGTGCGCGCGCGCGACGGCGTCTGCGTGCCGAACGAGCCCTCATGCTCTGGGCTGAAGCACACGACCTCGCAGCGTCCCACGCTGGTGCGGGTTCGGCCGAGGCCGAGTTCGGCGAGGTCATCGAGCCCGCGCGGGGCGTTGGGTGCGTCGGCGAGTGCGGGACCGAACGACGGTGACCGGTTCTCGAAGACGGCGACGTCGTACCGTGCGGGGACTTCGGACGGGTTGTCGGGGGTCTGCGGCGACAGCGGGTCACGGTCGGCGGGTGGCAGGAATACCCGGTTCTGGCGTGCGGCCGCGATCGAGATCCATTCGCCGGTGAGCACGTCCTGGCGCATGGTCGCCGTCTCGGGCCGGGGGTCGAGCACGCGTGCGTCGACCGAGCGCTCGGGCCCCAGCGTGGTGTCGGCGTCGTCGAAGTAGATCAGTTCGCGTCCGTCGCCGAGGACGGTCGTCCGCTTCGAGATCATGGTATTACGATATCGAAAGCAAGCCTTACGGATACGAAGACTTTCGAAAGCGGTAGCGCATGTCCGACCCCGCAGCAGTCCGCCGCAGCACCCTCGCCATGCTGCTCACGTCGCGCGGATTCGTCCGCGTCGCCGACGCCAGCCTCGAACTCGGGGTCAGCGAAGTCACCGTGCGCGCCGACCTCAGCGCGCTCGCCCGCGACGGCCGCGCCGTGCGCGTGCACGGCGGCGCGATGCCGGTCGATGCGCTCGTGCGCGAGTCGCCGGTCGAATCCACTCGCGACCAGCAGGCGGACGCCAAGCGATCCATCGGCATCGCGGCTGCCCATCTGGTGTCCTCGGGTGACTGCATCTACCTTGACGCCGGCAGCACCGCGCTCGCCATCGCCGAGGTCCTGCTCGAGAGGCGGGAGCTGCACGACGTGATCGTGGTCACCAGCGCGCTGCCCCTCGCGCTGGCGCTGGAGCCGGGCATCCCGCGCTTCGAGGTGGTCGTCACCGGAGGCACCCTGCGCCCGCTCCAGCATTCGCTGGTCAACCCGTTCGCGGCGACGATGCTGGCCGCGCTGAGATTCGACCTCGCCTTCATCGGCTGCAACGGCATCCACCCCCGCCATGGCGTGACCAACGTCAACCTGCCGGAGGCCGAGGTCAAGACGCTCGCGGTCCGCTCCGCGCAGCGGGCGGTCCTGGTCGCCGACGGCAGCAAGCTCATGCGCATCGACCCGGCCGTCATCGGCGGACTCGGCGATTTCGCGCAGCTCGTCACCGCAGGCGAGGCGCCGGACGGGGCGGTGGAGGCCGTGCGCTCCGCGGGGCTCGAGGTGCTTGCGGCTTAGGCTGGGACCGTGACCGCCGCCGATCCCGCACCGTTCAGCCGCGGTCGGATCGTGCTCGACAACGGCACGGCTCATGCCGAGATCGGCCTCGTCGCCGCCGTGCTGTGCGGGCTGAGCGTCGACGGCGTGCGTCTGACCGAGACGGTTCCCTGCGATGCGCTGCCTCCGATGGGGTGCGGCATCGTGCTCGCGCCGTGGCCGAACCGCGTGCGGGATGGTCGCTGGCGGCTCGACGGGGAGACTCAGCAACTCGACCTGACCGAGCCGGCGCTCGGCAACGCGTCGCACGGGTTGTTGCGCAACACGGCGTACCATGTGATCGATCAGGCTCCGGATGCGGTGACACTCGGCGCCGTCATCCCGCCCCAGCACGGCTGGCCGTTTTCCCTCGAGACCTGGGTGCGCTACACGCTCGAGCCGGACGGCCTGGCCGTCACGCACGGCGCCCGTAACACCGGGAACACTCCCGCGCTGTGGGCCGTCGGCGCGCATCCGTACTTCCGCATCGGCGAGACCCCCGTCGAGCAGCTGACCCTGCGCGTCGACCGCCCGGAGTACCTCGAGCTCGACGACCGCCTCATCCCGGTTTCGACGCGGCCCGTCGAGGGGACACGGTTCGATCTGCGTCAGCCGCGGATGCTCGCCGATCTCGACGTGAACGTCGCGTACGGCGACAGCGAGGCGTTCATCGGGCGGTGCGACGCCGCGTGGCTGGAGTCGGCGGACGGCTCACGGCTGGCCCTGTGGCTGGACGAGGAGTTCTCCTGGATCCAGGTGTACACGCCGCGCCACTTCCCGCGGTCGGGGCCGGATGGCGGCAGCGGCATCGCGGTGGCCATCGAGCCGATGTCGGCAGCACCGGTCGCGCTCAACTCGCGTCGCGGGCTCAGCACGATCCCGCCGGGTGGCGAGTGGGAGGCGTCGTGGGGCGTGCGGTACGCCCCGGCGGCCGCGCTCTAGGCTGGCGAACGTGCACATCTCCCTCACCGCCGGCGACGTGCGTGCCGAGGTCGGTACCGTTGCCGCCGAACTCCGCTCCATCGAGGTCCGTGGTGCGGCCCTCACCGAGCCGCGGCTCGACGACGGACTCCCGCCGTTCTGCAACGGCATCGTGCTCGCCCCGTGGCCCAACCGGGTCCGCGACGCGAAATGGATGCACGACGCAACCGTCCAGCAGCTCGACATCACCGAACCCGAGCGCGGCGGGGCCCTGCACGGGCTGCTGCAGTTCACCGACTACGAGCTGTTGTCGCGGGCGGATGACGCGGTCACCCTGGGTGCGTTCATCGCTCCCCAGCACGGGTGGCCCTTCGCCCTGGAGACGACGGTGACGTACGCGCTCACGCGGGACGGCATCCGGATCACGCACGGCGCCACCAACGTCGGCGCGGGCCGCGCACCGTTCGCGGTCGGCACCCACCCGTTCCTGCGCGTCGGGGACACGCCCGTCGAGCAGCTGACGCTCACCGCGCCGGCCGCCACCTACTTCGAGGTGGACGAGCGGCTGAACCCCACCGCGGAGTCCCCCGTCGAGGGAACGCTGACCGACCTGCGATACGGTCCCGTCGTCGGCAGCCTGCTTCTCGACACCGCGTACGGCTCGCTCGCCCACGCGAACCCGGCGGACGGTCACGGCGACAGCGCCTGGCTGGAATCCCCCGACGGCGCACGGACGACGCTCTGGCAGGACCTCGACTGGGGCTACCTGCAGGTGTTCACGACGCCCGAGTTCCCGCGCGCGGACGGGCCGGGGTTCGCGGTCGCCATCGAACCCATGACTGCCCCGCCCGATGCGCTGAACTCCGGTGCGGGATTGATCTGGCTCGAACCGGGGCAGACCTGGCAGGGCTCGTGGGGTCTGCGGTACTCGGGTCCTCGGGAGTGAGTGTGGCCCGCATCCCGTCCCGTGCATCCCAGCTTCGCCGCTGGCGCAAATACCTGGCCGACGAACGAGCCGAGGCCGCCGTGTACCGCGAGCTGGCCGATCGGAAGGCGGGGGAGGAGCGCGCGATCCTGCTCGGTCTGGCCGAAGCGGAGGGGCGCCACGAGGCGCACTGGCTGCGGCTGCTGGGCGACGACGCGGGCTCGCCGCGCACCGATCTGCGCACGCGCGTTCTCGTGGCACTGGCGCGCCACTTCGGTTCGCTGTTCGTGCTCGCCCTGGCCCAGCGTGCCGAGGCGCGGTCTCCGTACGGCGACGATGCGGATGCCACCGACCGGATGGCCGCCGACGAGCGGATCCACGGCGAGGTGGTGCGCGGTCTCGCAGCGCGCGGGCGGATCCAGGCGGCGGGCAGCTTCCGGGCGGCCGTCTTCGGCGCGAACGACGGGCTGGTGAGCAATCTGGCGCTCGTGCTCGGAATCGGCGCCACCGGGGTTCCGGCCGTGACGGTGCTGTTCACCGGCATCGCGGGCCTCCTCGCAGGCGCCCTGTCGATGGGAGCCGGCGAGTACGTGTCGGTCCGTTCCCAACGGGAGCTGCTCGAGGCATCCCAACCCGACCCCGCCTCGCAGGCGGCGCTCGCCCACCTCGATGTCGACGCGAACGAGCTCGCGCTCGTGTACCGGGCGCGAGGCATGTCCCAGAAGGCCGCCACAGCACGTGCCGCCGAGGTGCTCGCGACGCATCATCTGGACGGCGACGATCCGGATGCCGTGGGCGTCGACCCCGGTGAGGCCCTCGGTTCGGCGTGGGGGGCGGCGATCTCGAGCTTCCTCTTCTTCGCTTCCGGAGCACTGATCCCCGTGATCCCGTACCTCGCGGGCGCTTCGGGCATCACGGCGGTACTCATCGCGGCCGGAGCAG
>JAODAS010000119.1 GCA_025463555.1 Schumannella sp.
CCCCCGACGGGGATGCGGATCGTCAGGGGCATCTTCACCAAGCCGCGCGTGCGGGCGTGCATCTTGGCCACCTGCGACACGATCTGATCGAACGCCGGATACACGAACCCGTCGAACTGGATCTCGATCACCGGCCGGTATCCGCGGTAGGCCAGGCCGATCGCGGTGCCGAGGATCCCGGCTTCGGCGAGCGGGGTGTCCATGACCCGGCGCTCCCCGAACTCGGCCTGCAGACCGTCGGTGACGCGGTAGACGCCGCCCAGCTTGCCGATGTCCTCGCCCATCAGCAGCACCTTGTCGTCGTCGGCGAGCGCGCGGTGCAGTCCGAGGTTGAGTGCCTTGCTCAGAGTGACGGTGCTCACTGTGCTGCCTCCTCGTGTGCGAATCCGTCCAGGTATCGCGCGTAGTCGTCTCGCTGGCGCTGCAGTTCGGCGTGCGGCTCGGCGTACACGTCGTCGAAGACGGTCAGCGGCTCGGGGTCGGTCATGGCCTTCACGCCCGCGCGCAGGGCGGCGGCGACGCGGTCCGCGGCTGCCGCCACGCGCGTCTCCAGTTCGGGCCCGGCGACGCCGTTGTTCTCCAGCAGCATCCGCAGCCGCAGGATCGGGTCGCGCTGGGCCCACACCTGCAGTTCCGCAGGATCGCGGTACCGAGTGGGGTCGTCGGCGGTGGTGTGCGGGCCCATCCGGTAGGTGACCGCCTCGATGAACGACGGTCCCCCGCCGGTGCGGGCGCGGTGCAGCGCCTCGCGTGTCACGGCGGTCACGGCGAGCAGGTCGTTGCCGTCGACGCGCACCGAGGGGATGCCGAAGCCGGCCGGGCGGTCGGCGAGCGGCACCCGGGACTGCAGGGTCACGGGCTCGGAGATGGCGAACTGGTTGTTCTGGCAGAAGAACACGACGGGTGCCTGGTAGGTCGCGGCGAAGATCATCGCCTCGCTCACGTCGCCTTCGCTCATGGCGCCGTCACCGAAGTAGGCGACGGCGACGGAGTCCGCACCGTCGTTCTGGATGCCGAGCGCGTACCCGGTGGCGTGCAGGGTCTGAGCGCCGATGATCACCTGGGATGTGGCCATACCCACGTCGTACGGGTTCCAGGCCGAGGCGGCGGCGCCGCGCCAGACCCGCGCGATGGCGACCGGGTCGACACCGCGCGTGAACGCGACCCCCGTCTCGCGGTAGCTGCCGAACACGAAGTCGTCGGAGCGCAGCGCGCGACCGGATCCGATCTGCGCGGCCTCCTGGCCGAGCACGGGAGGCCACAGCGCGATCTCGCCCTGGCGCTGGAGCGCCGTCGCCTCGGTGTCGATGCGCCGCAGCACCACCATGTCTTCGTACCGGTCGGCGAGCACCGCGTCGTCGAGATCCTCGATCCAGGGGTCCCACTGCGCGGACGGGGTGCGGACGCCGTGCTCGTCCAAGAGCCGGACGGTCTCGCGCGGGCTGTCGGGCATGATGTGCCGTTCCTCTCCAACGTCGTCGTCGGTTTCCAGAAACGTACGCCGATCTCGCAGATAGCTCAATCACCGCGCTGGTGGCTGTGCATTGTGCTCGCCAAATCCGCGACGCATCCTGTTATCCTGCACAATGTGCCCGCCTACGACGCGATCGACCTGGCCCTGCTCGAAGCACTGACCGACGATCCGCGCGGATCGTATGTCGCTCTCGCCGACCGGCTGGGTCTGTCGCGCAACACGGTGCAGGCGCACATGACGCAACTCGAGGCCTCCGGCGCGTTCCTGCCCTTCGACCGGCGGGTCAATCCCGAGCCCCTCGGCTACCCGCTGTCGGCGTTCATCACGGTCACGGTGCGGCAGAAGGAGCTCGCTCCGATCGTCGCGCGCATCGCCGAGATTCCCGAGGTGCTGCAGGCGCTCGGGATGAGCGGCGCCTCCGACCTCATGGTGCAGGTGGTCTGCACCGACGCGCACGACCTGTTCCGCATCGACGGCGAGATCCTCGCGATCGAGGGCGTCGAGCGCACGGAGACGTCGCTGTCGATGGGTGAGCTCATCCCCTTCCGGATCGGCCCGCTGCTGGCGCGGGGCCGGTAGACTCTTCCCCGTCGGACGCCCCGAGCGTCCTCACCCGGAAAAGGGGCGATAGACGCACGACGTCGAGACACATACCGAACGTATGTAGCTCTCTCTCGTGCGAAGGACTCGCCCATGGCTTCCCCTGTCTCTCTCGGCACCGTCTCTGCGCGCGTCGCCGCCACCCTCGACTCCGTCGCCTCCGACGTGTTCGGCGTCATGGGCAACGGCAACGCCTGGTTCCTGGATGCGGTGGTCACCTCGACCGCGCTGCAGTACACGGCGGTGCGGCACGAGGCCGCCGCCGTGGCGGCCGCCGACGCCTACTACCGCGCGTGCGGCCGGCTCGCCGTCGCGACCACGACCTACGGACCCGGTTTCACGAATGCCATCACGCCGCTCGCGGAGGCGGTGCAGGCGCGGGTCCCCCTCGTCCTGGTCGCGGGAGCCGCTCCGCATCCCGCCCGCGCCCACGACATCGACCAGCGGGCTCTGGCGCTCAGCGCCGGAGCCGCCTATTTCGAGGTCGCCCGAGACGACGCCGGCCGGATCACCGAGGAGGCCGTCGCCTTCGCCCTGGCCGAGCGCACGGCGGTGGTGCTCGCGATCCCGTACGACGTGGCCGACGCCCGCAGCACCCATCCGGACGAGACGCCGGCGCCCTCGGCGCTCAGCTTCGCGCGTGTGCCGCTCCCCGCCGTGACCGCCGCGGAGACCTCGGCTGCCGCCTCCCTTCTGGCCGGCGCCAGCCGCCCGCTGATCCTCGCCGGCCGCGGCGCCTGGCTCTCGGGTGCACAGGATGCCGCATCGGCCCTCGCGGCGAAGCTCGGTGCGCTGACCACGACGAGTGCGCTCGCCATGTCGTTCTTCTCGGGCGATGACGCTCTCGGCGTCAGCGGCGGATTCGCGACGGAGGCGACCG
>JAODAS010000138.1 GCA_025463555.1 Schumannella sp.
CACCGGTGACCAGCGCTGTGCCCTTGGGCGCCGCACTCAGTCTCTGACTAGCACTGTGCGCAGCCGAGCCGGCCTGCTCCGGGTATTCGACCGTCGGATGACGGCCTCGCATATGTTATCAGTCCGGAACGAGATACCGCGGGAGCGCGGGGCACTCCAGCTCGAGCGTCAGCAGTTCGTTGAGGCTGCGGCCTCTCGCGATCGACCGGTACGGGTCCCAGGGGTACAGGCGCTCGACGAAGTCGGCGCGGGTGGGCAGTTCCGGCAGGCCGGTCACGTGCGACTCCAGGCACGGCTTGAGTACTCCGCCGAAGTAGTCGTAGAGCAGGTTGCGGGAGTAGTGGTCGCGGGGAAGCTCCTCCGGCGGGTGGACCGGGTACCGCGCGAGGCAGCCGTTCAGCACGTAGAGCTGGTACGACGGGATGCCGCTGACGGTGCCGTTGCGGTCGAGGGTGACCAGCGCACCGTCGTCGGTGAACGTGTAGCCGATGTCGACGTCGCCGGAAAGACCGGCCTCGGCGAGGCAGGTCGCCTTGATGGCGGGGATGAACAGGCGCGTGATGCGCGGTTCGGCGCCTCCGGGAACCGCTGAGTCGGGCACCGCGAGCGCGAGGCCGACCGCCGCCGCGAGGAGGAAGCTCGCGGCGCCGAGCACCAGCGCGCGACGCATGCGCCCATTGTGCACCCGCCGCTGCTGCTGCTGCTGCTGCTGCTGACCGGTGCTACTGGGCGCCGAACCCGCCGACCGGGCTGAAGCCTGCGGGCAGCGCGAAGGGATCGCGCACGCGCCCCGAGCGGTCGGACTCCCGGACGAGCGCAGCGAGCTCGGCCGCGGCCCTGTCGATGCGTTCGGGAAGACCGCCGGCAGCCGCATCCACCGACCCCCAGTCGCTGGAAGCCGCGTACACCCCCGTCGGCACGACGACCGCGTGCAGATACGAGAACAGCGGACGCAGCGCGTACTCGAGGGCGAGCGAGTGCCGCTCGGTGCCCCCGGTGGCGCCGATGACGATCGGCAGGTCTGCGAGGGCGTCGGGATCGAGCACGTCGATGAACGACTTGAACAGGCCGCTGTAGCTGGTGGTGAAGATCGGCGTGACCAAGATCGCGCCGTCGGCGGTGCTGAGAGCCTGCACCGCAGCAGCGAGCTTGGGCGCCGCGAAGCCGGTGAGCAGGTTGTTCGTGATGTCGTGCGCGAGGTCGCGCAACTCGATCACGGTGACCTCCACATCGACCCGCGCGCGCACCGCGGCCGTGAGCCGGTCGGCGAGCAGCCGGGTCGAGCTCGGCTGGCTGAGCCCTGCAGACACCACTACGAGCTTCTTCATGCGGACACCTGCTCGGTTTCGAGACGCGTCGCCTCGCGGCGCTCCTCGACCAGCGACTCATGCGTGGGCGCATCCGGCACCTCGGCGGGCCGGTTCACCGCCAGCTCGCGCCGCAGCACGGGCACGACCTCGCCGCCCAGCAGATCGAGCTGCTCGAGCACGGTCTTCAGCGGCAGGCCCGCGTGATCCATCAGGAACAGCTGGCGCTGGTAGTCGCCGAACAGGTCGCGCATGCCGGCGTACCGGTCGATGACCTGCTGGGGCGAACCCACCGTCAACGGCGTCTGCTCGGTGAAGTCCTCGAGCGAGGGCCCGTGGCCGTACACGGGGGCGTTGTCGAAGTACGGGCGGAACTCATCCACCGCATCCTGCGACTTCGCCCTCATGAACGCCTGTCCCCCGAGTCCGACGATCGCCTGAGCCGCCGTGCCGTGGCCGTAGTGCTCGAAGCGCTGCCGGTAGTAGCCGATCAGCTGCTGGTAGTGCGACGCGGGCCAGAAGATGTTGTTCGCGAAGAATCCGTCGCCGTAGTAGGCGGCCTGCTCGGCGATCTCGGGGCTGCGGATCGATCCGTGCCAGACGAACGGCGGCACGCCATCCAGGGGCCGCGGTGTCGACGTGAAGCCCTGCAGCGGCGTACGGAACTGCCCCTGCCAGTCGACGACGTCCTCGTCCCACAGTTTGCGCAGCAGCGCATAGTGCTCGATCGCGAGCGGGATGCCCTGGCGGATGTCCTGCCCGAACCACGGGTACACCGGGCCGGTGTTGCCGCGCCCCAGCATCAGGTCGACGCGGCCGCCGGCCACGTGCTGCAGCATCGCGAAGTCCTCGGCGATCTTCACCGGGTCGTTCGTGGTGATGAGGGTGGTGGATGTCGTGAGTTGCAGCGTCGTCGTCTTGGCCGCCAGATACGCGAGGGTGGTAGTCGGCGACGACGACCAGAACGGCGGATTGTGATGCTCGCCGAGTGCGAAGACGTCGAGCCCCACCTCTTCGGCGTGCTGCGCGATCGTCAGGGTGTCCTGGATCTTCTGCGCCTCACTCAGCGTCTGGCCTGTCGTCGGGTCTTCGGTGATGTCGCTCACCGTGAAGATGCCGAACTGCATCTGCGCCGTGCCGCCTGCTCCTGGCATTTCTGTCGCTCTCCTTATATCCATGCGTTTGAATCGACAGTCGCTCTAACCGGATGCGGCCCGTGCCTATTCCCGACGAGCCAGCAGAGCATCGGCAAGCCGTTTACGCTGGATTCATGCCCACTATCGAACTCACCGAGCAGACCTTCGAGCAGGCCGTCCTCGAAGGCGGCATCGTGCTGGTCGACTTCTGGGCCGCATGGTGCGGTCCGTGCCTGGCATTCGCCCCCGTCTACGGGGCCGCGGCCGAGGACAACCCCGACATCGTGTTCGGCAAGGTCGATACCGAGGCACAGCAGAACCTGGCTGGCGCGATGCGCATCCAGTCGATACCGACGCTCATGATCTTCCGCGACGGCATCAACGTGTTCGCCCAGGCGGGCGCGCTCCCCCGCCCCGCGCTCGACGACCTGCTGGTGCAGGCACGCGCCCTCGACATGGATGCCGTGCGGGCCGAAGTAGAGAAGGCGCGTACCCAGACTCCCGCGCCCGTCGAATAGCCCACAACCAGTCGAATAGCCCCTAAAGTCGAGGCATGACGGACCTGACGCCTGCTGAGACCCCCGCGACTCCGGCTGTTCCGGCGGCTGCCGAGCCCGCCGCTCCCGTGGTCGTGCAGACCGCTCCCGTCCGCAAGAGCGGAGCACTCGGAGGATTCGCGCTGATCCTGGGACTGCTCGCGTTCTTCGGCGATGTCGCGGTGCTCGTCATCGGGATCGTCCAGGTCGTCAGCCTCTTCTCCAACTTCGACGTGAGCCAGCTCTTCACCACCACGAACCTCGGCGCCCTCGGCGCCTTTCTCGTGATCGTCGGGATCGTGTTCTGGGTCGGCCTCGTGGTCGCAGCCCTCGCCGTCCTGCTCGGGTTCATCGCCGCGATCAAGAACCGCGGTCGTGTCGCTGCCATCTTCGGCATCATCTTCGGCATCCTCGTGCTGATCACCCACCTGGGCATCGGCTTCACCGTGCTGAGCGCCGGCACCGGCCTCTCCAACCTCGGCAACTGAGCAGAATCCGGCGCAGCAATCGCGGGGTTCCGCGCCGTAGAATCATCGACCGATGACTTCGCTGCCCGCCGCTCACGCGATCCCGCCCGGCCGCAAGGTCGCCGGCGTCGCGAGCCTCATCGTGGGAATCGTGGCCTCCGTGCCGCTCGGCCTCTTCCTCGCCGCCGAGGTGGGTCTCGCCGACACGCGCACCGTCGATGACAACCTCACGTGGGGAACCATCGTGGTGACCATGGGCGCGGTCGCGATCTACGGGGGCATCCCGGCGGCGCTGCTCGCGATCGGGCTCGGATTCGTCGCGCTGGTGCGCAACGGCCGCATCGGCAAAGGATGCGGCCTCGCCGGTCTGCTGCTCGGCGGCGCGGTGCTCGTCTGGCTGGCCATCGCGGTGGTGCCGCAACTCGGCGGAGCAGGATTCGCCTAGCTAGCGGGTCGCACCCATCTTCAACTGCACCCGCAATGCACCCGGCTTTCCGACGATCTTCGCCGGGATGCGGGGCTTGTCGCCGCGGTCCTCGAGCCGCCGCAACGTCTCGTCGATGACGGACTCGAGGCCGCGCGGAACGCTTCCGACCACGCCGGTGACCCTGCGGCCCGTGAACAGCCGCACCTCGATCGGCGCATCCACCCGGTCCTGCTCTGCGGAGCGCGGTGAGATCGCGGTCTCCACCGTCGGCTCGCCGCTTTCGAGGATCGCGCGCAGTTCGTCCTGAAACGGATCACTGTTCGCCAGCGTGATGGTCACGCGCGGGTTGCGCGGGATCAGATCGAACGCGTAGTCGTCGAACGATCCCGCCCCGCGGTCCCCCTTCGGAAGGCTGGTGTCGGTTCCCCGCTTCCGGAACAGCGCCATGGGGTCTCAGTGCTCCGCGAGCACGATGATCTTGTCGCCCGCCTGGTAGACGTGCGAGTCGGTCTTCGTGGGGTTCACGCTGACGCCGTAATAGTGCTCGGCGCTGCGCGCGTGGGCGTTGAACCGGTGCCCGATGGCGGTCTCGCCCTTGCGGCGGGCTGCCTCGATCACGGTGTAGAAGTCGGCGCTCACGCCCGGAGTCACGTACAGCGCGGCGTCGCGCAGGTAGATCTCGGCGCCGTCGCTGGAGAAGAGCTGGTCGAACACCTCGGTGAGCTGACGGTTCTCGCTCACCTGCGAGAGCATCAAGCTGATCAGCTTGTCGCTGACGATGAAGTCGTCAGCCTGGGTGACTTCGGCCAGCTCGCGGTTGCGATCATCGAGCATCTCGCTGACGACGTTCAGATCGACGCCGTGGGCGTCGGCGATGTCGCGCAGGTGGAGCAGGGTGATCAGCGTCTTGGCGTCGGCACGCTGCGGGGCGAGGCCGGAGGCCGCCAGCACCAGGATGTGATCGAACGTCTCCGGCTTGAGGGCGTCGAGCACGGCCCGGCTCGTCGGGTCGCCCTGCTCCCACTGCAGGTCGAGGCCGCGGAAGTCGGCGAACTTGGGCTTCTTCTGATCGGCGACGATCGTGACGCGCGAGCGGGGAGTCGAGTACTCGTCCAGCTCGCTCAGCATCACGCGCAGGCTGTCGTTGTAGCCGAGCACGAGGGTCGTCTCGGGCCGCTCCTGCGGGGCAGGCTGAGCACTCACCGCGCCGGCGTCCGCAGCACCGGGAGTCGCCGCCAGCTTGATCGTGTCATCGTCCTCGGCGATGACGATGAGGCTGTCCCCTGCGGCGAGCACGTAATCGGATGCCGGGTTGAGCAGAGCGTGACCGTCGCTGACCACGCCGATCACCATCGAATCCACGAACGCCAGCTGGGCGTCGAAGAACGTCTGGCCGACGAGAGACGGCTGCTCGGTGAAGTAGATCTCGGCGCCGTCGAAGTCGAGCAGCTCGCCGTACACGACGCTCAGGCCGCTCTGGCGTGAGGTCTGCACCATGATGCGGCTGATCAGGTCGTTCGCGAGGACCCAGTGGGCCTCGTCCTTGCCGACCAGCCGGCCCGCCTCGAGGTTGCTGGGATGCTGCAGTTCACCGACGATGTGGTACGCGCCGTCCTTGCGGTTGGGGTTGTTGGTGACGGCGAGCGTCGTCTTGATCACGACCGAGTCGGGGTCATCGTCGTTCTCGGGCGCGAGCACGATGATGCTGCGCGCGTTGTTCGGGCTGACGACGGCGAGCTCGGCGAGGTTCATCGGATCGCCCGAGCGGACGATGATCTTCGTGTTGCCGCCCGCCTTTTTCAGCTGCTGCCCGACCTGCGCCTTGATCTCGTCCTCCATCTCGACCTTGTCGCGGTCGGCGAGGATCACGATCGCGCTCTTGCCGCGCGACTGGTTCGCGATGGTCAGTTCGGAGATGATCGGGAAGACCTTCGAGCTCCAGCCCAGGATCAGGGTGTGGTCGGTCTCGAGCACGCGCGAGCGGCCCTTGCGCAGCTCTTCGACCTTGCTGTCGAAGGCACCGGAGATGATGCCGATCAGGCTCGCCACGATGATGAGGCCGCCGATGGTGATGATCAGCATCAGGATGCGGAACACCCAGCCCTGGTCGCCGCCCATGGTGCCCGGGTCGAGGGTGCGCATCAGGTTTCCCCAGTGCGTGTCCAGCGGTTTTGTGCCCGAATCGTCGTTCGGGTACACGCCGAAGACGGTGAACAGCTGCACGATCCCGAAGACGACCAGCACCAGGACCAGCGTCGCCAGACCCAGCAGCGCCAT
>JAODAS010000149.1 GCA_025463555.1 Schumannella sp.
GTGGGAGCGCTCCCACGGAATCGGGATCACGCTAGACGACCATCGCGGCTCTTGTCAATGGGAGCGCTCCCCCGAGTTAGCCGACACGCCGGAACACCAGCAGATCGCCCCGGACGCGACGGACCCGGGAAGGGCCCGCGGCATCCGGGGCGATCAGGTGCGGACTAGCGGCGCGAGGGCTCGGGCTCCGCAACCGCGACCGAACCGGTCTGCGGTCCCACGAACGCGCCCGCCTCATTGGCGGCCAGTGCCGCCTCGGTCTCGAGCTGAGCATCAGCGGAGCGGGCATCCGCCGCCTCTTCCATGGCCGACTTCTCGCGCAGGGGCGTGGCCTTCAGGAAGAAGCTCAGCAGGAATGCCAGCAGCACGACCAGTGCACCGACCCAGAACACGGTGACGGATGCGTTGGCGAAGCCGTTGATGAACGGCGCCTTGAGCGCCAGATCCGCTTCGTTCAGGAACGAGGTGTCTCCGTCGAGGGAGCCGTTGAGCTGGCCCGAACCCGAGGACGCGCCGCTGTCGCCGATGTTCGCCACGATCTGCTCGACGACCTTGGAGCGCGTCGCGTCATCCGCGAGATCGATGCCCGCAGGCAGCTGCGAGATGATCGGCGTCACGATCGGGTCGTAGATCTGCTGCATGATCGCCGCGTTGTTCGGCGCGCTCGCGACCGTCGGGTTCAGCGCCGCATCCAGAGCATCGGTGAGCAGTCCCTTGTCTTTGAACGAGTCGCCGATCGCACCGGGCAGCACGCTGAAGAGCACCGAGAAGATGATGGCGACACCCAGCGTTCCGCCGATCTGACGGAAGAAGGTGGACGAGCTGGTCGCCACCCCGATGTCCCGCGGTCCGACCGCGTTCTGCGAGGCGAGAGTCAGCGTCTGCATCAGCTGGCCGAGCCCCAGTCCCGCCAGCAGCATCCCGGCCATGGTGAAGATCACGGGCTTGTCGTAGGTGGAGAAGGTGAGGAAGAAGAACGCCCCGGCCAGCATGGCCGTGCCGATGATCGGGAAGATCTTGTACTTGCCGGTGCGCGCGATGATCTGGCCGCTCGCGATCGACGAGATCATCAGCCCGACGATCATCGGGATCATCAGCCACCCGGCCTCGGTCGGCGTCGCTCCGTTGACCAGCTGCAGGTACAGCGGAATGGTCATCATGGCGCCGAACATGCCGAATCCGACGAGCACACCCAGCACGGTCGCCATCGAGAACGTCGACGAGCGGAAGAGCTTGATCGGGATGAGGGCGTCGTCGCCCATCCAGCGTTCGACGAGGATGAACGACACGATCCCGGCGGCGCCGAGTGCGTAGAACAGGATGGCGAGCGGTGAGCCCCACCCGATGTCCCGGCCGAACTCGGCGACCAGCAGCAGCGGTACCAGCGCCAGGGTGACCGTGACGACGCCCCACCAGTCGATTCGCACTTTGCCGCGAGCGTGGTGCGGGATGTGGAGGAACGCCAGGACGAGCGCGAGCGCCCCGATGCCGACCGGCACGTTGATCAGGAAGACCCAGCGCCAGCCGTCGAGGAAGAGGATCTGGTCCTGGCCCGCGAAGAGGCCGCCGATCAGGGGGCCGATGACGCTCGAGATGCCGAAGACGGCCAGGAAGTAGCCCTGGTATTTGGCGCGTTCGCGCGGAGCCAGGATGTCGCCCATCACGGTCAGAGGCAGGGCCATCAGCCCGCCGGCGCCGAGCCCCTGGATGGCGCGGAACGCGGCGAGCATCCACATCGACCCGGCGAAGGCGGACAGGATCGAGCCCGCCAGGAAGATGATGATCGCGATGATGAACAGCGGCCGCCGCCCGAACAGGTCGCTCAGCTTGCCGTAGATCGGCGTCGTGACGGTGGAGACGATCAGGAACGCCGTCGTGACCCACGCCTGCAGGCTCTGCCCGTCGAGGTCGTCGGCGATGGTGCGCATCGAGGTTCCGACGACGGTCTGGTTGAGCGACGACAGGAACATCGCCGCCATCAGGCCGATGATGACGAACAGGATCTGGCGCTGGGTCATGACGCCGCCGGCGTCGGCGAGCTGCTGGGCCCGCTCCTTGCCGGACAGGCGCTTGGAAGTGGAGGAGGACATGGAGCGGAGAACCTCGTTCTAGGTGTGGATGGCGAGGGCCCGGGCACGCGAGATGAGGTGCAACCGGTCATCGCGCGGACCGACGGTGGCCGAAATATTGCGGAGACTGCAAACTTACACCTGACGCAGCGCTTTCGGCAAGCCGCACGCCCGTAAGCTGTCCGGGTGACGGACGACGTGCGACGGGATCGCGGGGATCTGCGGCGGCCATCGGCGCGAGTACGTCGCCGGCGTGTGATCGCCGTGCTCATCATCGGCGCCGTCTTCGCCGCGGTGCTCGCCGGCTCGATCTTCGTGTTCGCGCCGCATCCGCAGGAGGTCCCCGTGGCCGAGAGCCCCAGCCCCAGCAACACGCCGTCGCCCTCGACCAGCCCGACTCCGCGACCGGATGCGCCGCTCAAGCTCACCTTCGATCGCAGGCAGTTCTCCATCGACGACCCGGCCAGCCTCTGGGTCGTGGTCGACAAGCTGCGCCCCCTGAACCCGGCGAACTATGCGGCGCCCGACCTCATCCAAACGCCCGTCCCGTTCGTGAACTCGCCCGTCCTGCGCAAGGAGGCGGCCGATCAGATCGTCGCGATGTTCGCGGCCTACACGGCCGAGACCGGCAACAAGATGCAGGCGCAGAGCGCGTACCGCAGCTACGACGTGCAGGTGAACGTCTACAACGGATGGGTCGCGCAGCTCGGGCAGGCCGGCGCCGACCTCACGAGTGCGCGACCGGGCTACAGCGAGCACCAGACCGGGCTCGCCATGGACATCAGCGCCGTGCCGAACACCTGCGCGCTCGACCAGTGCTTCGCCGACACCGACCAGGGCAAATGGCTCGCGGCGAACGCGTACAAATGGGGATTCATCCTGCGATACCCCAACGGGATGACAGACATCACCGGGTACGAGTTCGAGCCGTGGCACTACCGGTACGTCGGAATCTCGCTGGCCACCGAGATGCATACGACGGGCATTCAGACGCTCGAGCAGTTCTTCGACCTGCCGGCGGCGCCCCACTACGCGAACTAGCGCTGCGCGGCGGCGCGCCGAGAAGCATTGACACAGAAACTGAGGGTGGATACGGTTTCCGGGTTGTCCCCCTTTCTAGGGACATACCCAGAGTCTCCGGGGGACAGCAACCCGATACGTCACGCGTCCCCGACACAGAAGCCGCGGCCTGACGTCCACCTCCAATCAGGGAGTCGTCATGCCCGAAACCCGTCCCCGCGCCGTCCGGCGCGGAACCGCACGCAAGTTCGCCGGTACAGCGATCGCGATGGCCGCCCTCGCCGGCGGCCTGCTCACCGCCCAGTCCGCCGCCGCCGTCGGCCCCGCGACCTCGCTGAAGCCCAGCCTCACCGACTTCGCGACCTGGCATCAGTGGGTTGACCCCGCAGGATACGACTACGGGCTGACGAGCCTCGGCGGCGTTCCCTCGCTGCGCATGTCGAACGGCATCTCCGACCCCAATCTGTACGGCAACATCACACAGCTCTCGAGTCCCGCGATCGCGGAGGCCGGCGAGCCGGTCACCGGCGCCGCCTACCGCGTCTTCACCGCGGACTACACCATCGACGCCGCCTCGTACCTCGCTCAGCCGGGGCTCGCGGTCGAGGTGTCCGGTGACCAGAGCGGCAACCGCTCGGGTGGCGGCGTCGTGTTCCGGCAGGACGCCGACGGCGAGCTCACCCTCAGTACCTACTGGGCTACCGCCGGCTCCGAAGCCGACCTCGCCGACTGGAACAACTCCACGGCCACCGTGCCCTTCGCCGGTCCGGTGAAGATCCGCTACGTCGCCGAGTACAACGCGGCCGCCCCCGATTCGGTGAAGGTCTACGTCAACAACGTCCTCAAGCTCACCGGTCAGGGCTTCGAGGCCTACCACGAGGCTGTCGGGTCGGACCCGCAGAAGATCGACAGCCTGCTGTTCCGGACCAGCCGCAACAAGCCGGTCGCGGGTGGTGCATGGGACGTCGTCGAACCCGACGCCGGCCAGCGCGCCGCGCTGGCGGGCAACGGCTTCTACTTCAGCGCGGTCGAGTACGGCGTGTCGAACACGGCGCTGGCTCCCTCGACCACGCTCGCGGTGAGCGCCTCGGTCACGGGAACCCCGATCGTCGGCGGCAGCCTGACGGCCTCCGCCGACACCAACGTGATCAGCGGTGCGACGCTCGGCTACCAGTGGCTGCGCGAGGGCCTGCCGATCTCCGGGGCCCCGGCCACCGCGAGCTACCTGATCAGCGCCAACGATCTGGGCAAGCGCATCAGCGTCAAGGTCACGGCCTCCAAGCCGGGCTACACGAGCGGCTCGGGCACCAGCGCGAAGACCGCCCCGGTGTCGGCGGCGTCGCTGTCGTTCTCATCGCCCGCGACGATCACCGGCACGGCCCAGCTCGGATCGACCCTGACCGGGAACGGCGCGACGACTCCGGCCGGGACCTACACGTACCAGTGGTACCGGGACGGTGCGCAGATCAAGGGTGCTACGGCCAAGACGTACAAGCTGGCCGCATCGGATGTCGGGCGTGAGATGACCGTCAGGGTCACGGCCGCGAAGGCCGGCTATGCGACCCTGTCCTCCACCAGTGCTCCGACCGCGGACGTAGCGCCGGGCACCCTGGTCGCCGGAACGGTGACCCTCGGCGGGACGTTCAAGGTCGGCAGCAACATCGCCGCCACCTCGACCGGCTGGACCTCCGGCACCACCCTCAAGTACGCGTTCTACGCGGACGGCGAGCTCGTGCAGTACGGAGCCGCCCGCATCTTCAAGCTGACGTGGGAGGAGCAGGGCACGTCGATCTCGGTCATCGTGACCGGGTCGAAGTTCGGCTACGACAGGCTGGAGTCCGCGGAGTCCGCTGCACGCGGGCCGGTCCGGGCCTAGCAGCAGACGCACGGAGGCGGGGCTGCGGATATCCGCGGTCCCGCCTCCGTCTGTCTCGGGCCATCACCCACCGAGCGCGGCGTCGACGATCTTCTTCGCCTCGGCCTGCACTTCGGCCAGGTGCTCCGGGCCGCGGAACGACTCCGCGTAGATCTTGTAGACGTCTTCCGTGCCCGAGGGCCGGGCTGCGAACCAGGCGTTCTCGGTGACGACCTTCACCCCGCCGATCGCGGCACCGTTGCCGGGAGCCTCCGACAGCCGGGCGGTGATCTGCTCCCCCGCGAGGGTGTCGGCCGCGATATCGGAACCCGACAGCCTGCCCAGCCTGGCCTTCTGCGCTTTCGTGGCCGCGGCATCCACCCGAGCGTAGGCGGGATCGCCGAACTCGGCGGTCAGTGCGGCGTACAACGCGGAGGGCGACTTGCCGGTGACGGCGAGGATCTCGGACGCCAGCAGTGCCAGCAGGATCCCGTCCTTGTCGGTCGTCCAGGCCTGACCGTCGAACTGCAGGAACGAGGCGCCGGCGCTCTCCTCGCCGCCGAATCCGACAGAGCCGTCGACGAGGCCCGGGACGAACCACTTGAATCCGACGGGCACCTCCCACAGCCGGCGCCCGAGCGAAGCGGCCACCCGGTCGATCATCGAGCTCGACACCAGCGTCTTGCCGATGGCGGCGTCCTTCGCCCAGCCGTCGCGGTGCGTGTAGAGGTACTGGATCGCGACCGCGAGGTAGTGGTTCGGATTCATGAGCCCGCCGTCGGGCGTGACGATTCCGTGCCGGTCCGCGTCGGCGTCGTTGCCGGTCAGCAGCTGGTAATCGGCGCTCCTGGCGACCACCGAGGCCATGGCGCTCGGCGACGAGGGGTCCATGCGGATCTTGCCGTCCCAGTCCAGCGTCATGAAGCGCCAGGTGGGGTCCACGTCGGGATTCACGACCGTCAGGTCGAGGTCGTACCGGGATGCGATCAGGCGCCAGTAGTGGACGCTCGCCCCGCCGAGAGGGTCGGCTCCGATGTGCAGGCCGGCGTTCTTGATCGCGGCGACGTCGACGATCGACGCGAGGTCGTCGACGTACGCGCCGCGGAAGTCGTAGCCGTCGACCGCGCTCGGCTCGCCCCGTCTGACATCGTGCAGGCGGCCCTCGATCAGCTCGTTGGCGCGGTTCGCGATCCAGGTCGTGGCGTCGGAGTCGGCCGGACCCCCGTGGGGCGGGTTGTACTTGAAGCCACCATCGCGCGGCGGGTTGTGGCTGGGGGTGATGACGATGCCGTCCGCCTGGGGTGCTTCGGCGCCGACCCGGCGATTGTGCACGATGATCGCACGCGACAGCGACGGCGTCGGCACGTAGTCGTCGAATTCGTCGGTGATCGCGTGCACGCCGTTCGCCTCGAGCACCTCGAGCGCCGTCGTCTCGGCGGGCCGCGAGAGCCCGTGCGTGTCGCGGCCGATGTACAGCGGTCCCGTGATGCCCTGCGCCGAGCGGTACTCGACGATCGCCTGCGTCGTCGCCGCGATGTGGGTCTCGTTGAACGCGGTGTCGAGGCTCGAACCGCGGTGCCCGCTCGTTCCGAACACGACCCGTTGCTCGGGGATCGACGGATCCGGCACCTTCGAGTAGTAGGCCTCGACGAGCTCGCGCACATCGATCAGGTCGGATTCCTGGGCGGGGGTGCCGGCGCGGTCCGTCATCCGCCCAGTCAAGCACCGCCGCCGGGTAGTCGCGATAGATAGGCTCGCAGCATGCCGAGCCCCCACGCCGAGACCTACAGCTACCTGGGTCCCGCGGGCACCTTCACCTGGGCGGCGCTGAATCAGGTTCCGGATGCGGCGGACCAGATCTGGCGCAGCGTCAACAACGTCGGCGAGGCGCTCGACGACGTGATCTCCGGCCGCAGCGTCGCCGCGATGATCGCGATCGAGAACAGCGTCGAGGGTGGCGTGACAGCCACCCAGGATGCCCTGGCCAGCATCCCCGGGCTGCGGATCGTGGGGGAGTATCTGGTTCCCGTCGACTTCGTGCTGGTCGCCCGGCCGGGAACGGTGCTCGCCGACGTGAAGGTGGTCGCCGCGCATCCGGTCGCGTATGCGCAGTGCCATTTGTGGCTCGACCGCGAGCTGCCCGAGCACGAGCACCTGCCGGCGACGTCCAACGTGTCGGCCGCGGCGCAACTTCTCGCCGAGGGCACGGTCGCGGATGCGGCGGTCGCGCCGCCGGGCATCGACGCGGAATACCCCCTGACCGTGCTCGCGGACAAGATCGGCGACAACCCGAACGCGGTGACCCGGTTCGTGCTGGTGAGCAGCACCCGGCGCATCCCGGATCGCACCGGCGCCGACAAGACCAGCGTCATCGTCGAACTGCCCAGCGATCAGCCCGGTGGCCTGATGGAGCTGCTCGAGCAGTTCGCGACCCGCGGCGTGAACCTGAGCCTGCTGCAGTCCCGGCCCATCGGCGACGCGCTCGGACGATACCGGTTCGTGGTCGACCTCGACGGGCACATCCTGGACGAGCGGGTCGCGGATGCGCTGCTCGGGCTCAAGCGCTTCAGCCCCAGTGTGATCTTCCTCGGGTCGTATCCCCGCGCCGACCAGCAGGCGATCGAGTACGTCTCGCGTTACGGTGATGACGTGTTCATCGAGGCGCGGGATTGGCTGCGAGGGCTGATCGCGGGGGAGCCCGGCGACTGATGGCCGGCAAACGGGATGCCGACGTCGACCCGCGGTTCGACCCGGTGTTCCAGCGCGGGTACGACCCCGCGAAGCACCGCACCCGCCCGCGGCCCGTGAAGCCGGCCGAGGCTCGCCGCGAAGCCCCGCGTGCCGAGGCGGCTGCGGTCGAAGCCGTGGCGGTGGAGCCGGTGGCGGTCCACCCGACGCCTGCCGAAACCGAAACCGGCGCCCCACCGGCGGCCGAGGCCGAGTACGAGCTTCCGCGCCGCAACCCGTTCCGCCTGGTGCTGTTGCTCGCGAGCGTCGCTGCGCTCTGTGGCGCGACCGCGATCCTGTGGAACCGGCTCACCTCCGACCCCTACTACTACGGCAGCCCGAACACCGATGTGGCAGCGCTCTTCGCCGACAACTTCATCCAGGCGGCGCTGCCGGCGCTGACGACCGGCGGCATGATCGGGCTGGCGCTGTGGCTCGCGCTGGGCGCGCTTCGCAGGCACGACCATGATTGACCGGCGGATGCTGCCCTGGCTTCTCGGGCTGGCCGCGCTCACCCTGGGGTCGGGAGCGCTCGCCGTCGTTCTGATGTGGTGGTCATCCGACCTGCAGTCGCAGGTGAACGCGTTCTACAGCGCGGTGACCGGCAGCGAGCAGCTCAGCGACGAGGTGTACCGGCACTGGGACACCCTTTCGCAGGCGGCCTACACCGCGCAGGCGTTCTGCACGCCGTTGCTGATCGGATGCGCCGCCACGCTGTTCGCGCTGCCGGCAGTGCTTGCCCGCCGCTGGGACGTGACGCACCGACGCGCCCTGCCGCTGGAATCCCCGGCCGGCTCCGTCTAGTCGCGGGCCCCGTCCTCGGGAGCGTCGCCTTCGATCTCGCGATCGGCCGGAATGCGCACCAGCAGCCCGTCGGGGTCGACGTGCGCGCGGAACGCGATCGCCTCGCCGAAGTCGTCGCCGTCGAGCTCGAAGTCCTCGGCCCTGTCGAGGCGTGCCGTGATCTTCGCCGCCTTGATGTAGCGCAGCGCGCGAACGTCGCGGGTGAGCCCGGCGAGGCGCCGGCCGACCGAGTTGCGGCGCAGCACCCCGTTCTCCCAGAAGATCTTCGTCCAGATCTGCACCCACCCGAAGAAGCCCTGCGGCCGCAGCGCGACGATGTCGAAGACCCCGTCGTCGATGGCCGCCTCCGGCAGCAACAGCACGTTGCCGGGAAGTGATCCGCAGTTGCCCACCATGACGGTGTGCACGTTCATCGTCCGCTCGGGGCCCTCGTCGACGCGGAAGCGCACCCGCACGCGCTCCTTGTCGCGCAACGCGACCATGATCGGCTGGACATAGGCCAGCCACCCGACCTTCTTCTTCAGCTCGGGGTTGGTGTTCGCGGCCATCTTCGCGTCGAGGCCGATTCCGGCCATCACGACGAACGCCTTCGTCTCACGCGTGCCGTCGGCGCGCTCGATCTCGACGATGCCCAGGTCGATGCGGCGGTCGTGCCCCGTGAACGCCGTGCGGACGGAGTCGGGCATGTCGCCGAGAGTGAGATCCATGTTGCGCGCGAGCAGGTTGCCCGTTCCGGCGGGGAGAAGCGCGAGCGGAACCCCCGACTCGTGGAGCCCCTCCGCGGCGGCGCGCACAGTGCCGTCGCCTCCGGCCGCGATGACCACGTCGGCCCCCTGCTTCACCGCGTCGCGCGCCTGACCGGTTCCCGGATCATCCTCCGTGGTCTCGAGCCACAGGCTCTTGGCCCAGCCCGCTTCGCTCTCGGCGAGCGCGACCGCGTCGCGCAGCTCGGCCAGATCGACTTTGGTGGGGTTGTACACCACGGCGGCGCGCTGCTTGGCGCCCGTAGCGGGCGGAGGGGGCGTCATGTGCCCAGGCTAGCCGCGGTCGCAGGTTGCGGCACGGGGTTGCGCGTGCCCTGCGGGTAACTCCGACGGGACGGGCTGCTCGTCCACGAGCCGTGGACGCACCGCGCCGACGGTCGGAGTTTGCAACGTCAATAGGATGAGAACCGTGATCGATCCGCAGCTGCTCCGTGACGACCCGGACGCGGTGCGCACGTCGCAGCAGCTGCGCGGAGCCCCCGTCGCCGACGTCGACACGGCTATCGCCGCCGATCTCGCCCGTCGTGCGGCGATCACCGAGTTCGAGGCGGTCCGCGCCGAGCAGAACCTCTTCGGCAAGACCGTGGCGGCCGCGCCGAAAGACGAGAAGGCCGCTCTCGTCGCGCAGGCGCAGGCGATCTCGGCGCGCGTGAAGGAACTGCAGACCGCCGTGAACGAGGCTGAAGCGGCCTTCGGTCAGGCGATGTCCGGAATCCAGAACATCGTCCTCGACGGCGTGCCGGCCGGCGGTGAGGACGACTACGTGGTGCTGCGCGAGGTCGGCGAGAAGCCCGCGTTCGCGTTCGAGCCGCGAGACCACCTGGCGATCGGCGAACTGCTCGACGCCATCGACATGGAGCGCGGTGCCAAGGTCAGCGGCGCGCGCTTCCACTTCCTGAAGGGCGTGGGGGCACGGCTCGAGATCGCGCTCATGAACCTCGGCCTCGAGCGCGCGCTCGAAGCAGGGTTCACCCCGCTCATCACGCCGACGCTGGTCCGCCCCGACATCATGGCGGGAACCGGGTTCCTCGGTGCCCACGCCGACGAGATCTACCACCTCGAAGCCGACGACCTGTACCTCACCGGCACGAGCGAGGTCGCGCTCGCCGGGTACCACAAGGACGAGATCCTGGATGTCTCGGCCGGCCCCCTGCGCTACGCCGGCTGGTCGACGTGCTACCGCCGCGAGGCCGGGTCTGCCGGCAAGGACACCCGGGGCATCATCCGCGTGCACCAGTTCCAGAAGCTCGAGATGTTCACCTACATCGATCCGGCGGATGCCGAGGCCGAGCACCAGCGCCTGCTCGCCCTGCAAGAGGGCATGTTGCAATCCCTCGGGCTGAGCTACCGCGTGATCGACACGGCCGCCGGTGACCTCGGGTCGAGCGCCGCCCGCAAGTACGACGTGGAGGCGTGGGTGCCCACCCAGGACGCCTACCGCGAGCTGACCAGCACCTCGAACTGCACCACGTTCCAGGCCCGACGGCTCGACATCCGGTACCGCACCGAGTCGGGCACGACGGCGCCGGTCGCGACCCTCAACGGCACGCTCGCGACGACCCGGTGGCTGGTCGCGATCCTGGAGACCCACCAGCAGGCTGACGGTTCCGTCGTGGTGCCCGACGTACTGCGGCCGTTCCTCGGCGGACTGGCCACCCTGGAGCCCGTCAGGTGAGTGACCGCTGGGTCATCGCTCTCGACATCGACGGGACGGTGCTGACCGAGGACGGCTCGCTCACGGACGCGACCGCTCTCGAGGTGAGACGGGTGGCCGGGCTCGGCCACGAGGTGATGCTCGCCACGGGCCGGTCGGTGTCGCTGACCCTGCCGATCGTCGACCGGCTCGGCATCGCGCCGGAGTTCGTCGTCTGCGCCAACGGCGCGATCGTGATGGGTCGCGACCCGGAGGCGCCCCTCGGCTACACGCAGGTGCACGTCGAGACCTTCGATCCGCGCGAGGTGCTCACCACCATCCGTGGATACCTCGAGGGCGCCAGTTACGCGGTCGAGGACCGCGACGGCATCTTCCGATACACGGGTGCGTTCCCGGAGGGCGCGCTCTCCGGGCACAACCAGAAGGTCGACTTCGAGCAGCTGCTGACCGTCGACGCGACCCGGGTCGTCGTCATCTCGCCCGATCACGCGACCGAGGACTTCCTGTCGGTCGTCGACCGGATGGGCCTGCACAAGGTCAGCTACAACGTGGGGTGGACGGCCTGGCTCGACATCGCGCCGGACGGGGTGAACAAGGCGACCGGGCTGCAGTACGCGACGGACCGGCTGGGTGTTCCGGCATCCAGGGTTCTGGCCATCGGCGACGGCCGCAACGACATCGACATGCTGGAGTGGGCGGTGGCGGGTGGCGGCGTCGGCGTGGCCATGGGGCAGGCGCCCGACGAGGTGCGGGCGGCCGCGAGCGAGCACACCGGCACCGATCTGGATGACGGGGTCGCCTCGGCCCTTGCGCGCCATTTCCAGGATTAGCGAGCGACTGTCGGTTAGACTCACCCCGGTCATCCAGGAGGGCTGTCCGAGTGGCCGATGGAGCCAGTCTTGAAAACTGGTGGGCAGCAATGTCTCGTGGGTTCGAATCCCACGCCCTCCGCTCCCCTTCCGCCCTTGACCTCGATGAGAACGAGTAGCAGCCATGAGTGAGCCCCGCGTGACCCCGCGTCGCCCCGCGCGCTCCGTGCGCTCCGTACCCGTCGCGCGACACGGGCGGCTGAAGCGGTCGGGCGCATGGAAGCCGATTCTCGCGATCCTGGGCTCGACGCTCGCGGTGGCGCTGGTCGCCGGCTCGTCGGTCGCGGCCATCGCGGCATGGCAGTTGAAGAACACCCTGGTCGCCAACAGCGTCGTCATCGGTGCCGACTCCGAGCCGCCGCCGAACATCGGCGCGTTCGAGGGCGGGTTCAACATCCTGCTCGTGGGCAGTGACACACGTCAGGGCCAGGGCGGCATCGGGGGCAACGAGAGCTCCGTGCTGAACGACGTCACGATGCTGATGCATGTCGCCGAGGACAAGCAGAGCGCGACCGTCGTCAGCTTCCCGCGCGACCTGGTCGTCCCGCTTCCCGCGTGCAAGAACGGCGGGCCGGCGAGCGGGCAGCCGATCAACGTCACGCTCTACTACGGCGGCCTGGCGTGCACGGTGTCGACGGTCGAGAACCTGACCGGGCTGAAGATCCAGTTCGCCGGGCTCATCACGTTCACCGGTGTCATCGCGATGGCGAACGCGGTGGGCGGGGTGCCGGTCTGTTTCGCCTCCGACATCAATGATCCGTACACGGGCCTGAACATCAAGAAGGGCACGCACGCTCTGTCGGGCAGGAACGCCCTCGCGTTCCTGCGCAGCCGCCACGGAGTGGGCGACGGAAGCGACCTGGGCCGTATCAGCTCTCAGCAGGTGTTCCTCTCGGCCCTCGTCCGCAAGATCAAGAGCGACGACACTCTCACCGATTTCGGCAAGCTCTACGGGATCGCGCAGGCGGCGACGAAGAACATCCAGCTGTCGACGAACTTCGCCAACCTCGACACGCTCGTCTCCGTCGCGCTGGTGCTCAAAGACATCCCGCTGGACCACATCGTGTTCGTCCAGTACCCGAGCACCACCGGTGTCGGCGGCATCTACACGGGCAAGGTGGCTCCGATCCAGTCGGTGGCAGACGCGCTGTTCGCCGTGATCAAGGCCGACAAGCCCCTCG
Organism: Schumannella sp.; assembly: GCA_025463555.1. Classification (GTDB taxonomy): domain Bacteria; phylum Actinomycetota; class Actinomycetes; order Actinomycetales; family Microbacteriaceae; genus JBDSKH01. Next base: position 12,944 of record JAODAS010000149.1, read on the forward strand.
GTCTGGACGCCGACTCGATCGGTTCGCACGGCGGGTCGACCGAAGACCCCAACGCCCCGAAGCCGTCGAGCACGCCGGCGCCGACGTCGTCCGGCACCCCGGACCCGAACGCGCCGCCCGCGGTGAAGCCGGTCGTCGTGCCCGGCGTGAAGGGCCAGACCGCCGGTCAGTACACCTGCTCGCAGGCGTACAACGGCTGACGCCCGTGCCCGGGCGTTCCGCCCGTCCGGCTATGATGGCGGAGGCAATACCAGGAGACGTCGCATAGTCCGGCCGAGTGCACCACCCTGCTAAGGTGGAGAACCCTCACGGGTTCCGAGGGTTCAAATCCCTCCGTCTCCGCTCTCAAAAGCCCTGGGTCAATGGGCCCCCGTCACACCGATGGCCAGCGGGTTCAGGCCACGAGGTCGCGTGCCTTCGCCTCCTTCCGCCTGCGGTGCAGGATCGGTTCGGTGTAGCCGTTTGGCTGGAGTGCGCCTTCGAAGACCAACTCGACGGCGGTGTTGAAGGCGATGCTCCCCGAGAAGTCGGACGACATCGGCCGGTACACGGGATCGTCGGCATTCTGCCGGTCGACGATGCCCGCCATCCGCTCGAGTTGTGCGTGCACGAATTCCGGGCTCACGATGCCATGCCGCAGCCAGTTCGCAAGAAGCTGACTCGAGATGCGCAGGGTCGCGCGGTCCTCCATCAAGCCGACGTCGTGCAGGTCGGGGACCTTTGAGCAGCCGATTCCCTGGTCGATCCACCGGACGACATAGCCGAGCAACGACTGCAGATTGTTGTCGACCTCCTCCCGCTTCTCGTCATCCGTCCAGACCGGCACAGCGACCACCGGGATGGTCAGGATGTCGGCGAGCTTCCCGCGACGGAGGCCGGCCAGTTCCGCCTGTCGAGCTTCCACGTCGACGCGGTGGTAGTGCAACGCGTGGAGGGTGGCCGCGGTCGGCGACGGCACCCACGCGGTCGTCGCACCCGCGCGGGGGTGTTGGATCTTCTGCTCGAGCATCCCGGCCATGAGGTCGGGCATCGCCCACATGCCCTTCCCGATCTGTCCATGCCCTGGGAGGCCGACCTCGAGGCCGATGTCAACATTCTGGTCCTCGTAGGCGAGGATCCAAGGCTGGGTGCGCATGTCCGCCTTGCGAACGAAGGCGCCGGCCTCCATGGAGGTGTGGATCTCGTCGCCGGACCGGTCGAGGAAGCCGGTGTTGATGAACACGATGCGCTCGCGGGCCTGGTCTATACAGGCTGTGAGGTTCACGCTGGTGCGTCGTTCCTCGTCCATCAGGCCGAGCTTGATCGTGTTCGGGGCGAGCCCGAGCATGGTTTCGACGCGCGCGAAGAGCTCGACGGTGAATGCCACCTCGTCGGGCCCGTGCTGCTTGGGCTTGACGATGTAGATCGAGCCGTGCCGACCGTTGCGCCTCGGATTGTCTGCCTCGAGTCCCGGCATGGCTGCCAGGGAGGTCACGACCGCGTCGATGATGCCCTCCCCGACCTCCTCACCCGCGCCATTGCGCACGGCATCCGTCAACATGTGGTGTCCGACGTTGCGGACGAACATCAGCGTGCGCCCGGGAAGCGTGACACGACCGCCGTCGGGGGCGATGTAGTCCCGGTCGTCGTTCAATCGTCGAGTGACGGACTTGCCGCCCTTGTCGAAGGTGTCGATGAGATCGCCGCGGTTCAGCCCCAGCCAGTTCCGGTACCCGCGCACCTTGTCTTCGGCGTCGACCACCGCCACAGAATCCTCGAAATCGACGATCGTGGTGAGAGCGGCCTCGACCACGACGTCCGACATCCCCGCGGCATCCGCCGACCCGACGACGCTCGCCCGGTCGATGTGGAGTTCGACGTGCAGGCCGTGATGTGCCAGGAGAACGAGGGTCGGCTCGGCCGCATCTCCGCGATGCCCCGCGAAGGCCTCGGGTTGCAGGAGGCCCGTTGTGCGTTCCCCCGCGAGGCCGACCACCAGCCGGCCGCCGGTGACCGAGTAGCGCACCGCATCCCGGTGGCTGGCGCCGTCGAGCTCGAAGAACTCGTCCAGCAGCCCCTTCACCTCCGCGACCACGGCGGCTCCGCGCACCGGGTCGTACGCGGCCGTCGTCACCTCGCCCGGGATGACGTCGGTTCCGTAGTAGGCGTCGTACAGCGAACCCCACCGCGCGTTGGCGGCGTTGAGCGCGTACCGGGCGTTCGTGACCGGGACGACGAGCTGAGGTCCGGCGAGGCGGGCGATCTCGTCATCGACGCGCTGAGTGCTCACAGCGACGCCGGAAGGCTCCGGCACGAGGTAGCCGATCTCTTCCAGGAAGACCCGGTACTCGACGGGATCGATGGAGCCTGGGTGCTGGACGTGCCACTGGTCGAGCAGGGACTGGAGACGGTCCCGTTCGGCCAAGAGCTCGAGGTTGCGGGGCCCCAGATCGGAGAGGAGTGTGAAAAAGTCCGACCAGAAGGTTGCGGCGTCGAGGCCGCTCGCCGGGAGCGCCTCTTCGTCGATGAACGCCCGAAGCCGGGGGTCCACCTGAAAACCGCCCCATTCGGTCATCGGACTATCCACATTACGGAAAGAATATTACGCATGGAGGAAATATACGCACACCGCATTGGGTGGCGTCAAGGCTCCAGCGACTACGCGCTGCGCCCGTGTGCCTGACTTGAGGCGTCGAACTCCTCCGCGAGGCGCGCCGCCGTGGCGCGCAGTGCGGGAAGAGCCCGTTCGATCTCGGCGTCGGACATGCGCGACATCGGAGCGGAGATCGAGACCGCGGCACGCGGCGGGCTCCCCGGGAGCGCAACAGCGATGCACTTCACTCCTGCCTCCTGCTCGCCGTCGTCGACCGCGAAACCCTGAGCGCGGACGTTCTGAAGTTCGGCCAGAAGCGACGCGAGGTCGGTGATGGTCCGATCGGTATGCGGCTCGAGCCCCGCGCGGCCGATGATCGCCCGCGTGCGGTCCTCCGGCAAGCCGGCCAGGATCGCCTTGCCGACTGCGGTGCAGTGCACGCCGACCCGCCGGCCGACCTCGGTGAACATCCGCATCGAGTGGCGACCGGGGGACTGCGCGACGTAGAGCACCGCGTCGTTGTCGAGGAGGGCTAGGTTCGCGCTCTCCCCCAACTCCGCGACGAGCTCCTCCAGGTGAGGACGCGCCCACGAGGCGATCAAATGGGTCGCGCTCTCGCCGAGCGTTGCGAGCCGCGGGCCGAGTGCGTATTCGCGAGACGGCTCCTGGCGCACGTACCCCAGTCGCACGAGCGTGCGAAGCAGGCGATGGATGGTCGGCAAGGGGAGGCCGCTCTTGGCGGTGAGCTCCGAAAGCCCGGCGACACCCCCGAAGTCGGCAAGCATCTCGAGAAGCTCGAATGCCCGCTCGATCGACTGGACGCCCCCTGGCGAGGTTCGAGCCGGTGTCGCTTCGGTGTCGCTCATGCCAATCCTCCATGAGTCGGTAGGGAGCCATCGCCGACGCTATCACCGACGCGCGGGACTGGATCAGGTGTGCAGTGCGCGATGCTTCGCGTTGGCCAGATGCGTGCGCATCAGGTCCGCTGCACGTTCGGCTTGGCCCTCCGCGACTGCCTCATAGATTCCGCGGTGCTCGATCGCGGCGAAGTGGGCTCCGGACTCGTTGCCCACTTTCGAGAACAGACGGAATCGCTGGATATGTCCCAGGAGCGACTTGTACGCGGTTTCGAGGAACGGGTTGCTGCATTGCTCTGCGATCAGCGAATGGAACCGTCCGTCCGACGCCCAGTACAGCTTGAAGGCTTCGGAATCGCGGTCGGCGAGCGCGACCGAGCGTTCAAGATCTCGCACCGAGACATCCAGATCCGCCAGGAACTCGGGCGTCGTTCGCCGCGCGGTCTCGAAGGCGAGGGCGGGCTCGATCGCGAGCCGGGCGTCGAGCAGCTTGCCGACCTCGATCGGATCGAGGGAGGGTGCGACGCGGTAGCCCTTCAGCGCCTCGCGTCGCACGAGCCCGGTGGTCTCCAGCTTGGCGAGGGCCTCACGCAATGGCGTCTGACTGACGCTGAACTCCCGTGCCAGGGCGTCGATGTTGAGGGGCTCGCCGCTGGCGCGGGAACCGTCCATGAACTGGCCGAGCAGGAGGTCGTACATCCGGTCGCTGAGGGACCGGACGAATGTCCGTTCGCCGACATCCACCAACTGGACACCTCCGTCTTTGGATTTCAGATTGTAGGCCGCAGCGACGTGCCGTGCGGACCAGGCTTGCGACTGTTCTTGAAATCCTATACGATCCGAAAAACCCTATAGGCCAACCGACGACGTTCTTGGCAGGACCGGCAATGATTCCCACCCTCGCATGATCGGCACGATCGCGGATGACGTGACCGGCGCCACAGATGTGGCAGCGGCGCTGCACCGCCACGGGCTGCGAACGATTCTGCGATTCGGTGTGCCCGAGAGCGCAGATCCGCAAGATGCCGATGCTGTCGTCGTTGCGTTGAAGAGCAGGACTGTCCCCGCGGAGGAGGCGATCCGGCTCTCCCGCGCGGCAGCCGTGTGGCTGGGCGAGCACGGGGCGGACAGGCTCTACTTCAAGTACTGCTCGACGTTCGACTCCACACCAGCCGGCAACATCGGGCCCGTGCTCGACGCGCTCGCCGACCTGGTCTCCGCGCCCCTGGTCATCAACACCCCCAGCTCACCCCGCCATGGCCGCACCCAATACCTCGGCCACCTCTTCGTCGGTGATCAACTGCTCTCGGAATCGTCGATGCGGCACCACCCGCTCACCCCGATGACGGACTCGTCGCTCGTGCGGCTGCTTTCCGCTCAGACGTCGAGACGTGTGGACCTCCTGCCGCATCACATCGTGCGGAAGGGCTCGGCGGCGATCGCCGATGCGCTGTCACGGGCGCGAGAGTTCGGCGTCCGTTATGCCCTGGTAGACGCGGTCGACGCGCAGGATCTGGCACACGTCGCCGATGCGGTGTCCGAGGATGTGCTGATCGGAGGGGCAGCGGGGCTCGCCGACGCGATCGCGAAGGTCGCTTCGCCGACAGGCGGCCGCGGCCCGGGCACCGCCGGCGCAGTACACGCCGAGCCGCCCAGTGGCGAGGCGGCAGTACTCGCCGGAAGCTGCTCGGCGCGGACCGTCGAGCAGATTGCCTGCATGCAGGGGCACGGACGTCCGTCGTTCCGGCTCGACGTCCGGATGCTCCCGGATGCGGACGCGCTCGCCGCGACGGCGTTGCGGTGGTTCGACTCCCTGCCGGCGCATCACGGCGCCCCGGTCATCTACTCCTCGATGCCTCCCTCCGAGCTTCAGGATGTTCACCGCACCATCGGGGTGTCGCGATCGTCTGAGATCCTCGAACTCGCGATCGCCCTGATCGCGACCGGCCTGATCGCGCGCGGCGTCGTGAGGTTGATCACGGCCGGCGGTGAGACCTCGGGGGCGATCATCGCCGCGCTGGGTGTCACGCGGGGAGTCGTCGGCGATGAAGCGGCCCCCGGCGTGCCATGGATTCACCTCGATGGCGGGCGCGAGGTTCGCCTGCTTCTCAAGTCCGGGAACTTCGGGGATGCGGACCTGCTTCTTCGGGTGTCCGAGTCGGAGCCCGCGAGGTGAGCGGCGACGAGGAGGGGCGTACCCAGGTGATCCGCATCGCGCGGTCCCTTTTCGACCGCGGATTGGTACACGGTCGCACGGGCAACATCTCGGTGCGGGTCGACGGTGGCATCCTGATGACGCCCACGGGCGCGAGCCTGGGAACGATCGAGCGCGGCGACTTGAGCCTCGTGAACGACAAAGCCCAGCACCTCTCGGGGCCGAAGCCGTCGAAGGAGGCGTTCCTCCACGCGGCCGTGCTTCGCGCGCGTCCCGCCGCCGGTGCGGTGATCCACACGCATTCCACCTACTGCGCTGCGGTCTCCTGTCTGGGGGACCTGGACGCCGGTGACGCGATCCCTCCCCTCACGGCGTACTTCGCCATGCGGATCGGGCGACTGCCGCTGCTGCCGTATCACGCGCCCGGTGACGACGCACTGGGTCCCCTCGCCGAGGACATGGCGCGCGAGCACGCGGCGCTTCTCCTTGCCAACCATGGCCCCGTGGTCGCCGGTGGCGACCTCTCCGAGGCATTCGATTCGCTCGAGGAACTCGAGCAGACCGCGAAGATCTTCCTCGTCGTCCGAGGCGCCCACATCCGCCCCCTCGCGAGCGACGAGCGCACACGCCTCTCGCCCTCGTCCGGGCCCGACGAAACCACGACGTCGTCATGACGACACCCGAGCACGAACGGATGACTGCACCCATGGAGCCGAGCCCGGTAAGGCTGATGAGCACGTTGGCGGTGAAGAAGGCCCTCGACGAGACGATCCTTCCCGCCTTCCAGAGCGAGACCGGCCTGGTGGTGGAGTCTGCGTTCGACCCGACACTGCGACTTCTCGGGCGGGTCGCGGCGGGGGAGCCCTTCGACGTGATCATTGCGACGTCGGAGTCGTTCGACGACCTCGTTGCGAGCGGGACGGTGGCCCCGGCCACCAGAGTTCCACTGGCGCGTACCGGCATCGGGCTGGCGGCGGCTGCGGGCGGGCCCGCGGTGGACCTGTCCTCCACCGCGTCGCTCATCGACGCCCTCTTGAATGCGCGGAGTGTCGCCTATTCCAGGACCGGCGCCAGCGGCATCCGCTTCGCCCAGATCCTCGACGAACTCGGGATCGCCGAGATCGTCAACCGGCGCGCAACCATCGTCGAGGCGGGGTTCGTCGCCGAGGCCGTTGTGGACGGGCGCGCCGATCTCGCCGTTCAGCAGCTGAGCGAACTGCTCTTCGTGTCGGCCGCGGAGATCATCGGACCGCTCCCGGACGAGGTGCAGCATTTCACCGAGTTCTCGGCGGCCGCCAGCGCGTCCTCCGTGGACGATCCTGCAAGCCTGTCCCTCCTTCGTTTTCTCGCCGGACCGCTCGCGGGTGACGCGTACCGCGGCAGCCTGCTCGAGAGCATCGAGGGGTAGGGACGTGCCAAGGCAACGCGTGCTCGTCACCACCGCCTGGCTCCGGCCGGGGGACGAAGTGCATCGGTTCCTCGAGTCGGCGGGATTCGACGTGATCCACCGGTCGTTCGTCGACACGGCCGATTCCGGAGAGACCCTGGCAGAACTGGTCAGCGACGCCGACGGCGTCGTCGCCGGGACGGACCCGTTCACCGCGGAGGTCCTCGGGTCCGCTCCGCGCCTCAAGGTCATCGGACGCACAGGTTCGGGGTTCGACAATATCGATGTGCATGCGGCCAGCGAGCTGGGCATGGCCGTCTGCCCGACGCCCGGCGTCAACAGTCAGTCCGTCGCCGAGTACACCCTCGGCATGATCCTCAGCTGCGCGCGTCGTATCCCGCAATCAGTGGCAGCGGTCCGGGCTTTCGGATGGGATCAGGTCAGTGGCAGGGAGCTTGCCGGCGCGACCCTCGGCATCGTCGGGCTCGGCGCGATCGGCAGGCTCGTCGCGACGATGGCGATCGGCTTCGGCATGCGCGTCATCGCGCACGATCCCAAGCTGGATGAGGCGTTCATCGCGCAGCACAGCATCGAGGCGGTGGAGCTGGACGACCTTCTCGGGCAGTCCGATTTCGTGACCCTGCACCTGTTCCTGAACGCCTCGACGCGCCACATCATGGACGCACGATCACTTGCGCTCATGAAGCCGACCGCGTTCCTCATCAACATCTCGCGGGGCGGGGTGATCGACGAGAGGGCTCTCGCCGATGCGATCCGCGCGGGGAATCTGGCCGGTGCAGGGCTCGACACGGTCGAGGAGGAGCCGCTTCCCGAGGACAGCGTCCTCCGAGGTCTGGACAACGTCCTGATCACCGCCCACATCGGTGCCGCCACGGTCGAGTCGCGTCAGCGGTCGGGCCGGATGGCCGCGCAAGCCGTCGTGGATGTCCTGAGCGGCGTGATCCCCTCGCACACGGTGAACAAGGAGTTCGTGAGATGAGGTTCGATGCGAATCTGAAGTGGCTCTTCACAGAGGTGCCGTTCCTGGACCGGTTCGCGGCGTCCGCCCAGGCGGGGTTCACCGGCGTCGAGTGCCCGGCCCCGTATGCGCACCCCGCATCCGAGGTGAGATCCCGGCTCGACGATCTCGGGTTGACCGCGGTGCTCATCAACACGCCGATGGGCGAGCCGGGGACGATCGGTCGCTCCGGCTTCGCATGCCTGCCCGGCCACGTCGCGGAGTTCCGCGAGGGTGTGCAACTGGCGCTCGACTACGCGTTGGCGATCGGCGCCGGCAGCATCCACGTGGTCGGCGGCATCCGTCCCGCCGACGTGTCGTGGGATCGGGCTTTCGCGCGCTATGTCTCGAACATCGGATGGGCAGCCGAGCAGGCGGCCGGATCGGGTATCCGCCTGTTGCTCGAGGCGCAGAACAAGCGCGACACCCCAGGTTTCATTCTCGCGACGCAGCAGCAGGCCGCCGCCGTCGTCGAGGCGACGGGGGATGCGACCGTCGGTCTGCTCATGGACTTCTACCACGCTCAGATCGACCAAGGGGATCTCATCGAGACCTTTCGCGAGGTGAGCGCGAGCGTTTACCACATCCAGGTCGCGGATCCGCCGTCGCGGAACGAGCCGGGCACGGGCGAGATCGCCTGGGCGCCCGTCTTCGCAGCTATCGAGGCGTCCGGGTACTCCGGCTGGATCGGCTGCGAGTACCGGCCCGCGACCTCGACCGTGGCGGGCCTCGGCTGGATGAGGGAGTTCGTTCGATGAGCGGACCACGAGTGGCCCTGATCAGCGCGACCGTGGCCGCCATCGCGCCCGCCACGTCAGAGCTGACGGCCGCGCTCCCCGGCGTGGAGGTCTGGAATCTCCTGGACGACCGTCTGCTCTCCGACGCCAACGGCGCGGGCGGTCTCACCCCGCAGCTGGACGAGCGGATGCGTCGTCTCATCGACCACGCCGTCGATGGCGGAGCCGATGGCATCCTCTTGACCTGTTCCCTGTACGGACCTGTAGCGGTGCGGAGCTCCGCGCCCATCCCGGTGCTCGCCCCTGACCAGGCGGCGTTCGACGAACTGGTGGCCGGGAGGTTCGCCGGCGTGCTCGTCGTCGCCTCGTTCGGGGCGGCGCTCGCCGATAGCGTGTCGCGGCTCGAGCAGGTCTTTCGTGACGCCGGTATCTCAACCGCGGTCACGGGCGTAGTTGTGGATGCCGCATTCCCTCTGGCTCGCGGCACCGCGTCCGAGGACCTGGATGAGGTGCTGATCGGAGCTTGCCTGCCGGCCCTCACCGGTGTGGATGCAATCTTCCTCGCACAATATTCGCTCGCCCCCGCGGCATCAGCTCTCGCCGCCGGGACCGGTGTCCAGGTGGTCTCTGGGCCGGCGAGCGCTGCGCGCCTGCTTCAGAGGAGCTTGACGTAGTATCCACAATGCAAGAAAGTTTATCTACATAACGAAAAGACGGATCCGGTTCTCGCCGGTACCGACCCCTACCAAGGAGCACACACCGATGGATTTGTACGGCAGATACGACGTAGTCGTCGCCGGCGCAGGAGTGACCGGAGTCGTCGCCGCGATCGCAGCCGCGCGAGAAGGCGCCAAGACCCTGCTCGTGGAGTCCAGCGGAATCCTGGGCGGGCTGCTGACGGGCGGGCTGCTCACCAAGGCCACCGGCATCATCCAGCCCGGCGTCTACCTCGACCTCGCCGAGCGTGTCGCGCAGTACGGAGGCGGCGATCTTTCGTCGCGTCAGGCACCGTGGGGCACCTACACCGGGGTGTTCGACCCCGAGACGATGCAGCGCGCCATCATCGACCTGATCGAGGAGGCGGGCGTCGAGGTTCTGCTCTTCGCCCACGTCGTCGACGTGCTCCAGTCCGAGGGGACCGTGTCGGGCATCGTCTGCCAGACCAAGAGCGGTCAGCAGACCATCCTCGCCGACGTCGTGATCGACACCAGCGGCGACGGGGACGTGGCCGCGCTCGCCGGGGC
>JAODAS010000165.1 GCA_025463555.1 Schumannella sp.
TGGGCAGCACCGCGAACACCGCATTCGCCTGAGTCTGCTGACTGAAGGACAGTCCCGGCAGCGCGAGCTCCTCCAGCGCGCCCCGAAGCCGGGCAGCCATGGCGTTGGCGTGCGACGCGGACGCCAGACCCAGCCCGCCGTCGAACAGCGCGAGCAGTTGTGCGCTCATGAACCGCATCTTGGAGCCCAGCTGCATGAACGACTTGCGCAGCCGTATCAGACCGGCCGCGGCATCCGGATTCAGGACGACGATCGCCTCGGCGCCGAGCAGCCCGTTCTTGGTGCCGCCGAAGCTGAGCACGTCGACACCGGCGTCGGTGGTGAACTCCCGGAACGGCACCCCGAGCGCCGCGGCGGCGTTCCAGATGCGGGAACCATCGAGGTGCAGAGTCATGTCGTGTGCGTGCGCGAAGTCGGCGATCGCACGCACCTCGGCAGGCGTGTAGAGGGTTCCGAGCTCGGTGGTCTGCGTGATGCTGACCGCTGCCGGCTGGGCGCGGTGCTCGTCGTCGAAGCCCCACGCCTGTGTCGCGATCAGTTCGGGGGTCAGCTTGCCGTCGGGGGTGTCGACGGGAAACAACTTCAGCCCGGCGACCTTCTCGGGGGCGCCGCCTTCATCGCTGTGGATGTGCGCGGTGCTGGATGCCACGACAGCCCCCCAGCGCGGCACGAGGGCGGTGAGCGCGGTGACGTTCGCCCCCGTGCCGTTGAACACCGGGAAGACTTCGGCGCGCTCGCCGAACTGCTCGCGCATCGTGGCGGCCAGGCGCTCGGTGTAGACGTCGTCGCCGTAGGCGATCTGGTGCCCGTCGTTCGCGGCGGCGAGGGCGGCCAGCACCTCGGGATGCACGCCGGCGTAGTTGTCGCTGGCGAAGCCGCGGGAGTTCTGGTCGTGCAGGGGATCCACGTGCTCAGTCTCTCAGAGCAGCACGCGGTCGCCGGCCGGGTGGTCCCACACCGCGACCACCGCGGCCGCCGCTGACGAGGGCTCCACGCTCTTCGCCACGAACGTGACCGCACCGGCATGGGTACCCGCCCAGCGCTGGTTGAGTTGCGCCACCCAGGACTCCGCCGCGAGCTTCGCCGCCGCGTACGCCGACGAGGGCGGCCCGTCGTGGGTGACCACGGTCGAGGAGATGATCGCGAGCCGCCCCGCGGGCGCCGCCAGCAGCATGCGCTCGAACGCCTCGCTCACGTTCAGCAGCGAGACGACCAGCCGGGCATTGAGCCAGTCGGTGACCTCGTCGCTCCAGCCCGGCTTCCAGCCGCCGACGAGGTGCAGGATGCCGTCGAGGCTTTCGTGGCGCGTCGCGACGTCCGCCGCGAGGGCATCGGTCGCGTCGCGGTCGGTGACATCCGCGACCAGGCGCTCGGTGGCATCCACCGTCTCGAGGCGGGACGCGTCGGTGCCCACCGCGAGAACCGTGTCGCCGCGCGCCATCAGCAGCGCGCAGACCGCACGGCCGGTGTCGCCCGTAGCACCGGTGACCAGGACCCTCACTTCGAGCGTCCCTGCAGCAGCTTCCACACCGCGATGCCCGCGCCCACGAGCACCCCCGCGTCATCGAGCAGGCCGAGCGGCCCGAGGATCGCCTCGGGCGCCAGATCCAGCGGCGAGATGCCGTAGACGATCGCCGCGACCCCGATCAGGACCGCGGCGACCACCCGGCGTCGATTGCTCATGGGTTCAGCCTCGCACGCTCAGGCGACGATGCCCTTGGTGCTCTCGATCACGTCGCCCATCTTCTTGCTCAGGGCCTCGTAGAACATCGACAGGGGGAACTCGTCGTCGAGGACGGCATCCGTGTATCCCTTGGGCGCACCGGCGAGGATCTCGTCCGGCAGCCCGCGCGCCCACTTCGACGCGGGGTTCGGCGTCAGCGTCGCGCGGACGAGCTCGTACGCCGCCAGCCAGTGCGCGGTCTTCGGGCGGTCGATGCTCTTCCAGTACAGCTCGTTGATCGCGTCGCTCAGCGCGAGAACGACCTCGGGGACGTCGTCCCAGTCGATCGCGAGCTGGGTGTCGGTCCAGTGCAGCACGTTGTGCTGGTGCATCCAGGCGAACAGCAACTGGCCGCCGGCGCCGTCGTAGTTGCGCACGCGGTTTCCGGTCAGCGGGAACCGGAAGATGCGGTCGAAGATGATCGCGTGCTGGACGTGGACGGCCCGGTCGCGGGTGTGCTCGTCGGTGTCCTCGGCCCGGGCGAGTGCCACGCACTCCCGGTACGCGGTCAGGTCGCAGCGCAACTCTTCGAGCGAGTAGAGGAAGAACGGCATGCGCTGCTTGATCATGAACGGGTCGAACGGCAGGTCCCCGCGCATGTGCGACCGATCGTGGATCAGGTCCCACATCACGAACGTCTCTTCGGCCGTCTTCTGATCTTCGAGCAGGTGCTGTTGCGAGGGCAGCAGGTCGAGCTTCGTGATCGCGGATGCCTCGCGCACGACGGCACGGAACCGCGCGGCCTCGCGGTCCTGCAGGATCGCGCCCCACGTGAACGGCGGGATCTCGCGCATCGCCACCGTCTCCGGGAAGAGAACCGCCGAGTTGGTGTCGTATCCCGGCGTGAAGTCGACGAAGCGCAGCGACAGGAACAGCTTGTTCGTGTACGTCTCCTCGAGCTTCGCGATGAAGTCGGGCCAGATGACCTCGACGATCAGCGCCTCGACGTGGCGGTCGGTGGAGCCGTTCTGCGTGTACATCGGGAACACGACCAGGTGACGCAGCTTGTCGATGCGGTGCGACGCCGGTGCGAACGCGACGAGCGAGTCGTAGAAGTCGGGCACGCCGAGCCCGTCGGCGACCCAGCGGTCGAAGTCCGCGACGGCGGCTTCCAGGTACGCGGCGTCGTGCGGGAAGGCGGGGGCGAGGGCCCGGATGCCACGGGTCACGCGCGCGATGAGCGCCGCGGCCGTCGCGTGGTCGGCTTTCGCGACGCTGCCGTCCTGAGCCTGCAGCGGCTGGAGTTCGGTGGCGGCCGCTTTCAGGTCGAGCCAGGCGGCGGAGAGTTCAGCGCTGGAGGCGTCCTCGACGACCTCCGGTTCTCCGATGATGGGTGTGGTCTGTGCGAGCGTAGTCATGACGCCTCCTCTCGCCCACGAGCCTACGGAGGACGGCGCCGACAAGCTTTGCACCAGACGCTCAGAAGTTGCGTGAATGCACGATTGCTGCACGGTTCTACACTTCTGGCATGGATCCGACGGCGGAAAACGTGCGTCACGCGCTCGCAGAGCTGGCGGACGCCGCCGACTCGGTGCACCTCCAGCGCTTCTTCAAGACCGGCGCAGGCGAGTACGGCGAAGGCGACGTCTTTCTCGGGGTGCGGGTACCGGCGACACGCACCGTGGTGAAGCGGTTCCGGGGGCTGCCGCTCGCCGAGGTGGACGAACTGCTCGACAGCCCGGTGCACGAGCACCGGCTGGCGGGTATCCTGCTGCTCGTCGCGGCCTATCCGTCGGAACCCGAGGCGGTGTTCGACACCTATCTGGCGGCGGTCGAGCGGGGGCGCATCAACAACTGGGATCTGGTCGACGCGAGCTCCGAGCACATCATCGGGCCCGAGATCCGCAGCGGCCGCGTGCCGCTCGCCCTGCTCGACGACCTCGCCGGCTCCCCCGACCTCTGGGAGCGCCGGGTCGCCGTGCTCGCGACCTTCCATTTCATCAAGCACGGCGAGGCCGGTCCGGCTCTGCGGCTGTGCGAGACGCTGATGCCGGACAGGCACGACCTGATCCAGAAGGCGACCGGGTGGATGCTGCGCGAGGTCGGCAAGCGCGTGTCACGCGGGCAGTTGACCGGGTTTCTCGACGCGCACGCAGCCGACATGCCACGCACCATGCTCAGCTACGCGACGGAGCACCTCGATCCGCAGGAGCGGGCGCGCTATCGCGCCGCCCGGTGATCGAGTGCCGCGGAGCGGTGATCGAGTGCCGCGGAGCGGTGTATCGAGATCACGACTGCGTGCTGGTGGTTTCGATACGCGGCTGCGCCGCTACTCAACCACCGCGGCTGCGCCGCTACTCGACCACCGCGGCTGCGCCGCTACTCAACGACCGCGGCTGCGCCCCTACTCAACCACCGCGGCAATAGCCTGAAGCCATGGGCGGCGTGCTGATCGGGTTCGCGATCATCGCCGTGGTGATCGGTGTCGGCTACCTGATCGGCCGGCTCGGGCTGCTCGGCCCGGAGGCGGGGCGGGTGCTCAGCCGGCTTGCGTTCTTCGTGCTGTCGCCCGCCCTGCTGTTCACGGTGCTGGCGGAGGCCGACGTGCACCGCCTGTTCTCGCAGCTGCTGCCCGTGTCGGCGATCGCGGCTGTCACGCAGATCGTGGTGTTCGCGCTCGTCGCGCGCCTGATCTGGCGGCGGCCGGTGCCCGAGACGACGATCGGCTCGCTCGCCTCCGGCTACACGAACGCGAACAACATCGGGCTTCCGGTGTCGCTGTATGTGCTGGGCGACGCCTCGTCGTCGGCGCCGCTGATCCTGTTGCAGCTGGTGGTGCTCGCGCCCATCGCCCTCGCCATCCTCGACATCTCGACCAGCGGCAAGCCGTCGCTCGGCCGCATCCTGCTGCAGCCGGTGCGCAACCCGCTGATCATCGGCTCGGCGCTCGGGCTCATCGTCTCGGTCACCGGAATCGACCTGCCAGCGCCCGTGCTTGCGCCGTTCGAACTGGTCGGTGCCGCGGCCGTGCCCGTCGTGCTCCTCGGGTTCGGCATGTCGCTGCACGGCACCCGCCCTCTCGCCGCCGGAACCGCGCGCCGGGATGTCGTGCTCGCCGGCATCCTGAAGCTGGTCGTGATGCCGGTGGTCGCCTGGGTCGTCGGTGCGTTCGTGTTCGGGCTGACCGGGCACGCGCTCTTCGTCGTGGTCGTGCTGGCGGCGTTGCCGACGGCGCAGAACGTCTTCAACTACGCGCAGCGGTACGAACGCGGGGTGACGATGGCGCGTGACACGGTGCTGCTGACGACGGCCTTCTCGATCGTCGCCCTCGTGGTCGTGGCCGCGCTGCTCGCGCCGGGGTGACCCGAGGCGGCGGCGCGCTAGAAGATCATGGGCCGGTCGTCGTCGTCGTCGGCGCCCTCGAGTTCGAGGTCGACGGTCACCGGCACGTGGTCGCTGGGTCCGTCGCCCTTGCGCTCGTTGCGGTGGATCTGCGCCGCAACCACCTTGTCGGCGAACGCGTGCGAGCCGAGGATGAAGTCGATGCGCATGCCCTCGTTGCGCGGGAACCGCAGCTGCTTGTAGTCCCAGTAGGTGAACAGGCCTTCGGGCACCAGAGGACGCACCACATCGGTGAGCCCGATCGCTTCGAGCGCGTGGAAGGCGGCGCGCTCGGGTTCGCTGACATGGGTCGAGAGGCCGGGGATCAGCGCCGGGTCTCCGTTGTCGATGTCGAACGGCGCCACGTTGAAGTCGCCCATCAAGGCGATCGGCTCGTCGGGGTGGGCCGCCATCCAGTCGCTCGTCGCCCCCGCGAGGTGCGCGAACCAGTCGAGCTTGTAGTCCAGGTGCGGGTCGCCGAGGGCGCGGCCGTTGGGGACGTACAGGCTCCAGATGCGGATGCCGTTCACCGTCGCGCCGATCGCGCGGGCTTCGATGGGGAGATCGTCGCCACCCTCTTTCGAGAAGCCGGGCTGACCCGCGAAGCCGATCTCGACATCCGTAATGGGGATGCGACTGGCGATGGCGACGCCGTTCCACTGGTTGAGCCCGTGCAGGACGACCTCGTATCCCGCGGCCTCGAAGGCTTCGAACGGGAACTGCGCCTCGGTGCATTTGATCTCTTGCAGAGCCGCGACGTCCACGTCTTCGCGGACCATCCAGTCGAGGATGCGGGCCTGCCGGCTGCGGATGGAGTTGACGTTGTAGGTGGCGATGCGCATACGGCAAAAGTACCCGTCGCCTCTGATGCCCCACGCGGTTGACTAATCTGTTGGGGTGACGGATGCACGGGCGCAGCTCATCGAGTACATCGCCGGCGA
>JAODAS010000207.1 GCA_025463555.1 Schumannella sp.
GCGCTCACCGAGGGCAAGCAGACGGCTTCGGCCCGCCAGGAGGTCATGGGTATCACCAAGGCATCCCTCGCGACCGAGTCGTGGCTGTCGGCCGCGTCGTTCCAGGAGACCACGCGTGTTCTCACGCAGGCCGCCATGGAGGGCAAGTCCGACCCGCTCATGGGGCTCAAGGAGAACGTCATCATCGGAAAGCTCATCCCGGCCGGCACGGGTCTGCCGCGCTACCGCGATGTATCCGTGGAGGCGACCGACGAGGCCAAGGCCGAGCGCTACCCGAACCGCATCTTCACGGTTGATTCGGCGTTCAGCGAGAGCGACCTGAGCTTCGTCGACTTCGACAGCTTCAGTTCAGACGACTACACGCCGGGTACGTACAACTAATCCCCACCCAGCAGCACTACAGGAGGGCCTCGCTTCGGCGGGGCCCTTCTGCATACCCCCCAATACGGGACTGGCGCAGCGCGACACGCTGCACGTAACGTGGAGAGTCGCTATCACTGGGGGGTGTGGTACACATGGCGTCTTTGACCGAAATCCTGATTCTCCGCGGCGTCATGCCGATCGAGAGCATCGACTTCTCTTCGGGCCAGCGTGCCGACGAGGAGGAGACCGTCAGGGATCTTCTCGAGCGCGGCGTGATCACGAACGTGCAGCTCGCGTCGGCCCGGGCCGCCCAAGCGGGCCTCCCGTTCGTCGAGCTGCTCGATTTCGCTGTCGACCACGCAGCCGTGTCCCTCGTTCCCGCCGCATTGTGCAAGCGCTACGAAGTGCTGCCGATCAGTCGGTCCGGTGACTATCTCATCCTCGCCATGGTCGACCCGGGCAACGTCTTCGCTATCGACGACGTGCGCTCGGTCTCCAAGATGATGGTGAAAGCGGTCGTCGCCGAGCGATCCGACCTGCTTGGCGCGATCGCACGCTTCCACCGGGCCGACGGTGAACTCAGCAGTCTCACGACGGCGCTCGAGGAGGAAGTCACCTCCAACGAGCTCGTTCGCCGCGAGTCGGAGCCGACGGAAGACGATGCGCCGATCGTGCGGTTCGTCAACCTGCTCATCAGCCAGGGAATCCAGGATCTCGCCTCGGACATCCACATCGAGCCGGGCGAGTACGACATGGGCGTGCGCTACCGCATAGACGGCGTGATGCACGAGATGCAGCGTGCCCCCAAGAACATCCAGAACGGGGTGATCTCGCGCCTCAAGATCATGGCTGACATCGACATCGCGGAGCGACGCAAACCGCAGGACGGCCGCATGTCGGTAAGTCACGGCGGCCGCAAGATCGACCTGCGGGTGGCGACATTGCCCACGGTGTGGGGCGAGAAGGTCGTCATGCGAATCCTCGACAACTCGAGTTCGGGCATGCAGATGAGCGACCTCCACCTCCTGCAGGGCAACTTCGAGGCGTACCAGCGTTCCTACTCCAAGCCGTACGGGATGATCCTCGTGACGGGTCCGACCGGTTCGGGTAAGTCGACGACGCTGTACACGACCCTCAACGCGGTCGCCAAGCCGGAAATCAACGTCATCACCGTCGAGGACCCGGTCGAGTACCGCATGGCCGGCATCAATCAGGTGCAGGTGAATCCGAAAGCCGGCCTCACCTTCGCTAGCGCCCTTCGATCCATCCTCCGGTCGGACCCGGACGTCGTACTCATCGGTGAAATTCGCGACCACGAGACCGCTCAGATCGCGGTCGAAGCCTCTCTCACCGGTCACCTCGTGCTGTCGACACTGCACACCAACGACGCGCCAAGCGCGGTTACTCGACTCACGGAGATGGACATCGAGCCCTTCCTCGTCGGCTCGGCCCTTGACAGCGTCGTGGCACAGCGACTCGCGCGGCGCCTCTGCGAGCGCTGCAGGGAGCCGTACACGCACGACGCCACAACGCTGGCCAACCTCCGGATCGGGTACGACGCCAGCCAGCCTGTGCCGACCCTGTATCGCCCGGTCGGATGCACCAGTTGCTCCAGGACGGGCTATCGAGGGCGAATCGCGCTGCACGAGGTGATGGTCGTGACCGAGGACATCGAACGGCTTGCCGTCGCACGTGCGTCAAGCGCCGAGATCGGTCGACTGGCGAGATCGCAGGGCATGGTGACTCTGCGTGAAGACGGGTGGGCGAAGGCCCAGCTGGGCTTTACCTCGGTCGACGAAATTCTGAGGGTTGTGGCGTGAGCCACGAGGGGGAATCTGAATGAGCAAGCCTGTATACGAAATTCCGGTCAACGGCGAAGAGCCGGGTGTGCCCCAGACCTTCGAGCCGCCCGGGGTCGTGGCCGCATCGACCACGTACCTCAACGCGCCTCCGCCGAACGTGGCGCCGCGCCCGGTCGTGCCGCCCAGCGAGGGGCCGTCGGGATGGCCGATGCCGCTCGTGGAGCCGATCGTGATCCCTGCGCCTGCGCCCTCGAACGACATTCCGGACGCCAGCTGGGCACAGCCGGTTGCGCCGCCGCCGATGGCGCCGCAGCTTCAGCCACAGCCCCAGTACGCCGCCGCGCCGATCTCGGCGCCACCGCCGGTGGGGGTTCCGGTCGACATCGACCACTGGTCGGCAGCGGCTACAGCCACCTCGGGCGCCGATCCCGACCTGCTTGAGGCGTTGCAGGAGGTGCTCCGGGCGGGGGCTTCCGACCTTCACGTAAGCGCGAACGCGGCACCCATGCTGCGCGTCGACGGCGGTTTGCGCGCGGTCACCAAGAGTGCGGCGCCCTGGGATGCTGCAAAGGTCACTTCAGCACTTCGGAGCCTCCTCACCGAAGAGCAGAGCGAGAAGTTCGACAGCGAGCTCGAGTTCGACTTCGCGTACACCCTGTCTGCGAATGCACGGTTCCGTGTCAACTTCTATCAGCAGCGCAATTTCATGGGCGCGGCGTTCCGCCTCATTCCCACCGAGATCAAGCAATTGGGCGACTTGGGCGTGCCGGATACCGTGGCTCAGTTCGCGACGCTGCCGCGAGGGCTCGTGCTTGTCACGGGCCCCACGGGTTCGGGAAAGTCCACCACACTCGCGGCATTGATCGACCTCATCAATCGCACCCGTTCCGACCACGTGATGACGGTCGAGGATCCGATCGAATTCATCCACCCCAACCACAAGTCGCTGGTCAACCAGCGCGAGGTCGGTGGCGATACCCACAGCTTCGGCGCGGCTCTCAAGCACGTGCTGAGGCAGGACCCGGATGTCATCCTCATCGGCGAGTTGCGCGACCTGGAAACGATCTCGGTGGCCCTGACGGCGGCAGAGACCGGTCACCTCGTGTTCGCCACACTGCACACCCAGGATGCCGCACAGACGGTAGACCGCATCATCGACGTCTTCCCGCCGCACGCGCAGGGCCAGGTGCGCACGCAGCTCGCGGCGACGCTGCAGGGCGTCGTGTGCCAGGCCCTGGTCAAGCGAGCGAGCGGCAAGGGACGAGTCGTCGCCACCGAGGTACTCGTCGCAACACCGGCGATCGCGAACCTCATCCGCGAGGGCAAGACCTACCAGATCGCCAGCGCGATGCAAGCGGGCCGCGGTTTGGGCATGCAGACCATGGACCAGCACCTCGCCGATCTCGTCAACTCGGGTGATATCACGTCAGAGGCTGCTCTCGAGAAGGTGCACGACCCCATCGGCTTCAAGCAACTCGTCCATCGCTCGACGCCCCTGGCGGCAGGGTACGGCGAGTTTCCAACCAACTTCGGAACGGTATAGATCATGTCCAACGCAGTACAGACGTGGGCATACGCGGGCCGCGACTCGAATGGCAAAGTTCAGAAGGGCAGGATCGAAGCCCAGAATCAGCCGGCGGTCGTGACTCGCCTGCGAGCCATGGGCCTGTCCCCAGTATCGATCGAACCCACCACCGCGCGAGCAGGGCTCAACATGGAGCTCTCGATGAGCATGTTCGAGAAGGGCGTCAAGCTCAAGGACCTCTCGGTCATGAGCCGTCAGCTCGCGACGA
This sequence comes from Schumannella sp., assembly GCA_025463555.1. Lineage (GTDB taxonomy): Bacteria > Actinomycetota > Actinomycetes > Actinomycetales > Microbacteriaceae > JBDSKH01. Next base: position 3,959 of record JAODAS010000207.1, read on the forward strand.
TGGTAGCCGCGGGCCTCTCCCTATTGCGGGCGCTGTCGATCCTCGCTGGTCAGACCGAGAGCAAAGCGCTCGCGGCTGCTCTCAACACAGTGCGATCTCAGGTCGAGGGCGGTTCCTCGCTCTCCGACTCTCTAGCTCGTGCGCCCCAGGTGTTCCCTCCGCTCATGGTGCACCTCGTGCGCGCCGGCGAAACCGGCGGGTTTCTGGATCAAGCCCTCGAGTCGATCGCGGCCACGTTCGAGGCCGACGTAAAACTGCGCTCGACGGTGAAGTCAGCCATGGCCTATCCGGTCGCCGTGCTGTGCATGGCGTTTCTCGCCGTCATCGGAATGCTGATCTTCATCGTGCCGGTCTTCGAGAAGATGTTCGCCGACCTGGGTGGGGAATTGCCGATCCCCACGCAGATCCTGGTCGTTCTGTCAAAGAACATGGCGTGGATTGCTCCGGTGCTCATAGTCGTTGGCATCGCCTTCGCGATCTGGTGGCGCAAGAACAAGAACACCGACGCGGTGCGCAGCAAGGTCGACCCCTTGAAGCTGAAGCTGCCGGTGTTCGGCGACTTGTTCACGAAGGTCGCCATTGCGAGGTTCACCCGCAACTTCGCGACGATGACGGCCGCCGGCGTGCCCGTGCTGCAGTCGCTGGCCATCGTGGGTGATACATCTGGCAACTGGGTGATCGAGCAGGCCCTGAAGAAGGTGCAGGATTCGGTTCGGTCTGGGAAGACCATTGCCGAGCCCCTCGCCGCCGAGCCGATCATCCCGCCGATGGTGGCTCAGATGATCGCCGTCGGCGAAGATGCGGGAGCGATGGAGCAGATGCTCACGAAGATCGCCGATTTCTACGACGAAGAAGTGCTGTCAACCACCGAACAGCTCACCGCACTTATAGAACCGCTGATGATCGGCGTGATCGGCGCGGTGATCGGCGGGATGATCGTCGCCCTGTACATGCCGGTGTTCACGATCTTCGACCAGATCAAGTAAGGCCCCGTTCTGGGGGTGTGTAAATGCCGGTTGTGCCCATTTTGAGGGCTGTACGCTCCGGTCCCGTTGCCGCACCATTGATCGTGGGGGTCAGCATTACTGGGGGGCCTCCTGTCCACTCATTTCTTTGAAGGAACAGGAAAAAATGATCACTGCAATGCGCAAGTCGATGGCCGCCAAGCGCGACGCCATCAAGAACAACGAGGACAAGGGCTTCACGCTCATCGAGCTCCTCGTAGTGGTTCTCATCATCGGTATCCTCGCGGCTATCGCGATCCCGGTGTTCCTCGGCCAGCAGGAGCAGGCCAAGGATGCCGCCGCGAAGTCCGACCTCGGCAACGCCAAGGTCGCGATGATCTCGTACGCAACCGATCACTCGGGCACGTACCTCGCCACGGCCGCGGCAACGACCGGTCTGTCGTCCTACGGCTACGTCGCTTCTGACGGGCTCACGGCTCCCGTGTCCATCGCCACCGGTGGGTCGTCCTTCTGCCTGCAGGCTACGTCAGGGTCGGGAAAGATCTTCCACGTGTCCGCAACAGGTGGCGTTGCAGCCGACGCCTGCCCTGCTTGAGCTACTAGCGTGACCCGACCGTGGGGCGCCACAGATGTGGCGCCCCACGGTTGATCTTCAGCAACATGCACACCAGACTAGGGGGGTCCGGATCGCATGGAACCCAACGAACTCTCGACGCCAGGCCCTGACGACTCGGGCTTCGGACTGGTCGAAGTGGTTGTCTCGATGTTCATTCTCGCGATAATCGCCATGGCCTTCCTTCCCGTTCTCATCCAGGGCATGCGGTCCTCTGTCACCAATGCGACCGCCGCAACCGCGGGTCAACTTGTCAGCCAGCAGATGGACGAGGCGAGGGCGCTTCCGGCAACGTGTGTTGCGCTCAGCGCGTTCGACGACGCAGCGGTACCGACCACCACAGACGCACGCGGCACTGTATTTCATCCCCATCGCACCGTGGGGGCGTGCCCCACGACCTACCCGGGCGTCGTTCAGCTGCGGGTGTGGATCACCGAGGGGGCCGGTACGGCGGTCACCGCCGAAGCCAAGACCCTCGTGTACGTCTCAAGCGCGGTGGCACCATGAAGTCTGACCGTGGATTCACGCTGATCGAACTTCTTGTCGCTTCAGCCTTGAGCATCATCGTTCTCTCGATCGTCGGCGGCATGATCATCAGTTCCATAACGACTGAGCACACGGTGCAGGAGTCGACCGAGTCGAGCACGCTCGCCCAAATCACATCCTCCTCGATAACACACGGCGTGCGGCATGCCAGCAAGCTGTCACTCTCTGCACCGAGTGGGAACACCCAGCTTCTTCGCGCACTCATCGTGGATGACGCGCTTGCCAGTCCTGTCGTGGCCCATTGTGAATCTTGGTACTACGCGGGCGGAACGCTGCGAACGAAGAGTTCCAGCACTGCGATCGCCGTTCCGACAGGAAGCGCCGACGTCGTCAACTGGACACTGCTCGCCGAGGGAGTCGCACCTGTGGGCACTATCCCGGTGTTCACCCTCACGGGCTCCACGGTCGATCTGTCCATGCAAGTGACGGGCGACCGAGGCCTCACCGTACTCATCGACACCACGGCTGTCAGCAGGCAGCCGAGCCTGGCTCCGACGGAGGTAGCGAACTTATGTTTCTAAGACGAGTCAAGGACGATTCTCGGGGCAGCGCGATGATCGCCGTAATCGGGGTAGTCGCCGTTACGGCCATCATCAGTGTTACGGTCGTGGGCACGACGATCAGCGGCATGGCCGTGACCAGTTCGATGAAGGCGTCTGTGCAGGCGCGGGCGGCCGCTGAAGCGGGAATCGATCGCGCGCTCGTCGACGTGCAGAATGCGTGCCTGACGAGCTACGAATCCACAACGGATCCGCACTACAAGTACAAGCTCGCGTACAAGATCGGTACTCAGGCCTGGGTCAACGGGTGTCCGACTGCAGCGGCCGAATACATTCGGATCCTGTCGACCGGGTACGCGAAGTTGCCCGGCGTGGCTGGGGCAACCGCAGGCGATATCGTCACCCTCGAAGGCATCTACTCGAACATCCCGGTGTACGTGGAGGTACCCCAAGTAGACCCAGCGGTGTACGCACACACCATGCAGGGAACCCTTCGCAGCTTCATACTCACTTCCTCCGACGACAGCATCTCGGCCGACATCCAGATCAAGAACGGCAATGTGGTGTGCGAGAACAATGCGGTCATCGATGGCAGCGTCGTTCTCGGCAACGGCTACATCAGCCTCGACAACTGTGATGTGAACGGCGACATCCACGTGTCGAAGTACGCGAGCATCTCGGGCAACAACACCGTCGTGCAGGGCAACGTCATCGCAGGGGGCGACGGCGTCGCGAGTACCGCGAACGCTGTGACGATCACTGCGGGCAGCACGGTCCAGGGCGACGTGACCGGCGGAGGTTCGGCGCTCGTTCAGGCACGCGTAGAAGGCAACCTCAAAGTCGCGGGGTCGAGCACGAGCAAAGCGGTCGTTTCCAGCTCGGGTCGGGTACTGGGCGATGTGGTCTCCAGCGGAACCGCAACAGTGGCCGCCGGCACCGTTAGCGGCGTGACGAGTGCCGGCGTGACCGGCCTCGGAACCATCCCCGCACCACAGGTGCCTGACTGGACCGATCTGCCATACCCCTCGAGCTCATGGGACGGCTACCACGCGGTGACATGGTCAGGCGATTGCACCGTGGGCAACTCTCACCCATTCTGGGACAGTCTGGCTGGGCTCACCGCGACCTACGGCAACTTGGTCATCGACGCGCGAGCGTGCGGGGCTGCCGGCATCAACTTCCAGAACAACATCAGGAACGTCGTGCTGAGCGCCAACATCACGTTCATCGCCCAGAGCTTCTACATCGACAAGCTCGTGGTGACGTCGAACACCACCGCTACTCGCAACATGTGGTTCCTGGTTCCAGACAACACGGCAGACGCGGCTCCCACGGCCTACGCGACGAACTGCAACATCACCCTGACCAATGAGGCGGACTTCGCGCCGACGATCGCGGCGTTCGTGTACACGCCCTGCAAGATCATCAGCGATCGCAACAACTGGCGCGGGCAGTTCTACGCCGGGGCCATCGAGTTCCTGCAGCAGGCACAGATGATCTACGTGCAGGTCGGCGTTCCCGGAGTCGACTTCCGCGCTAGCCTTCCACCCATCCTGAACCTCACAGATTCGGTGCTCGGAACGCGGATAAGTCTGCGGGAGGTGGCGGATGGCAATTAGCCTCGCCGTCACCGCTTTCGGCATCTTCGGGTCGCTCATCGGCTCGTTCCTCAACGTGGTCGTCTTCCGCGTTCCCGCGGGACGCTCCGTTGTGTCGCCGCCCAGTGCCTGTGGGAGCTGCGGCACTCGCATCCGGCCCTGGGACAACATCCCGATCATCTCCTGGCTCGCGCTGAGAGGCAAGTGCCGGGATTGTGCCGCGCCCATCTCCGTGCGATACCCCCTGGTCGAGCTGGGCGGGGCACTCTTCTTTGCGCTCGTGGCGCTGGTGCTCGGTCCGTCGGTGGCTGCCTCAACGACCATCGCCGCTACGATCGCGGCGAGCCTCGTGCTCGTGGCGTTCCTGTACTTCGCGGCGATCAGTCTGGCGCTAGCGCTCATCGACCTGGACACCGGTCGACTGCCGAATGTCATCGTGTTGCCCGCCTATGCGGTGGGCGCTGCGCTCTTCGGCACCGCGGCCGTTGTCACCGGACAATCGGGCCCGCTGATCGTCGCCGCGATTGGCGCAACGGCGCTCGGCCTGGCCTACCTCATAATGTTCCTGGTCTTCCCGGGCGGCATGGGATTCGGGGACGTCAAACTCGCCGGGGTGATCGGGCTCTTCCTCGGTTATCTGGGCTGGGAAGAACTCATCGTCGGGAGCGTTTCGGCGTTCATCCTCGGTGGCTTCTTCTCGATTGCACTGCTGGCGTTGCGCAAAGCACGCGCGAAGACCGGCGTGCCGTTCGGCCCGTGGATGCTCGGGGGCGCGTGGATGGGAATTCTCGCCGGCCCCACGATCGCTACGGCATATCTCGCACTGTTCGGCCTAGGGGGATCATGAGTGCAAACATCGTCGGAGTAGACATCGGCAGCGCGAGTATTCGTGCTGTCGAGTTGAAGAATGCCGACAAGAACAAGCTGAGTATCGTGCGTTTTCACGAGATGCCATTGCCAGAAGGATCAGTGCGCCGCGGGGAGGTACTCGAGAAGCAGACCGTAGCGACCGCGCTCAAGCGCCTCTGGAGTACCGGTGGCTTCAAGACCAAGGATGTCGTCCTTGGCATCGGCGGCCCCAGGGTCGTGTCTCGCGACCTCGCCCTCCCGAGGGTGCCGGCGGCACAGGTGAAGGAAATCCTTCCGTTCCACGTGCAGGAGATGCTTCCGGTTCCAGTCGAGGAAGCGCTGCTGGACTTCTACCCGACCGGCGAACTGAGCACTGAGAACGGTCCGATGGTCACGGGCCTGCTCATCGCAGCGATCAAGGAGGCCGTTTCGGCGAACATCGCGGCGGTGACCGAGGCGGGATTGCGCCCGGTGCACGTAGACCTGATCCCGTTCGCCCTCGTGCGAGCGCTCGGCGAGGTCCGTGAGAAGCCGGGTGTCACGGCCATGGTCAGCATCGGAGCCAACACAACCAACGTCGTCATCACCCAAGACGGAGTGCCGCACTTCGTGCGAATCATCCCCAGCGGCAGTGACGACACGACTCAAGCGATCGCGAACCGACTCCAGCTGGAACCGTCCATCGCGGAGTCGCTCAAGCGCGACTTCGGGCTGACCGTGGCGAACATGAGCCCGGAGCACCGTCCGATCGCTGAAGTGATCTACGAGTCTGTCGGTGAACTGTTGACGGGCGTGCGCAACACCATCACCTTCTACGCCAACAGCAAGCCCGACCTTGTGGTCGACCGCATAGTGCTCTCGGGCGGCGGCAGCAGGATGCCGGGACTGCTTGAGGCGCTCGCCCAGCTGACGTCTCTGCCTGTTGTTCAAGCGGACCCCTTCGGCGGAATCGAACTGCCGAAGCAATTCACAAACGTTCCGCGCGAGCAGCAAGACGCAATGACTACGGCCTTCGGCCTTGCGAGGGGGACAGTAGCATGAGCGCTCGCACCCAGAAGGGGCAGGAACTCGTGATCGGCGCAGAGCCGAGAGTCGACCTGTTGCCGCCGGAAGTTCATGCACAAGTCAAAATGCGGGCTCTGCGCAGGATCCTCGGCCTAGTCGTCGTTCTGGCGCTGGTCGCAGTGGGTGGAGGATACTTCATCGCGCAGTTGCGGGCATCCATGGCGCAGTCAAGCCTCAGCGCGGCTCAACAGGAGACCCTCGACCTTCTCGCGGAACAAGCCCAATACGCCGAAGCTGCTGATGCCAGCGATACCGTCGAGACCGCACTGGGAGACCGGAGCAAAGTGCTGTCCAACGAAGTGCTGTGGGCGGATCTGGTCGATTCCATTCGAGCGTTGCTGCCTGCTGGCGCGACCATCGATTCGGCGACCATGACAGCTCGCGCGCCTTGGGAACCCGAGATGGAAACCCAAGGCCCGCTGAGAGCGCCCCGTGTCGCGACGATCAACTTCGTCGTGAAGAGTGCCTCTCTGCTGGATACGCCCTCGATCGTGCGCGCCCTCAGTGATCTACCCGGCTTCGCGGATGCCACACCAGACCGAGTTGACAGGAATGACACGACGTTCAACACGACAATCACCTTGAACCTCGACGCGGACATCGCCTTCGACCGGTACGCCGACGAGAAGGAGCAGACGAAATGACCGCCAACAGGATCTGGATCGTTGCTGCCGCCCTCGGGATCGTCGGCATCGTCGCCCTCGGCTGGTTGCTGGGCATCTCGCCCAAACTGGCTGAGGCCGATGCAGCCGTGGCCTCGCAAGTGAGTGTGGACCAGCAGAACGCCGACCAAGAGGCCGTACTGGTTGTGCTCAGGGATCAATACGAGCACCTGGACGACCTCAAGAAGCAAGTTAAGGACCTGCGGCTGGAAGTGCCAGACCGTCCGGAGGTCGAAGGATTCATCGAGTACGCGACTGGCGTTGCAGCATCGTCAGGAGTCGTCATCTCCACCATCAGCGCGCTCGAGCCAACCCTCTACGGCGGCACCCCAGCGGAGGTAGCCCCACCTGCAGAAGCCCCGGCAGCGGACGGCGAAGCATCAAGTGCGCCGACGGGTGACGCCGCGACGCCGACGACCGGGGGAGACGCGTCGTCTATCGGTACGTCAGATGGTGAATCTACGCCGGCCGGACCAGCGGAACTCTTCACCGTCAGCATCACGCTGGCAGTGCAGGGCTCACCCGAACAGGTCATGGCCTTCTCAAGATTGTTACAGGATGGGAAGAGGATCTTCCTGCCCACGCAGGTGACATTCACGTCTGGCTCGCAAGGCGTATTGGGTGGAACGGTCGCGGGGTACGTCTTCGTCCTGGGCTCGCCCATGTCCGCCGGGCCCAAGCCTGTCGGCTAGCCCTCCGCATACTGGGCCGCACTCGACGTCACCCCCTGACGACGGGTGCGGCCCTCTCGGTAGACTGACCGCATCATCTGCCGGTCCAAGAGGAGACAGTCATGAGCGAAACCACCCCGGTTCCGGAAGCGAAGAGCTCGCGCTCCACGAGGAACGAGGTCGTCGAAGACGCCGTCATCGTGGAGGACGACACTGCGACGCCCGTCGAGGTGGTTGAAGTCGAGACCGCGCACGCGACCGAAACCGAACCGGTCGTCGCGACGACCGACCCGGCCTCGGTGGGCAGCGCGCCGGCCGCCCCCGCGCAGCAGGTCATCTACGTGCAGGCGCCTGCGGCGCCGCGCACGTTCGGCAACCGCGGGCTCGGTTCTCTGCTGGCGGTGGCGTCCGGCATCGTCTTCGGCGTTCTGTTCGCACTCGTCGTGCTGGTCATTCTGGGTCTGCAGGCCGGACGCGTCTCGTTCAACTTCGTCGCGCAGCCGACCTTCTACGTGCCTGTACTGTTCTACATCATCGGCCTCGTGCTGCTCGTGCTTCTGCTCAACCGCGCGGGCTGGGCGGCCTACGTGGTGGGCAGCATCCTCGTCGGGCTGTTCGTCTACTTCGGCACGGTCGGTGTGCTCGTGCTCGGCCAGGGCATCGTGCTCATGACTCCCGCGGATGCCGCGCTGTTGTTCAACGCAGCACTTCGCGATCCGTTCGTGATCGCTGCGGCTCTCGTCGCCCGGGAAGTGTCGCTCTGGAGCGGCGCACTCATCGCCCGCCGCGGTCGCCGGTTGAAGACGCGCAACGCCGAGGCCCGCGAGGCATACGAGCGTGAACTCGCCGAGAAAAGAGCAGAGCATGAGCGAGGTGCCACCGCAGCTGCCGCCGCCGCCTAACCCGGCGCTGCTGCCGGTGCTCGCGGCCGTCACCTACCTCGTCGCCGTCATCGGGGCATGGGGTCTGCTGAGTTTTGCGCTCGACCGCGACGTCGTCGACTACCCGGATGCAGGCCCGCTGCTTGGTCCGGCGATGGTCGCGGTCGCGTGCGTGGTGACGTGGGCCGCGCTGTGGGGGAGCCGGGCATCCCGTCGGTCGTGGGCGTGGATCACCGCCGCGCTGCTCGGCAGCTACGCGGCGATGCTGCTCGCTGCGGGCATCGGCCATTCGTTCACGGCCTTCGCGCATTTCGCGATCAGCCCGTTCATTGCGGCGGCGGCCGTGCTGTCGGGCCTCACGGTACTCGTCGTGCGAGCCGCACAAGCCTCAAACCGGCGCTAGCCTCGAACCCGCGCTAGCCTCGAGCCACATGGACATCTTCTTCGAGGTGGTCGGCTGGGCCGGCACCGTCGTCATCCTCACCGGCTATTTCCTGCTGTCCATCGGGCGCATCCCCAACGGTCGCCTGTATCAGTGGCTCAATCTCGGCGGCGCGATCGGCTTGCTCGTGAACGGCGCCGTTCACGCGGCCTGGCCATCCGCGATCCTCAATGTGGTGTGGAGCGGGATCGCCCTCTTCGCGCTTGTGCAACTGGTGCGCAAACGCCGCACGAATAGTACGGAAACGGCTTCAGCCGACAGCGCAATCATTTGACCGGCGAGTCGTATGTGACTATTCTTTTCGAGGTGTGCGCTTTGTCGTGCTCTTGAAGCGTGCCTTCGCGAGCCGGTAGCACACCACAGGGTTCGTTCCTCTTGGACGGCCCCCACGGCATACCCAACAACTCAGCGGGAGAGATTCCGCCGTGCTGTCGGGTCCAGATGAACTCGACCAGCTCCGGCCAGTCGAATGCTAACCATCAAGACGCTGTCACCGTGCAGCAACAACAAGGAGTTATTGAGTGCCCACCATTCAGCAGTTGGTGCGGAAGGGCCGCACGCCTAAGGTCGTCAAGACCAAGGCGCCCGCCCTGAAGGCCAACCCGCAGCAGCGCGGCGTTTGCACCCGCGTCTACACGACCACGCCCAAGAAGCCGAACTCGGCTCTGCGCAAGGTCGCCCGCGTCAAGCTCTCCAACGGAACCGAGGTCACGGCCTACATTCCCGGTGAGGGCCACAACCTGCAGGAGCACTCGATGGTGCTCGTTCGCGGCGGTCGTGTGAAAGACCTTCCCGGTGTGCGCTACAAGATCGTGCGCGGCGCCCTCGACACCCAGGCGGTCAAGAACCGCAAGCAGGCTCGCAGCCGCTACGGCGCGAAGATGGATAAGAAGTAATGCCACGTAAAGGACCAGCACCGAAGCGTCCCGTTGTTGCGGACCCGGTCTACGGCGCTCCGATTGTGAGCCAGCTCGTCAACAAGATCCTGCTCGACGGCAAGAAGGGTCTCGCCGAGCGCATCGTCTACGGTGCACTCGAGGGCGTCTCGGCCAAGAACGGTCAGGATGCGGTCGTCACCCTCAAGAAGGCGCTCGACAACGTGCGCCCCACCATCGAGGTCAAGTCCCGCCGCGTCGGTGGCTCGACCTACCAGGTTCCCGTCGAGGTCAAGGCGCACCGCGCCAACACCCTCGCCCTGCGTTGGCTCACGAGCTACGCCAAGGGCCGTCGCGAGAAGACGATGACCGAGCGTCTCACCAACGAGATCCTCGACGCGTCGAACGGTCTAGGGGCTGCGGTCAAGCGCCGTGAAGACACCCACAAGATGGCCGAATCGAACAAGGCCTTCGCGCACTACCGCTGGTAATTGGCTCTTGGTGATCGAGCTTGGGCTGGGCCCCCGCTGAGCAGTCCGGACGATTCGAAGAATCGGCCGGCGGCTCAGTAGGGGACTCGACAGGCTCGATCACCGTGGCTCCAGCGTTCACACACAAAACTTTCGGAGGAACCCGTGGCACAGGACGTGCTCACCGACCTGAACAAGGTCCGCAACTTCGGCATCATGGCCCACATCGATGCCGGCAAGACCACCACCACAGAGCGCATTCTGTTCTACACGGGCATCACCCACAAGATCGGCGAAGTGCACGACGGCGCGGCCGTGATGGACTGGATGGCGCAGGAGCAGGAGCGCGGCATCACGATCACGTCCGCTGCGACCACGTGTTTCTGGGACAACTACCAGCTCAACATCATCGACACCCCCGGGCACGTCGACTTCACTGTCGAGGTGGAGCGCAACCTCCGCATCCTCGACGGCGCCGTTGCAGTCTTCGACGGCAAGGAGGGCGTCGAGCCCCAGTCGGAGACGGTGTGGCGCCAGGCCGACAAGTACGACGTGCCGCGCATCTGTTTCGTCAACAAGATGGACAAGCTCGGCGCCGACTTCTACTACACCGTCGACACGATCGTGAAGCGCCTCGGCGCGAAGCCGCTCGTCATCCAGCTCCCCATCGGCTACGAGAGCACCTTCGAGGGTGTTGTCGACCTCGTCGAGATGCGCGCGCTCACGTGGCGTGGCGACTCGAAGGGTGACGTGGAGCTCGGCGCCAAGTATGCGATCGAGGAGATCCCCGCCGATCTCGTCGAGAAGGCCAACGAGTACCGCCACACCCTCATCGAGACCGTTGCTGAGGCCGACGACGCACTGCTCGAGCGTTACCTCGAGGGCGACACCGACTTCTCGGTCGCCGAGATCAAGGCAGCGATCCGCAAGCTCACGATTTCGAGCCAGCTCTACCCGGTGCTCTGCGGCTCGGCGTTCAAGAACCGCGGCGTGCAGCCGATGCTTGACGCCGTCGTCGACTACCTCCCCAGCCCGCTCGACGTTCCGGCGATCGAGGGTCACGACGTGCGCGACGAGGAGAAGGTGATCGAGCGTCATCCCGACGCAACCGAGCCGTTCGCCGCACTCGCGTTCAAGATCATGACGCACCCGTTCTTCGGCCGGCTCACCTATGTGCGCGTCTACTCGGGTCACGCCGCCTCCGGTGCCCAGCTGGTCAACTCGACCAAGGGCAAGAAGGAGCGCATCGGCAAGATCTTCCAGATGCACGCCAACAAGGAGAACCCGGTCGACTCGATGGCCGCCGGTCACATCTACGCGGTCATCGGCCTCAAAGACACGACGACGGGCGACACCCTCTCCGACCCGAATAACCAGGTCGTTCTCGAGTCGATGACGTTCCCGGAGCCCGTGATCGAGGTCGCGATCGAGCCGAAGACGAAGGCCGACCAGGAGAAGCTGGGTCTCGCGATCCAGAAGCTCGCTGAAGAGGACCCGACCTTCCGCACTGAGCAGAACCAGGACACCGGCCAGACCATCATCAAGGGCATGGGCGAGCTCCACCTCGACATCCTCGTCGATCGCATGAAGCGCGAGTTCAATGTCGAGGCCAACGTCGGCAAGCCGCAGGTGGCGTACCGCGAGACGATCCGCCGCACCGTGGACAAGCACGACTACACCCACAAGAAGCAGACCGGTGGTTCCGGCCAGTTCGCGAAGGTGCAGATCTCACTCGAGCCGCTCGAGGTCACGCCGGAGACGATCTACGAGTTCGAGAACAAGGTCACCGGTGGCCGTATCCCGCGCGAGTACATCAGCTCCATCGATGCCGGATTCCAGGCGTCGATGGCGGTCGGTGTGCTTGCCGGCTACCCCATGGTCGGCGTCAAGGGCATCATCCTCGACGGCGCAGCGCACGATGTCGACTCGTCGGAAATGGCGTTCAAGATCGCCGGTTCCATGGCGTTCAAGGAGGCCGCTCGCAAGGCGGACCCCGTGCTGCTCGAGCCGCTCATGGCGGTCGAGGTGCGCACGCCCGAGGAGTACATGGGCGACGTCATCGGCGACCTCAACTCGCGTCGCGGACAGATCCTGTCCATGGAGGACGCGACCGGCGTGAAGGTGATTCGCGCCAACGTACCCCTGTCAGAGATGTTCGGTTACGTCGGTGACCTGAGGTCCAAGACCTCCGGCCGCGCGGTGTATTCGATGACCTTCGACAGCTACTCTGAGGTTCCCCGCGCGGTAGCTGAAGAGATCATCCAGAAGAACAAGGGCGAATAGCGCGACGCGCCAGCGTCGCGCCGGAGGAGCAGTGGTGCTTGCGCCAGCGCCCCGACGGATATCGGCCTCAGATCAGAACAACTAAAGTAAACACACACCAATCGCGGAGCATCCGAAAACCATTCGGATGCCCCGCACCGAGTCCTGAGGAGGACCCACAGTGGCTAAGGCCAAGTTCGAGCGGACCAAGCCGCACGTAAACATCGGTACCATCGGGCACGTCGACCACGGCAAGACCACGCTGACGGCGGCCATCACGAAGG
>JAODAS010000210.1 GCA_025463555.1 Schumannella sp.
TACGGAAGCAGTGAATCCCACGGAAAGTCCGGCAGTTCGAGTGCCACTAGCCGGGCCTCCTAATGTGCGGCCTGCTCCTGCGGCGGAAGCGCGGCGATGAGCGAGTGGTCACCGGGGATGACGCCGATCTTGGCGGCACCGCCGGGCGAGCCGATGCCGGTCTCGCTGAAGAACTCCACGTTGGCCTTGTAGTAGTCGCTCCACTGCTCGGGGAGGTCGTCTTCGTAGTAGATCGCCTCGACCGGGCAGACCGGCTCGCAGGCGCCGCAGTCGACGCATTCGTCGGGGTGGATGTAGAGCATCCGGTCGCCCTCGTAGATGCAGTCGACAGGGCATTCGTCGATGCACGCACGGTCTTTGAGATCGACGCAGGGAAGGGCGATGACGTAGGTCACTCGTCCATCCTAGGTCGGCGCCGGCGGGGCCAGGCGACGGCCGCAGCCGCGAGCACAGCCGGCGCGATGGCCCAGATGTAGCCGATGGGATCGTCGAACACCAGTACCGAGCCGCCTGCGCCGGGCAGCGTCAGCCGGGCGATGGCGGCGAGAACCCCGAGGCCTGCGGCGCCGGCGATGATCCGGCTGTCGAACACCAGACGGAACCCGGCGACGAGCGCGAGAACGACCACGAGACCCGCTGCGAGCCCCCAGGGCACGTACTGGGAATGGGTGAATGTCGTGACGAAGCCGACGGCCACCCCGATCGTCAGTGCGAACACCGAGGCGAGCACGATGGTGAGCACCGCTGCGCGGTCGATCCTGGGATTCACGGGCGATCTCCTCCGTTGGACACGATAGTGCGGGCAGGATAGGCTTCGTAGGTAAGGTAAGCCTCACCAACCTCCGCACCATCCCAGAAAGCACAGCGTGCTCGCAAACCTCCTCATCGGCCTGCGTGAAGGGCTCGAAGCCGGACTCGTCGTCGGCATCCTCGTGGCCTACCTCCACAAGATCGATCGCCGGGATGTGCTGCCGCGACTGTGGATCGGCATCGCCGGCGCTGTCGCGCTCTCGCTCGCTGTCGGCGCGATCCTCACGTTCGGCCCCAGCACCCTCAGCTTCCAGGCGCAGGAGATCCTGGGCGGCTCGCTCTCGATCATCGCCGTCGCGATGGTCACCTGGATGACGTTCTGGATGGCGCGGCATGCCCGCGGCCTCAGCAGCGCACTGCGCGCCGATGTCGACCGGGCCGTTCAGCGCTCCGCGCTGGCCCTCGTGATCCTCGGGATCGTGAGCGTCGGCCGCGAAGGCGTCGAGACCGCGCTGTTCGTCTGGGCGAGCGTGAACGCCGGGGCGAACGCGGCGCTCGGCACGCTGGGGGCCGTCATCGGCATCCTGGTCTCTGTCGTGCTGGCGTACCTGACCTATCGCGGGCTGGTGCGCATCAACCTGTCGCGGTTCTTCTTCTGGACCGGGATCTTCCTGATCGTGGTTGCCGCGGGCGTGCTGGCGTACGGGGTGCGCGACCTGCAGGAGGCGGGGGTGCTGCCCGGCATCACCGTCGTCGCGTACAGCGTGGTCACGATCGTGCCGCCGACCAGCTGGTACGGCGCGTTGCTCGCGGGCATCTTCAACTTCAACCCGGAGCCGACGGTCGCGCAGGTGGTCGTGTGGGTCGCCTACGTGGCAATCACGCTCGTTCTGTTTCTGCGGGCGAGCCGGGTGCGCGCGACTCCGGTTGCCGTCGCCGCCTGAAGAGCCCGCCCGAGAACGCCCCACAGCATCGAGAACAGGAGCCCTATGCCCATCCGACCCCTGCTCGTCACGGCCGGTGCCGCCCTCGCAGCACTCGCCCTGGCCGGCTGCGTGCCGAATGCCCCCGGCGGCGGCGCGTCGGTTCTCAGCGTCGCCATCTCGGACGACTCCTGCGATGTGTCCACCGCCACCGCGACCGCCGGCAACGTCACGTTCGAGCTGACCAACTCCGGCAGCGATGTGAACGAATTCGAGATCCTGGCCGACGACCAGCTGCGCATCGTGGGCGAGAAAGAGAACGTCGTCCCCGACGCCACGACCACCTACACCGTCCACCTGCAGCCCGGCAGCTACTACACGGCCTGCAAGTTCCAGATGGTCGGGGCTCCGATCGGGCTGGCTGCGTTCACCGTCACGGGTGAGGCATCAGCGGCCGACGCCGACGAGCAGCAGCTGATCGACCAGGCGGTGACCGGCTACGTCGGGTATGTCAGGTCGCAGACCGGCGAGCTGATCCCGGCGGTGCAGGCCCTCGCCGACGCCTATGTCATCGGCGACGACCACACCGCGCGGTCGCTGTTCGCCGGCACGCGGGTGTTCTACGAGCGCATCGAGCCGACCGCCGAGGCGTTCGGCGATCTCGACCCGAAGATCGACTACCGCGAGGTCGACGCCGTGGCCGAGGGCCTGGACTGGACCGGCTTCCACCGCATCGAGAAGGACCTCTGGCCGCCGTCGGCGGGCGACCTCAACTCCGACGGCACGAGCGCTCTGCTCGACTGGGCGCCGTCGACTCCCGGGCAACGTGCCGAGCACGCCCGGCAACTCATCACGGACGTGCAGAGCCTTCACGACCTGGTGTCCGCATCCGATTTCACCGTCAGCCTGGCCGACATCTCGAACGGCGCGATCGCCCTGCTCGACGAGGTCGCCGTCAGCAAGATCACGGGCGAGGAGGACTGGTGGTCTCGCACCGACCTGACCGACATCGCCGCGAACGTGCAGGGCGCCCGGGTGGCCTTCGGCAGCGTCACGCCGGTGGCAGAGCTGAAGGGCGAGAGCAGCCTGGTCGACGAGATCGAGACCCGCTTCGACGCACTCGATGCGCTGCTGGCGCGGTACGGCAGCATCGAGGACGGCTTCACACCGTATGACGAGGTGACGGATGCGCAGCGCAAGCAGCTCTCGGACGGCGTCAACGCCCTCGCCGAACCGCTGTCGCAACTGACCGCCGCGGTGCTGGGAGCCTGATGACCGAAGTGCCCGGCGCTGGACCGAGCGGCGGCGGCCTGAGCCGCCGGGGCCTGCTGGGCCTGGTCGGCGCGGGTGCGGCCGGCCTCGCCGTCGGCGCAGCGGCTGGCGCCGTCACCGGCGCGGAGCTGGCGGGCTCGGCGGCGATCCGGAGCGCGACGCAGTACCCGTTCTTCGGGGATCACCAGGCCGGCATCACGACACCCGCGCAGGACCGGCTGCATTTCGCCGCGTTCGACATGACCGGGTCGGCGACCGCCGACGATCTGCGCGAGCTGCTGTCGGACTGGACCTACGCCGCATCCCGGCTCACCCAGGGCCTCGAGGTGACGGAGGACGGTGCCGTCGGCGGCTCGCCGCACGCGCCCGCGGACGACACGGGCGAGGCGCTCGGGCTGCCCCCGGCGGGGCTCACGATCACGTTCGGATTCGGGCCTGCGCTGTTCGACGACCGTTTCGGTCTGTCATCGCGCAAGCCCGGCGCGCTGAAGCCGCTTCCCCGCTTCTCGGGCGACGCGCTCGTGCCCGGGCAGTCCGGCGGCGACCTGTGCATCCAGGCGTGCGCGGATGATCCGCAGGTGGCGGTCCACGCGATCCGCAACCTCAGCCGGATCGCGTTCGGGCGAGCCGCGATCCGCTGGTCGCAGCTCGGCTTCGGCCGCACGTCGTCGACGTCGACCTCGCAGGCGACCCCGCGCAACCTGTTCGGGTTCAAAGACGGCACCGCCAACATCAAGGCAGAAGAACCGGATGCGGTGGCCGACTTCGTCTGGGTCCGCGGCGGCGACGGCCCGGCCTGGATGACCGGCGGCAGCTACCTCGTCGCTCGCAAGATCCGCATGGTCATCGAGAGCTGGGATCGCACCCGCCTGGAGGAGCAGGAACGGGTCATCGGGCGCGACAAGGGTGCGGGTGCTCCCCTGTCCGGAGGCACGGAGTTCTCCGAGCCCGACTTCGGCAAGCCGGGCGACGACGGCTCCCCCCGCATCGCGGAGGACTCGCACGTGCGCCTGGCGCACCCCACGGTGAACAGGGGTGCGCGGTTGCTGCGCCGCGGCTACAACTTCGTCGACGGGAACGACTCCCTCGGCCGCCTCGACGCGGGGCTCTTCTTCCTGTCGTTCCAGCGCGACCCGCAGCAGTTCATCACCGTGCAGCGCAGCCTCGCGGGCCACGACGCCCTGAACGAGTACATCAAGCACGTGGGCAGCGCTCTCTTCGCGGTGCCGCCCGCCGCGCGCGCAGGCGGCTCCATCGGCGACCCGCTGTTTGCCTGAATCTGACGCCTCCGCGCAGCGGGAGACGTCAGAAGTGGGCAACCAGCGAAGGGTGGGGTGGGGTGGGGTGGGGTGGGGTGGGGTGGGTGGGTGGGGTGCGGCGTCAGCCGCTCTTCACCACGGTGTAACCCACTGCGTTGCCGAAACCGGTGTTCTCCGCGTTCGCGCCCTGCAGGTTCACGGTGTAGGTGTCGTTCTTGAACTGGCCGAACGCTCCGGTGTCGTCCTGCCCGACCGTGTCGCCGGTGAAACCGGCGTCGAGCAGCAGGCCCTTGGCCTCGTCGTACCCGCCGAGGAAGTCGTCCCGCGCGATGTATACGACCCACCCGGTGCCGAGATCCTGTACGTACGCGACGTCACCCTCGATGAGCGGCACATCGCCGCTCGGGAACGTGTCGGGAAGGGTGGTCCCCTCGCCGGCGCCGCCGTCCGTGCCACCTCCGGTACCGGGGTCGGCGGGGCCCGAGGTCGCGGCACCGTTGTCCCCCGTGTTCGCCGGCGCGGGCGTGCCCAGCACGCCGCATCCGGTCAGTGCCAATGAGGTTGCGAGGACGGCGCCGGCGACGCCGATCAGCCGCGCGGTCACTGGCCGGTGTCCGCGTTCGTGACCGTGTAGTTGGCGTTCCAGGAACCGTCGGCCTGGGCGACCACGACGAGCACCGTGTAGGGGTCCTTCGTGAATCCGCCGCTGCTGGCCTTGTCGGTCACCGAGACCTCTTTGTACGCGAAACCGGCGTCGGTCAGCTGGCCCTTGATGGTGTCGAATGCGTCGGCGCCGTCGACCTTGATGGTGACGTTCCAGGCCTTCTCGCCCTTGTCGCCGGGGACTGAGAGGCCCAGCACCACGTCGCCGTCGATGAGCGGCACGTCGTCCTTCGGGAAATCGGACGGGATCGAGGTGCCGGGGACCACGCCGCCGCCGATCGGGCCGCCGTTGCCGCCCGTCAGATTGTTGATGATGCTGCAGCCGCCGAGAAGCGGGGCGGTCAGCAGCACCGCGGCGAGCGCCACGGCCATGGTCTTGCGGGGACGACGGACGGTGCTCATAGCGCCTCTATTCGTAGCTGTCAGGTCGTACTGCTGTCAGGGACCGGGCACAGCGTAGCGCTGGGCGCTGGACGCTCACAATGAGGGTGCGGGGTTTCGACACGCGTCCGCTTCGCGGGCGCTACTCAACCAGCGAGGTTGGCTACGCGTTCTGCTTCTTCGTGCGCGAGAGGCTGCGCGCGCGCTCGGTCTGGTCGAGAACCACCTTGCGGATGCGCACCACCTCGGGCGTCACCTCGACGCACTCGTCTTCGCGCGCGAACTCGAGGCACTCCTCCAGCGTCAGCTTGCGCGACGGGGTCATGCGCTCGAACACATCGGAGGTCGACTGACGCATGTTCGTCAGCTGCTTCCCTTAGGTGATGTTGACGTCCATGTCGTCGGCGCGCGAGTTCTCGCCCACGACCATGCCCTCGTAGACCTCCTGCGTCGGCTCGACGAAGAACGACATGCGCTCCTGCAGGGCGGTCATCGCGAACGGCGTCGCGACGCCGGCACGGTCGGCGACGATCGAGCCGTTCGTGCGGGTGACGATGGCGCCCGCCCACGGCTCGTAGCCGTGCTAGATCGCGTTGGCGATGCCGGTGCCGCGCGTGATGGTGAGGAACTCGGTGCGGAATCCGATGAGCCCGCGCGACGGCACGATGAACTCCATGCGCACCCAGCCGGTGCCGTGGTTCGTCATCGTCTCCATGCGGCCCTTGCGGGCGGCGAGCAGCTGCGTGATGGCGCCGAGGTGCTCCTCCGGCGCGTCGATGGTCAGGTGCTCGAACGGCTCGTTCAGCTTGCCGTCGATCGTCTTGGTGACCACCTGCGGCTTGCCGACGGTGAGCTCGAAGCCCTCACGGCGCATGTTCTCGACCAGGATGGCGAGGGCCAGTTCTCCACGGCCCTGCACCTCCCATGCGTCGGGGCGTCCGATGTCGACGACCTTGATGGACACGTTTCCGACCAGTTCGCGGTCGAGACGGTCTTTGACCATCCGGGCGGTGAGCTTGTGACCCTTGACCTTGCCGATGATCGGACTGGTGTTCGTGCCGACCGTCATCGAGATCGCCGGGTCGTCGACAGTGATCGCGGGAAGGGGCCGGATGTCGTCGGGGTCGGCGATCGTCTCGCCGATGGTGATGTCTTCGATGCCGGCGACCGCGACGATGTCGCCCGCGTGGGCTTCTTCGGCCGGGTAGCGATCGAGGGCGCGGGTCTTCATCAGCTCGGTGATGCGCACGTTCGAGTGCGAGCCGTCGTTCTTCACCCAGGCCACGGTCTGGCCCTTCTTCAGCGAGCCCGCGAAGACGCGCAGCAGCGCGATGCGGCCGAGGAACGGCGAGGCGTCGAGGTTCGTGACCCAGGCCTGCAGGGGGGCCTCGTCGTCGTAGGTGGGCGCAGGCACGTGCTTCAGGATCGCGTCGAACAGCGGCTCGAGGTCGGCGTTGTCGGGCAGGGTGCCGTTCTCGGGCTTATTCCACGAGGCGGCGCCGTTGCGGCCGGAGGCGTAGACGACGGGCAGGTCGAGCAGGGCATCCACGTCAAGGTCCGGGATGTCGTCGTGCAGGTCGCTGGCGAGAGCCAGGAGCAGGTCGTGGCTCTCCTCGACGACCTCGTCGATGCGCGCATCCGGCCGGTCGGTCTTGTTGACCAGCAGGATGACGGGGAGCTTGGCCTCGAGAGCCTTGCGCAGTACGAATCGCGTCTGGGGAAGCGGGCCCTCGGACGCGTCGACCAGAAGCACCACGCCATCCACCATCGACAGGCCGCGCTCGACCTCGCCACCGAAGTCGGCGTGGCCGGGAGTGTCGATCACGTTGATGGTGACCGGGACGCCCTCTTCGGCGTGGATGCCCGTGTAGCTGATCGCCGTGTTCTTGGCGAGGATCGTGATGCCCTTCTCACGCTCGAGATCGTTGGAGTCCATGGCGCGCTCCTCCATGTGCTCGTGCGAGCCGAAGGAGTTGGTCTGACGCAGCATGGCGTCGACGAGCGTCGTCTTGCCGTGGTCGACGTGAGCCACGATCGCGACGTTGCGCAGATCGGAGCGGGTGGCAGTAGCCATGGGAATACCTCGAAAGGAAGAAAGTGGGATTGTGCCCGACAGCGGGCAGACGTTCAAGTCTAGCCGGGCGAGGGCGATTCGGCTGCCGGGGCCCACTTCCAGGCGTCCCAGAAGACGCCGCGGCCGAGCGGCGAGCGCGTCACACCGGTCACGCTGGAGGCGACCGCGGTCACCGTCGGATAGGCGTACAACGGCACCCCGTAGGCGTCCGCCCAGATCTTGCCGTCGATCTCGGTCAGCAGCTTCGTCACCTCGGCGTCGTCGTCGGAGGCCTCCACCTGCGCGATGAGCTTGTCCACTTCGGGGTCGGAGAAGCCGTTGAAGTTCGCCAGCTTGGAACCCGTCTTGAACACGGCGCTCGCGGCGGCCGGTCCGAGCCGGGTGGTGTCCCACGCGAACAGGGCGGCGTCGTAGGAGTCGGCGACCCCCAGCAGGCCCTCCCAGTCGGGGTTCGAGCAGTCCGTCACCCGGAAGCCTGCGCGCGCGGCGCTGGTGCGGATGAGGGTGAACTCCGCGACGCGGCGCGGGTTCGCGGGGTCGTACAGGATGCAGACCCGGGGCTTGGCAACGCCGGCCTCCGCGAGCAGAGCCACGGCTTTGTCGACGTCCGTCTCGGCGTACTCGCGGGAGCCGTTGTCCGCTATCGCCTCGGTGTACCCCGCCGCGCCCGGACGCAGGAGGAACGAATCCAGCAGCCCGGCGTCCTCTTGCAGCGGCGTGATCAGCTCATCGAGGATCTGCTGGCGAGGCACGACGTCGAGGAACGCCTCCCGCACCCGCTGGTCGTCGAACACGCCCGATCGCGAGTTCGCCTGCTGCAGGTCGAGGTGCTCGAACGTGCCCTCGGAGCCGGCCGTCACCGTGACGTCGTCGACGCCGACGAGCGCCGCGAGCACATCTTCGCTGGGCTGCGGGGTGACGATATCGACCTCGTGCTTCGCCAGCAGGTCCACGGCCTCCTGCGGGTCCGGTGACACCCGCAGCTCGATCGTCTCGTAGGTGGGGCGGCGGTCGCCGTGATAGGCGGGGTTGGCCGTCAGGGTCACGGTGTCGGCGTCGATGCCGGTCAGGCGATAGGGCCCGGATGCCACGAGCAGCGACGGGTCGCCGGGGAGGGCCGTGAGGTTGTAGGAGCTGTTCCAGAACCGGGAGAGCCGGGCCAGCGCGCCCTGATCGCGGCCGACCACCGCCGACACGAGAGCCGCCTTCGCGGCCATCGCGGCATCCAGCGACTTCTGGTCGCCCCCTGCGTCGCCCGTGCCGTCGGGCAGTCCGAGCGCGCGCTCGGCGACGACGTGCGCCGCGACGCCCGGCTGAAGCGCGAGCCGCCAGTTGGAGAAGTAGCTGTCGTACACGACCTCGAGCGAACGGTCCTCGACGATCGTCGGAGTGGTGGTCGCGAGTTCGAGCCCGTTGCCGATCGTGCCGTCGAAGAACACCGCCTCGTCGGGGAAGTCGTCGGTGTACTGGCCCGTCGCCGGATCGACGAAGGCGCTGTCGTCGAAGCCGGGGGTGTTCACCGAACCGGAGTTGGCGGCCCAGGACAGCAGCAGGTCGGCGGCGTCGACGGGAACGCCGTCCGACCAGGTGACACCGTCGGCGATCGTGTACCGCACGGTGAACGGCGACTCGTCCACGATCTCGGCCGACCCGAACGACGTGTCGTCGACCCGGGCGTAGCCGGCGTCGTAGTACCCGAAACCCGTACCGGTGAGGTACGCGACGTCGGCGTTGGTCGGGCTGGAACGCCCGAAGGAGGTGCTGGCGTTCACGGAGGTGAGCGCTGTGGCCACCGCGACCCGCACCGTGCTCCCCGGGACGATCGTGGTCGTCGGAGTGCACGCCGACAGCGCCGTCGCCGTCACGACGAGCGCCGTCGCAACGGCCAGGATGCGCTTCTTCACCGTCGGCCAGCCTATCCAGGGAATGCCGAAGGGCGACGACGCTCGCGCGCCGCCGCCCCTCGGGTCAGGGTGTCGAGTTACTTGGTGAAGCCGACAGCCGTCCAGTCGATCGACGCGAACGTCGCCGGGCCGTAGTTGGCCAGGTCGCCGTCGACCGCGTACACGTTCGGGTACGCGTAGAGCGGCAGCATCGGCACGTAGGTGGCGATGACGTCGTTGATCTTCTTGGCGATCTCGATCCGCTTGGCGGGGTCGAGCTCCTTGTTGGCGTCAGCCCACAGGCCCTCCAGCTTGTCGTCCGACACGAAGGCGTAGTTCTGACCGAGGTCATCACCGGGCTTCTGGGCGGGCGAGAACAACGACTCCGAGGAGGAGATGTTGAACGCGGTGCCCTGCCATCCGAAGGTGGCCAGCTCGTACTTGCCGTCCGAGATGTTCTGGAAGTAGTCGGCACTGGGCGACTCGTCGATCTTCACCGCGATGTCGATCTGCTTCAGCGACGCCTGGATCTGCTGGGCGCGGAGCTCGTTGCTCGCCGTGCCCTGCGGGACGATGACCGAGACCTCGAGGGTCTCACCGTCCTTGGTCCACTTGCCATCGGCGTTGGCCCATCCGGCATCCGTGAGGATCTGCTTCGCCTTGTCCTTGTCGTACGCGAGAGCGTCACCCGTGGTGTCGGTGTAGCCGTCCTGGCCGGGCATGAAGATGTAGTTGCCGACCGGAGACGACGGAGCACCGAGGGGCTTGTTCGCCGCCTCGCCCATGATGTCGCGGTCGATGCCGTGCGCGATCGCCTGGCGGACAGCCGGGTCATCGAGCGGCGGGACAGTGCCGTTGAAGGTCACCTGCGAGTAGGTCAGACCACCGGAGCGCAGGATCTCGGCGCCGCTCTTGTCCTGTGCGGACAGGTAGGCGTCGGGGGTCAGCAGCTCGACCGCGTCGATCTCGTCGTTCGCGAAGGACTGCGCCTGCGTCTCCTGGTCGATCACGGTGAAGGTGATCTTGTCGAGCTTCGGCGCATCGCCCCACCAGTTCGGGTTCGGCTCGGCCACGAAGGTGTTGGCGGAGTTGTCGACGGCGGTGAACATGTACGGGCCGTTGGAGGGCGTCGGCTTGTCCACGAAGCCCGTGTTCCAGGCGTCGGGGTCGTCGGCGATGGCCTTCGGCAGGATCGCGGCGTTCAGGATGTTGGGCCAGTCGGCGTACACCGGGTCGACCGTGAAGCTGAAGTTGTAGTCGTCGGTCGCCTTGAAGTCCTTCACCTGCTCGAAGCCGGCGCTGCTGGCGATGTTGTAGGCCGGGTCCGCACCCGACAGCGCGTGCCAGGTGGACTCGTAGTCAGCCGCGGTGATCGGCGAACCGTCCTCCCAGACCGCCTTGTCGTTGAGCTTGACGGTGACGACCTGCGGGTTCTCACTGGTCAGCTCGATGCTCGTGGCGTAGTTCTGGTTCGGCTCCCACGAGCCGTCGGCCTTGATCGTGATGGCGGTGCCGTAGGTAGGCGCCTCGACCGAGGTCGCCTCGACCTCGGCACCCTCCGCTGTGTTGTTGTTCCAGTTGCCGTCGTCGCTCGGCGAGTTGGTGACCGCCAGGTTCAGCGTGCCGCCCTGCGCGAGGGTGGACGGGTCGACCGCGGTCCATCCGACTGACGGAAGCGAATTCGGGTCAGTGGACGGCCCCGAGCTCGGCGCGCCCGGCGCGCACGCCGTGAGCGCGAGCATGCCGGCACCGAGGACCGCGACCGCAGCGAGTGCGGTTGTCTTGCGGATCATGTGCATTCTTCTTTCTCTTCTTGGTGGGTGAAACAACTATGAGACGACGAGCGTGTTCTGCTCGACCCAATGACAGGCCACTTCCACGTCGTCGTGGGGCTCGAGCTTCGGGTCCTGGCCGATGCACTTCGCCTGGGCTGATTCGTCGAGCAACTTGAAAAGGGGGCAGCGCGTGCGGAACCGGCATCCGTCGATCTGCTCGGTCGGGCTCGGCAGATCACCGTCGAGCAGCACGCGGCTGCGCTCGCGCTCGAGCACCGGATCGGGGATGGGCGCGGCGGACATGAGTGCCTGCGTGTACGGGTGCTTGGGATCGTTGAACACCTCGGCGATGGGACCCTGCTCGACGATGCGGCCGAGGTACATCACCGCCACGTCGTCGGCGATCTGCCGCACCACGGCGAGGTCGTGTGCGACGAAGACGAGGGACAGCCCCAGCTGATCGCGCAGATCCTGCAACAGGTTGATGACGCCGGCCTGGATCGACACGTCGAGCGCCGACACCGGCTCGTCGAGCACCAGCACCTTGGGATCGGTCGCCAGCCCGCGGGCGATGCCGATGCGCTGACGCTGCCCGCCCGAGAACTCGTGCGGATAGCGGTCGGCCATCGCGGCGTCCAGGCCGACCAGCTCGAGCAGTTCGGCGACGCGCTTCTCGCGTGCCTCGCGCGGCACCCGCTGCGCCAGCAGCGGCTCGCCGATGACCTCGCCGACGGGAAGTCGCGGGTCGACGGCGGAGGACGGGTCCTGGAAGACGATCTGGATGTCGGCGCGCAGTGCCCGCCGATCGCCCCTGTTCAGCGTCGCGATGTCACGGCCCTCGAGGAGGATCCGCCCGCCCTGGGGGGTGGTGAGCTCCATCAGCTCGAGGATGGTCGTGGTCTTGCCGCAGCCGGACTCCCCCACGATGGCGAGGGTGCGTCCGGCCTGCACGTCGAACGAGACGCCGTCGACGGCGCGGACGGTTCCGATTCTGCGCCGGAAGACGCCCCCGCGCATGAGCGGGAAGTGCTTGACGAGGTTCTCGACGGAGAGCACGACCTCTCCCTGGCGGCGGACCCCGATCGCCAGGGGCTCGGGGCGGGGGAAGATCTCCGGCGCGGTCAGTGTTCCGGCGGCGATCTCGTCGGCGCGGTGGCATGCGCTGGTGTGGCGCGGGTCGTGGCCGTGCGGGACGAGTTCCGGCTCGATCTGGGTGCATTTCGGGATGGCGACCGGGCATCGCGCGGCGAACGGGCATCCGGCGGGCAGGTTCGCCAGCGATGGCGGCCGTCCCTCGAGCGGGACGAGGCGTTCCGTGCCGGCGGTGCGGATGTTGGGAACCGAGCGCAGCAGGCCGATGGTGTACGGCATGGTCGGCTCGTGGAAGATCTGGTCGACGTCGCCCAGTTCGACGAGTTTTCCCGCGTACATGACGGCGACGCGGTCGGCGTGACCGGCGACGACTCCGAGGTCGTGCGTGATGAGTGAGACCGCCGCACCGGTGATGCGCTTCGCCTCTTCGAGCACCTCGAGGATCTGCGCCTGGATCGTGACATCGAGAGCCGTCGTCGGCTCGTCCGCGATGATCAGCCGCGGGTTGTTCGAGATCGCCATCGCGATCATGGCGCGCTGACGCATCCCGCCCGAGAACTCGTGCGGGAACGCCTTGACCCGCCGGGGTGCATCGGGGATCCCGACGATCTTGAGCAGCTCGATGGCGCGGGCCTCGGCGGCCGGCCGGCTGAGCATGCGATCGTGCAGCCTCAGCGCCTCGGAGATCTGGTCGCCGATCGTGTACACCGGGGTGAGGGCCGAGAGCGGGTCCTGGAAGATGATCGCGAGCTCTTTGCCCCGGATGCGCGACAGTGCGCGGTCATCGAGCTTCAGCAGCGACTTGCCCTGGAAGATGATCTCGCCGGTGATCTGCGCCGTGTCCGGCAGCAGCCCCATGATGGCGAGGGACGACACCGACTTGCCCGATCCGGACTCGCCGACGATGCCGAGGAACTCGCCTTCGGCGATCGAGTAGCTGATGTCGCGGACCGCCCGCACGTCCCCCGTGTCCTGCGGGAACGTGACGGAGAGGTTCCGCACCTCGAGCAGGGGCGCGGACGAGGAGCGATCAGCCACGGTTGACTCCCGAGGTCGGGTCGACCGCGTCGCGCAGCGCGTCCCCGATGAAGTTGATCGAGAGCATGAGCCAGACCAGCACGCCGGCCGGGGCGACGAAGAGCCACGAACGCGTGGTGGCCGCGGCCTGCCCGTTCTCGAGCAGCGTGCCCAGCGAGACATCGGGCGGCTGGACACCGAAGCCGAAGAAGCTCAGCACCGTCTCCGACAGGATCATGGCCCCGATGCCGAGCGTCGCATCGATGATGAGCAGTGAGGCGACGTTCGGGATGATGTGCCGCGTGACGACGGACCACGAGTTGAACCCCATGTAGCGGGCGGCCTTCACGAACTCCCGCTCCCGCAGCGAGCGGGTCTGTGACCGGATCACCTGGGCCATGATCATCCAGCCGGTGAAGGCGAGGAAGAACATCATGATGACCCAGTTGCCGCCGTAGATCGGGTACAGCAGGATCAGGATGAAGAACGTCGGCAGCACCAGCATCAGATCGATGAACCAGGAGATCACTTTGTCGCCGGCACCGCCGATGTATCCGGCGGATGCGCCGATGATCGCGGCGAGGGCGGTGGCGAGGGGGCCCGCGACGAATCCGATGATGAGGGACTTCTGCAGGCCGACCATGGTCTGCACCAGGATGTCGTGGCCGAGAGTGTCGGTGCCGAACCAGTGCACGGTCGACGGCGCCGAGTTGAAATAGAGGACGTCCTGCGACTCGATCGTGTACGGGCTGAGCAGCGGGCCGAGCGTGGCGAACACCACCAGGATCGCCAGCGAGACGGCGCCGATCCAGAAGCGTGGCGTGCCGCGCAGTCGTCGCCAGATCAGCGCGGACCGGGAGACCGACGTGCGTCGCTTCTGCGGCCGGGGATCTTCGGGGACTTCGACGCCGAAGCCCTTCTCCGTCTCACCCAGGATGTCGATGTCGGCCAGTGTCATGTCATCGCCTCACTCGCGGATCGAGAGCCGCGTAGAGCACCTCGGAGAGGGTCGACGAGCACAGGATGAGTACCGACACGAACAGGGTCGCGCCGGCGACCGAGTTGATGTCCTGCTTCTGGATCGACTGGATCGCCTGCTCCCCCATGCCGTGCCAGCTGAATACCAGCTCGAGCAGGGTCGCACCGGCGATGAGCGTGCCGAAACTGTAGGCGAAGAACGTCGACATCGGGATGAGGGCGACGCGCACCCCGTGCCGGACCAGCGCCGCACCGCGCGTCAGCCCTTTGGATCGTGCGGTGCGGATGTAGTCGGCGCCGAGAACGTCGAGCATCGCGTTGCGCTGGTACCGGCTGTAGCTGGTGGCGCCGACGATGATCAGCACCACGGTGGGCAGCAGCAGATGCGAGAGCCGGTCGGCCAGGTTGCCCCAGAAGTCGGCGGGCGCGTCGGCCGAATACTGCCCGCTGAACACGATCAGCTGGGATCCGACGGCGTGGTTGAACTGGGTCGCGACGATCATCGACAGGATGCCGAGCACGAACGTCGGCATGGCGAACACGAGATACGACACGAAGGTCACGACCTGGTCGCTCGTCTTGTACTGGCGCACGGCGCCCCAGATCCCGAGGATCACGCCGATGATGGCGCCCAGGATGGATCCGATCAGCAACAGCTGCAGGCTCACTCCGGCCCGGACCGCGAGCTGATCGGTCACCTGGTGGTTGTTGATCGTCTGGCCGAGGTCGCCGTGGAAGAGGTTGCTGAACCAGACCCAGGTGCGCTCGATCAGCGGCACATCCGGGTTGGCCCCGAGCTTGTCCAGCGTCATGTCGATCGTCGACTGCGGGGGCCGGGGATGCCGGGACTCCAGGGCGGCGACCGGCTTGAGCCCGATGCTCGCGAGGACATACGCGAGCGACGAGGCGACCGCGGTCAGGATCGCGTAGTTGAGGGTGCGACGCAGCAGATAGACGATCACCGGAACACCACCAGCGTGATGACGAGGAACAGCACGGCGGCGGCTCCGACCAGCAGAGCCACAGAATCGGGCCGGCGCACGACCGCACCGGAGCTCGCATCCTGTGCCGACATCCATGCCCCGCGCAGAGCGATCAAGGACGGGTCGTCATCGGTGCGCCTGCGGCTGGCGAACGGGCTGCCCCATGCCTCGATGCGGCGGTCGTCGTCGAGCTCGAACACGAGCTGCAGCTTGCGGCGGATGTCGACCACGCGTGCCCAGGGCACATCGGTGATGCGGCCCACGTTCGTGATCACCGCACGGTCGGGCAGCACGCGGATCGACGGCCGGACCAGCAGCATCCACGCGCCCCAGACGACCAGGGCACCAGGGCCCGCGCCGCGCGCGCCGACCGCCCAGGACCCGCGGATCACCGCATCCCCCAGCAGCAGCACCACCGCAGCCACGACGAACGCGAATGCGACGACAGATGATCCGGCACGAAGAGTCACGCCCCCTAGCCCGCCAGGCGGATCTTGGCGCCCGGGATGGCGTCGAGCAACTCGCGTGTGTACTCCTCGCGCGGGTTGTCGAAGACCTCGTCGACGGACGCCTGCTCGACGATTCGGCCCTTCTCCATCACGCAGACGTGGTCCGCGATGACGCGCACCACCGCCAGGTCGTGGGTGATGAACAGGTAGGTGAGCCCCAGCTCCGCCTGCAGATCGGCGAGCAGGTTCAGAACCTGAGCCTGCACCAGGACGTCGAGCGCCGACACCGCCTCGTCGAGCACGAGGATGTCGGGCTTCAGCGCGATGGCACGCCCGATGGCGACCCGCTGGCGCTGGCCGCCCGAGAGCTCGTTCGGGTACCGCGTGGCGAGCGATGCAGGCAGGGACACCTGCTCGAGCACCTCGAGCACGCGCGCCTTGCGAGACCGGTCGTCGCCGACCTTGTGGATGACGAGCGGCTCGGCGATCGTGTTGCCGATGTTGTGCAGCGGGTCGAGCGAGCCGTACGGGTCCTGGAACACCGGCTGCATCTGACGCCGCAGGTCGAACAGTTCTCGGCGGCTCTTGCTGCTGACCTCTTCGCCGTTCACGAGGATCGAGCCGGAGGTGAGCCGCTCGAGGCCGAGCAGCATCTTGGCGGCGGTCGACTTGCCCGATCCCGACTCCCCCACCAGTGCCATCGTGGATCCGCGCGGCACCGAGAACGAGACGTTGTCGACTGCCGTGAAGTCGGTCGAGCTGAAACTTCCGGTCCGGATCTTGAAGACCTTCGTCGCCTCGCGGAACTCGATCGCGGGCGTGGAAGCGTCTTCCTTGCTCGCCTGCACGCGTTCGGCCGCGCGGCCGAGGTCGACCGTGTCGGCATCGGCGCCGCCGACCACCGCGATCTTCTCGCCGTGCACCGCCGACTGGATGCGCTTCGACGCCAGGCTGGGAGCCGCCGCCACGAGGCGCTGGGTGTAGGGGTGCTTCGGATTCTGCAGGATCTCGATCGCCGGGCCGGATTCCACGATCTTGCCGCGGTGCATCACCACGATGTTCTCGGCGCGCTCGGCGGCCAGGCCCAGGTCGTGCGTGATGAAGATGACGGCCGTGTTCTTCCGGGCTGTCAGCGACTCCAGGTGATCCAGGATGCGCCGCTGAACCGTCACATCGAGGGCCGAGGTCGGCTCGTCCGCGATGAGCAGCTTCGGGTCTGCGGACAGGCCGATGCCGATCAGCACGCGTTGACGCATGCCGCCCGAGAACTGGTGAGGGTACTGACGCAGCCGGCGGTCCGCATCCTGCAGCCCCGCCTCTTTCAGCACCTGGATGGCGCGCTTGCGGATCTCGCGCCGATCGGTTGCGACGCCGTTCGCCCTGATCGCCTCTTCGACCTGGAAGCCGATGTTCCACACCGGGTTGAGGCTCTGCATGGGATCCTGCGGCACGAGGCCGATCAGGCGCCCGCGCACCGATTCGATCTCGGCGGTCTTGAGCGTCGTCAGGTCGCGGCCCTCGAACAGCACCTGCCCGCCGGTGACCTTGCCCGTGCCGGGGAGCAGGTTGATGATGGCGTGCGCCGTGGTCGACTTGCCGGAACCCGACTCACCCACGATCGCGACGGTCTCGCCGGGGTAGAGGTCGAAGCTGATCCCGCGCACGGCGGGGACGAGTCCATCCGCGGTCTGGAATCCGACCTCGAGATCCTTGATCTCGAGCAGCGGTGTGCCCTGGATCGGCTGGTTCATGCTCAACGGAGAGCCCTCGCCCTCGGGTCGAGCGCTTCGCGCAGAGACTCGCCGAGCATGATGAAGGCGAGCACGGTCACCGACAGTGCGATCGACGGATAGATCAGGGTCGACGGGTTGTTGCGCAGGTCGACCTGAGCCGCGCTGATGTCATTGCCCCAGGACATGAAGCTCGACGGGAGTCCGACGCCCAGGAACGACAGGGTCGCCTCGGCCGTGATCGACGCCGCGAGCGAGATCGTCGTCACGACGATCACGGGTGCGATCGAGTTGGGCAGCACGTGACTCGCGAGCGTCTTCAGCCGGGACACGCCCAGTGCCGTCGACGCCATCACGAAGTCGGACTGCTTGATGCGCAGCACCTCCGATCGCAGGATGCGCGCCGTGGACGGCCAGGCGAAGGCGCCGATCGCCAAGGCGATGACGAACGGGCTGCGGTAGGCCGAGAAGACGCTCATCACCACCACGGCCGCGAGGATGTACGGGATCGCGAAGAAGATGTCGCCGAGGCGCATGAGCAGCGCGTCGACCCAGCCGCCGAAGAATCCGGCGAGACCTCCCATGAGGACACCCATGACCACCACGATCGCCGAAGCCATGAGACCCACCGACAGCGAGGTCGACGTGCCGTGCACGATGCGGGAGAAGATGTCGCATCCCTGCTTGGTGAAGCCGAGGGGATGCCCGGGCGCGGGCGGGCCGTTGCTCGAGGTGTACGGATGGCCGTCGCCGACCGACAGGTAGCACTGATCGGCCGGCGGCGCGGCGGTGAACAGCGATGGGAACAGCGCCACCACGATGATGAACACGATCATCACCGACGAGATCCAGAACATCGGGCGCTTGCGCAGGTCGCGCCATGCGTCGATCCAGAGGTTGCTGGCCTTCTCGCTGACGCGCACCGCGTCGATGGCGCCGAGTGCGGCATCGTCGACCGGAGCGACGAAATGCGGAGCGATACGGACCGGATTCTTACTTGACATAACGGATCCTCGGGTCGAGCACCGCGTAGAGCAGGTCGATGAGTAGGTTGACGATCAGATACAGGATGACCATGACGGTCACGAACGAGACGACGGTCGGATTCTCGCCGAGCTTGATCGCCCGGAAGAGCGTGCCGCCGACACCCGCGATGTTGAAGATGCCCTCGGTGACCGTCGCCCCGACGATCAGGATGCCGAAGTCGGCTGCCAGCGAGGTGGTCACCGGGATGAGCGAGTTGCGCAGGATGTGCACGGGGATCACGCGCCGCGTCGGAAGCCCTTTGCCGTAGGCCATGCGGACGAAGTCCTGGTTGCCGGTGTCGAGAACGGATGCCCGGGTCAGCCGCAACGTGACGGCGAGGTTGACGCTCGCCAGCACCAGCGCCGGGAGTATCAGGTCTTGCAGTGGAGCACCCTGGGACACGGTGGTGCGGAACCAGCCGGCCTTGATCGCGAGCGTGAACTGCGCCGTGAAGCCGATCACGAAGATCGGAAGCGAGATGAGCACGAGGCTCACGATCAGCGATGTTCCGTCGAAGATGCTGCCCTTGCGCAGACCCGCGACGAGGCCGACCGTGATGCCGACGATCAGTTCGATCAGCACCGCGAGGACCGCGAGCCGGATCGTGATCGGGAAGGCTCGCACCAGCTGAGCGGAGACCGGCTGCCCGTTGAACGAGGTGCCGAAGTCTCCGTGGAAGATGCCGCTGATGTAGTACCAGTACTGCACGATGAACGGCTCGTTCAGGTGGTACTGCTCGCGCAGGCGCTCGAGGACCGCCGGGTTCGGGGTCTTGTCGCCGAACAGGGCGAGGAGGGGGTCTCCGGGGAGTGCGAAGACCAGGAAGTAGATGAGCAGTGTGGTCCCGATGAAGACCGGGATGATCTGCAGGACTCGGCGGACGATATAGCCGAACATGATTGGACCTTCTTCTGGTGTCCCTGTGCGAACGCCGTAGCGCGAATGTTACGCGCCCGGAAAAAAACCGTGGGGCGACGGGTTGCGCCGCCCCACGGTTTGCGGAGCCTTACTCCGACTTGGTGATCTGGTAGTACAGCGGGACCGAGTGCCAGTCGATGGCGACGTTGCTGACCGCCGCCGAGTAGCCACCCTGAACCGAGGAGTACCACAGCGGGATCGCCGGGAGGTCCTTGAAGAGGATCTCCTGCGCCTGCTGGAACTTCTTGTTCGCCGCGGCGGTGTCGGACGCTGCCGAACCCTCCTTCAGCAGAGCATCGAAGTCCGGGTTGCTGTAGTCACCGTCGTTCGATCCGGCGCCCGTACCGTAGATCGGGCCCAGGAAGTTGAACAGACCCGGGTAGTCAGCCTGCCATCCGGTGCGGAAGGCGGTCTTGATGGACCGGTCGGTGATCGCGGTGCGGACCTCGGCGAAGGTCGGGTAAGGGTCACCCGATGCCTGGATGCCGAGGACGTTCTTGATGCTGTTCGCCACGGCGTCGACCCACTCCTGGTGGCCGCCGTCCGCGTTGTAAGCGATCTTGAACTCGCCGTCCCACTTGGAGATCGCGTCGGCCTGAGCCCACTTGTCCTTGGCGTCCGCCTCGTTGAAGTCGAGGACCTCTGAGCCGGGAACGCTTTCGCTGTAGCCGTCGATGACGGGCGACGTGAAGTCGTGTGCCGGGGTGCGGGTGCCGTCGAAGATCACGTCGGTGATCTCAGCGCGGTTGATGGCCTCCGAGATCGCGGCGCGACGGAGCCGGCCTTCCTCGCCCTTGAAGTGCGCGAGGCGGTCCGGGATGGTGAAGGACTGGAAGATCGCCGCTGCCTGATCGATGTAGCGGTCGCCCAGCTCGTCCTTGTAGGTCTTCAGCGCCGACGGCGGGATCGCGTCCAGCACGTCGAGGTTGCCGCCGAGGAGGTCGGCGTACGCCGCTTCCTGGGTGGTGTAGAAGACGATCGAGAGACCGCCGTTCTGCGCCTTGCGACCGCCGGTGTAGTCGGGGTTCACGACGAGGTCGATCTTCTCGTTGTGCTGCCACGCGCCTTCACCGTCGAGCATGTACGGGCCGTTGCCGATCGGGTTCTCGCCGAATGCCGCCTGGTCGTCGAAGAACGCCGTCGGGAGCGGGTAGAACGCCGAGTAGCCGAGGCGCAGCGGGTAGTCCGCGAGCGACGACTTCAGGTGGATCTCGAACGTGGAGTCATCGACGACCACGAGGCCGCCGCTGTCCTTGAGCGAGACGTCCTCGTCGTAGCTGAAGCCCACGATGTCCTCGAAGAAGTAGCTGTTGAGGGTCGCGTTGCTGGCGAGAGCAGCCCAGTCCCAGGCGTCCACGAAGGAGCTGGAGGTGACCGCTTCACCGTTGGTGAACTTCTGGCCGCTCTTGAGCTTGATCGTGTAGACGGTCTTGTCGCCGTTGCCGTCGATCGAGTCGGCGACGTCGTTGGTCGGAGCACCCTTGGCGTCGTAGTACACGAGGCCGGCGAAGATGCTGTCGATGATCTTGCCGCCACCGGTTTCGTTGGTGTTGGCCGGGATCAGCGGGTTCTGCGGCTCAGAGCCGTTCGCCGTGATGATCGCCGTGGGGTCGCCTGCCGGCGTGTCCCCGCCGCCGCCCGTGGAGCACCCGCTGAGCACGAGGGCGCTGGCGATAGCCAGTCCCCCTGCTGCGGCCGCGATTCGCGTGATGCGCAATGTTCCTCCTGTGCAGAAATGTGGCGGTGCACACGACTCATCGCGGCACCGCACTGATAGGGACGACCCTAAGTCGGGGGTCAACCTCTGGCAAATCCCCCGGGGACAATCGTTACATCGTGGAAACGAATCGTCACGATCATTGCGCCATTCGCAAGAATCTTGCGTCGAATGGGCC
>JAODAS010000211.1 GCA_025463555.1 Schumannella sp.
CCCCAGCCGGGTTCGGGCGGCGCCGCGCAGGGCGATGATCCGCCAGGGTCGCAGCGAGGCGTGGTCGGCGACGGACGCGGCCGCCTCGATCAGGGGAAGCAGTTCGCGCCGGGTGGGTGCGGCATCCGTCACCGAGGAGTGGGAGCGCCGCCGGCGCATCCCTTCGGCGATCGGATGGTCGGTCACTCGGCGGCGGCCTCGCCGGCGTGGAATCCCAGCGACAGCGAGTTCATGCAGTACCGCAGCCCGGTGGGCGTCCCGAATCCGTCGTCGAACACGTGGCCGAGGTGCGATCCGCAGGTCGCGCAACGTACCTCGGTGCGCACCACGCCGAGAGAGTGATCCTCGATGAGCTGCACCGCGTCGGGGTTGACCGAGTCGTAGAAGCTGGGCCAGCCGCATCCGGAATCGAATTTGGTGCCGCTCTTGAACAACTCGGCCCCGCACGCGGCGCAGGTGTACAGACCGGACCGGGACTCGTCGAGCAGCTCACCGGTCCACGCGCGTTCCGTCGCGGCCTCGCGCAGCACCTGGTAGGCATCGGGGGAGAGCTCGGCTCGCCACTCGGCGTCGGTCTTCTCGACGCTGTACTTCTTCGACGTGGACTTGTCGGTGGTCATGGTTCCATTCAACCGGACTGTCAGGATGTGCGCATGGGTTCGGACCCGGACGGTAAAGCGAGCGGTACCGCGGACTGGTACCGCCGTGCCGCTGTGGAGCTGGCCCAGACGTCGGAGGTGCAGGTCGCGTGGGCGCGCGGCGTCGCGGGCGATGATGCGGTGGTCGCGCTTCTCGACGAACTGCCTCGCGAGCACCGCCAGCCGTCGCTGCTGTTCTCGGTGATGCATCTGCTGGATGTCCCGGAGGCTCCCTGGAGCGAGGTGCGCGACTGGCTGGTCGCCGAGTGGCCGCGGGTGGCCGCTGTCGCGCGGGAACGGCGCACTCAGACGAACGAGGTGGGGCGTTGTGCGCCGCTTCTGGCGGCGCTGGACCGCATCCCCGGTCCGCTCGCCCTCATCGAGCTGGGCGCATCCGCGGGCCTGTGTCTCGGGGTGGACCGCTACGCCTACCGTTTCGACGATGAGCCGATGATCGGGCACGGTGAGCCGGTGCTGGTCTGCGCGACCAGCGGCGAGGGCCGGGCGCCGACGGCGCTGCCGGAGATCGTCTGGCGCTGCGGCGTCGACCTGGCCCCGCTCGCGCTCGATGACGCCGGCGACGTCGCCTGGCTCGAGGCCCTGCTCCCGCCCGACCGGCCGGAACGCCTCGCACGGCTCCGCGCAGCGTCCGCCCGTCTTGCGGAGGACCCGCCGCACCTCGTGGCGGGGGACGCGCTGGAGGCGCTCCCCGCGCTGGCTGCCGCCGCGCCATCCGGAGCCTCGCTGGTGGTGCTGGCCCTCGGCACACTCGTCTACCTGGATCCGGCGGCCCGGCTCGAGGTGCTGCGCCTCTGCGGCGAGTTGGGCGCGCGCATCGTGACGCTCGAGCCGGTGGCGGCCCTGCCCCCGGTGCGCGACGCGCTCGCGGGGCTGAGCGCCCCCGAGCCCTCCCCGTTCGTATTGGCTCTGGATGCCGTCCCGCTCGCCTACGTGTCCGCGCATGGCGACCGGCTGTCTTGGCTGTCCGCGGTGGGGCAACCCGGCGTGGCGTCCGGGCAGCTCTAGTATCGCGGCGTGCCGGCATCCGATCCCGCTCGCCAGCCGAGCGTCCCGCGTACGGCGTCTTCGGACGACGTGCTGGATGACCTGTCGCTGCGTGTCCTCGATTTCGAGCGGCAGTGGGCGTCGCGGGTGGGGGCGAAGGACGCCGCGATCCGTTCGGAGTTCAGCATTCCCGCAGCCCGCTACTATCAGATGTTGTACGCGCTCATCGATTCGCCGGTGGCTTTGCGTTCAGATCCTCTTCTCGTCCGGCGGTTGCAGCGTCTGCGTGACGCCCGGTCCCGGGCCCGCGCCGCCCGAACCTTCCGTATGGAAACCGTCAGCGACCAGGACCCCCGCTCAGTACAGGACCCCAGCTAAGCAATGGCCAATTTCCCGCAGGACCGGTTCGACGCGGTCCCCGCCGACTTGAAGCGCGTCGGCGCACACCGCACGCCCCGCAAGCGGGGGCGTGGTGCGATCGCGTTCGCGTGGGCGGCGCTGGCGACGGGCATCCTGGTGGTCGGCGGCCTGTACGGCCTGTCGCGCGTGAATCCTGACATCAGCTTCAACCTGCCGAACTTCGGCGGCGGGGACACGCCTGTCGCATCGCCGTCGCCGAGCGCGTCCACGGTGGCGCCCGTCACCGACCCGGCGACCGTGCCGAAGGACCTGAAGCTCAGCATCTCGGTGTTCAACGCCAGCAGCGTCAACGGTCTGCAGAACACGGCGGGGGATGCGATCAAGGCGGCGAAGTGGCCGGACCCGGCACGCGCCAATGCGTCGTCCCGCAACATCGCGACCACGACCGTGTATTACAGCTCTGCCGCCGTCGAGGGCATCGCTCGGGGCCTGCTGCAGTTGCTCGGGGTGCCGGGCAAGGTCCAGCTGACCGACAAGTACGCGGCGCCCGTGACCATCGTGCTCGGCGAGGATTACGCGACGCTCGTCGCCAATTCCGGCTGATCCGCCTTCCGCGGCGCCGGGTGTTACACCCGTGTTTCGATCGTGTTGAGTTCTGTCGATTCGACGTTCTGACCGTGTTCTTCGGCTCTAGTGTTCCGATCAAGCACGGCAAGGAGCAGGTCATGGCACACGGCACGGTCAAATGGTTCAACGCGGAGAAGGGCTTCGGGTTCATCACGCTCGACGGTGGTGAGCAGGACGTCTTCGTGCACTATTCGGCGATCGAGATGTCGGGATACAAGTCGCTCGAGGAGGGCCAGGCGGTCGTCTTCGAGGTCGGCACCGGCTCGAAGGGGCCGCAGGCCGAATCGGTGCGCCTGGCCTGACGCCCGCGGGCCCCGCCCGGCTTGCACTCCCCCTAGGCGAGTGCCAGAATGATCTTTGGCACTCGCGCGCTGTGAGTGCTAGTTTCGCGGTCGCTCTGCGACCGGCTGCTATTCCTACCCGTCCGGAAGGGACGCCACTCACTTATGGCAAAGATCATCGCTTTCGACGAAGAGGCCCGTCGCGGCCTCGAGCGCGGCCTGAACATCCTGGCTGACGCCGTCAAGGTCACCCTCGGCCCCCGCGGTCGCAACGTCGTTCTGGAGAAGAAGTGGGGCGCCCCCACGATCACCAACGACGGTGTGTCCATCGCCAAGGAGATCGAGCTTGACGACCCGTACGAGAAGATCGGCGCGGAACTCGTCAAAGAGGTCGCCAAGAAGACCGACGATGTCGCCGGTGACGGCACCACCACCTCGGTGGTCCTCGCCCAGGCGCTGGTCCGCGAAGGCCTGCGCAACGTCGCGGCCGGCGCCGACCCGATCTCGCTGAAGCGCGGCATCGAGGCGGCCGTCAAGGCCGTCACCGACGAGCTGGTGAAGAACGCCAAAGAGGTCGAGACCAAAGAGGAGATCGCCGCCACGGCATCCATCTCTGCGGGCGATTCCGAGATCGGTGCGCTGATCGCCGAGGCCATCGACAAGGTCGGCAAGGAGGGCGTCGTCACCGTCGAGGAGTCGAACACCTTCGGCACCACGCTCGAGCTGACCGAGGGCATGCGCTTCGACAAGGGCTTCCTGTCGCAGTACTTCGTCACCG
The DNA here is from genome assembly GCA_025463555.1 of Schumannella sp. Classification (GTDB taxonomy): domain Bacteria; phylum Actinomycetota; class Actinomycetes; order Actinomycetales; family Microbacteriaceae; genus JBDSKH01. The sequence continues at coordinate 3,690 of JAODAS010000211.1, forward strand.
ACCCGGAGCGCCAGGAAGCGGTCTTCGAAGACCCGTACATCCT
>JAODAS010000235.1 GCA_025463555.1 Schumannella sp.
CTCCGTTGGTCTGCCACTCCTCATCGTTCTTCGCGTCGATGAGCTGCAGCGCGCGGCGCAGCAGGTCGGTGGCCTCCGCCTGGTCGGTGGGGGAGTCGGGGCGGTGCGAGAAGGTGGGGTGGTTGCCTTGGGCTAGTTCGAGTTCTGGGGGCTCTGGGGCGCTGGTCTCGACACGCGGCTTCGCCGCTATTCGACCGGCGGCGCGCGCGGGCCTCGTGCTCTCGCCGACCGGCTCGACGGTCGGCTTCACGACTCCGGGCACCTCGTCGTAGTCGGTGAACTCGTCGCAGGCGGCCACGAGTGCGCGAGAGGTTGCACCCGCGACTCCGATGCCCACGACGAACCGGCCGAGCCGCTTGGCGCGCTGCGCCAGTGCGATGTAGTCGGAGTCGCCGGCGACGATCACCACATGCGTGACGTCAGCCAGCCGAAAGAGGTCGTCCACGACATCCACCGCCAGCCGGATGTCACCACCATTTTTCGTGCCCGCCGTGTTGAACAGCTGGGTCAGGTCGACGGCGCGATCGATCAGTTGCCGCGAGTAGGAGGCGTTCGCGGGCGCCGACCAGTCGGCGTAGGCGCGGTTGACGACGATGGATCCGAAGGATGACGCGTAGTCGAGGATCGCGCCGATGTCGACGCGCGCCTGCTCGAGCTTCAGCGGGATGCCTTCAGCGGCGACAGCGGCACCGCGGCCCCCGGCACCGGTCGTGCCACCCGCCATGGAGAAGTTGCGGGCGGAATCGTTCGTCCACGCCGCGCGTCCGAACAGCTGGTTGTAGCGCGACACCACGATGTTGTCGAAGTCGATGTAGACGGCGACGCGGGAGTTGCTGAGGTCGGCCATGCGTCCGAGCCTACGCGGGGAAGATGCTCAGCCCGCGCTGAGGTGTGCGGGGTTCGTCGCCTTGCCTTCCAGCCACAGCTCATCGGACGGATCGCTGTGGGCCGTGCCGGAGTCGACATGCTTCGAGCTGATCTTCGAGCCGCTCTGGATCACATGCACCAGCGACATCGCGTGCCCGCGGCCCAGCCCGTAGTCGGTCGCGAGCCATTCGATGATCGCGCCCGCCTTGGTGCCCGGGACGTCGAGACCCCTCTCGTGGGCGAGGTCGAGGAACTGGCGCGGCGTGAGCCCCGTCTTGTCTTCGATGTTGTCGAGGTAGGCCTGGAAGGACATGAAAGCCAGTCTGGTTTCGATACGCGCTTCGCGCTACTCAACCACCGAATGTCTGACTAGAGTCAGAGATATGGATGCCGAGAAGGTCGCGCAGGTACGTCGCTTCAATCGCACCGTCACCCAGCGCATCGGGGCGCTCGACGACAGCTTCCTCAGCCGCACCCGGCCGTTGGCCCAAGCGCGCGTGCTGTACGAGATCGGCAACGGGCACACCGAGGTGCGCGGGCTGCGGGCGTGGCTCGATCTGGATTCCGGATACCTGACGCGACTGCTGCACGCGCTCGAGCGGAACGGGCTCATCGCCATCGACGAGGATGCCGCGGACCGTCGCGTGCGCCGGGTCACGTTGACCGACGCGGGACGTGCGGAGCGAGCCGAGTACGAGCGTCTTTCGGACGCCTCGGCCGAGGAGCTGCTGGAGCCGCTCGGCTCGAAGCAGCAGCAGAGGCTGGTCGAAGCCATGGCTGTGATCGAGCAGTTGATGCAGGCGTCAGCAGTCGAGTTCGCGATCGTGGATCCGGCCGAGCCCGCCGCGCGCGAGGCCACGCGGCGCTACTTCGCCGAACTCTCGGAGCGTTTCGAGCATGGGTACGACCCTGCGGCCGCGATCAGTGCAAACGACGACGAGGTGCGCCTGCCCCGCGGGCTCACACTGCTCGCCACCCTGCACGGTGAGCCGGTCGCGCTGGGGCTGCTCAAGTTCCATGGCGACTGGGCGCACCTCAAACGCATGTGGTTGTCACGCGAGTTGCGCGGTGTCGGTCTGGGAAGCCGCCTGCTGCAGACGCTGGAATCGCAGGCGGCCGGCCACGGCATCCGCACCGTTCGCCTGGAGACGAACCGCGCCCTCACGGAGGCGATCGCGCTGTACCACCATGCCGGTTACCGCGAAGTGGCCCGTTTCAACGACGAGCCGCACGGGGATCATTGGTTCGAGAAGGAGCTGACATGAACGTCACCACCGCGCACCTCACCGACGGATGCGTTCGTACCGGCGTCGAGGTGCGGTGCGCCCCGGCCGGCACGGTCGCGATCACGCCCGGGTCCCGTTTCTCGGGTCGCGCGCTGCCCGTGCGTCACTCGGGAAGCGTCGACGTGTTCCTCGAGGTGCTGGAGCGGGCGCAACCCGGCGATGTGCTGGTGATCGACAACGAGGGCCGTCTCGACGAGGCGTGCGTCGGCGACCTGATGGTTCTCGAGGCCGCGGGCGCCGGACTGGCCGGCATCGTGATCTGGGGTCTGCACCGTGACACGGCCGAGATCCGCGAGATCGGGCTGCCCGTCTTCAGTCTCGGCTCGATGCCGACGGGGCCGTTGCGGGTTGATCCGCGGGCATCCGACGCTCTGGATGCCGCGACGATCGGGCAGTGGACCATCAGTCGCGATGACCACGTCTTCGCCGACGACGACGGCGTGATCTTCGTCCCCTCGGCCGCCGTCGACGGAGTAGTCGCCGCGGCCGAAGCGATCCGCGACACCGAGTACGCCCAGGCGGATAGGTCGCGCGCCGGCCAGTCGCTGCGCGCGCAGCTGCAGTTCGCCCGCTACCTCGAGCGCCGCGCGCAGGAGCCGTCGCTTACCCTGCGCCAGCACCTCGCCGAAATCGGCGGCGCGATCGAAGTCTGACCCCGTTTCACTCGGAGAAGGCCCTCTCTTCCCGGCGCCTCGGGTTCGGTGACACAGTTCGGTGACATCCCCGCGCCCGCCGTTGGGTGACAACACCCAACGTTCGGCGCCCGGTTCGGTGACATCACCCAACGGTGACGACCGGTTCGGTGATGTCACCGAACAGGACGCGGGCGAGGGTTCGGTGATGTCACCCAACGGCGACGCGGGCAGGGTTCGGTGATGTCACCGAACGATGTCACCGAACCCGAGTGCGCGCGGCACGGTTCGACATCCCGGAGCGCGGGGGCCGCGAGCGCGCTACGGCGGGTAGACCACCCAGAGCCAGAAGACAGCGAACGCCTGCAGCGGCAGCGCTCCGACGAGCAGCACCGTCCAGCGCCGCCGCGGCGTCGCCGACAAACCGGGGTGCCCCAGCAGCGGTCCCAGCGGCAGCAGCATCCGGATCAGACTCTGCGTCGGCAGGAACACCGCCACCAGGTACGCGATGTACATGACCGAGTAGCTCCAGATGTCGATGCCGAGCGCGCGCGTCGAGCGCCGCGTCAACCAGAACGCGACCGCCCCCAGCACGACCGTCACCAGCAGCCAGCCCCACACGCCCCACAGCGATCCGTACAGCAGATAGAAGGGCGTGAACGGAACGAAGATCACGCGTCCCAGGTACAGTCGCCACCATCCGAGCTCGGTGTCGAAATAGGCCGAGGGGTCGCCGGTGATCTGGGCGATCATCACCGGCCAGAACAACGCCGCAGCCGTGATCAGCACGATCGCGGCGCCGACCGTGATCCACTCGTGCCACAGGATGCGCTGCCTGCGCACCAGCCGGAAGATCCCCTGCAACCCCAGCGCGGCGGCCAGCGCGAGCGCTCCGGGATGCGTGAACGATGCCACCAGCGCGAACGGGATCATCAGCAGGTAATGCCGCGACACCATCGCCGCGAGCGCGCAGAACAGGAAGAAGAGATACGTGCTCTCCGCGTATCCGACCTGCAGCAACCACGACAGCGGGCCCGACGCGAAGAAGATCGCCCCCCACAGAGCCTGCGTGGGAGCGAAATGCTGCGCCAGCATCCGGTGCAATGCCAGCGTCGCCAGCAACCCGAAAACCACCGCGACCACCGCCGCCGCGACGAAGTAGTCCAAGCCCGACACCGACATCAACCCGCGCACCAGGGTCGGGAACACCGGGAAGAACGCCCACGTGTTCTGCTTCACGTCGCCGTTGGCGTCGATCGGCAGCTCGTCCGGATAGCCCTCGAACGCCACGCGGTGATACCACTGCACGTCCCACGACTGCAGAAACCCCCAAAACCCGGGCCCGCCGTCGTAGTGCGCGAACCAGGCGCCCTGCGTCGTGCCCCACAGCAGCGCCAAGACCCCGGTCGACACGAGCCGGAACGCGACGTACACCGCCACGAGGATCACCCACGCCGGAACGTACCGGCTCCAGACCCGCACCCGCGGAGTCGGCACCCAGCCGAGCCGCGGGTGCTCGTGATGCTGAACGGCCGTCACGGGTTCCACTCTCGTCGGGGTCGGGCGCAGTGGGGTAGACAAACCATCCTGTCAGACCGCTTCCGTGTTCGATTTCGATGCGGGGTGCCCGCCGCAGCCATTCCCTGATCGGCTACGGCGGACACCGCCTGTCTCCTGCTCGACCGAGAGCTCGTCTCGATGCGGGAGGACTCCGCTACCCCTAGTCGGAATCCCAAGCCGCGAGGCCGAGAGCCGCGCAGAAGTCTGTGTCGCCGGGCGGGCCGTCTTCCCGGGGGAAGCCGGCGGGAGCGCCCGTCGGAAGTGTGCACGCCACCAGATCGGGTACCATGCCGGTGCCCTGCCCCGGCTCATCGGGGCCATCCGGGCTGAACGCGTTCTCGCGCCAGACGAGATCGCACGCGTCGATCGGATCGAGAGGACCGCCGTTCGCGCCGACGCCCTGGACGCCGATCCAGCGCGAGTCGACGGACGCGTGCTGGAAGCACTGCACCGAATGCTCGATGTAGTCCTGGCTGGCCTGCACCGCCACGATGGTGCCCGCGCTGAGTGCGGCGATCGCCGCACCGGCGATGATCAGGTTCCGCGTCGTGCGGAACCGGGTCGACCGACGCGGGCTGCGCACATGCCGGGTCGCCTCCATGACGGCGACACGCACCGGCACGAGCCGGCGCTGGACCTCGATGTCGTCGGGAAGCTCGCTCATGATTGCGCCCCCTCCCGATCGTTGTCGTCCCGCATGGCGCGCAACCGCGTGCGAGTCCGCTCGACCCGCTTGGTGACGCCGCCCACCGATAGACCCAGTTGCAGCGCGGCCTCTTTGTAACTGCGTCCCTCGTACAGGCACAGCTCGACGATGCGCTGGTCGGTGTCGCTCAGCTGCCGCACCGCCGCGAACACCCAATCCAGCTCGTCGCGCTGCGACTGCTGCTGTGTCTCGCGGTCCGAAGCCTCGGAGCGGATCAGCTCATCCAGCGGCAGCGCATCGTGACGCCGCTGCGCCCTGCGCATGTTGAGTGCGTGGTTGCGGGTGGTGACGATCAGCCACGGCAGCATGGAGTCCCCGGCGAGCCGAATGTCGGCCAACCGCTTCCACGCCGTCACGAACGTCTCCTGCACCAGCTCCTGCGCCTCCGTGTCATCGTGCGTGAGGCTGTACGCGAACCGGTACACCGCAGTGGAATGACGGTCGAACAGGTCGCCGAAGGCACGCGCGTCGCGCGCGATGCTCCTGGCGATCAGCTCGACGTCGGGGTTCACGTCAGCACCTCCACCTATGTACTGTCGCGGAAACCGCGAACCTGACATCCCAGGCGAAAGTTTTTTGCGGAGGGGCCGCAGCAGGGGGCGGCCCCTCCATAGCCTCAGTCCTTCACCTTGTACGACGACGTCTTGTCGTTCATGGTGCCCAGCGCGGCCGAACTCGAATACACCGCGGATGTGCCGGCGAACGCCGCATTCGTGTACACAGTGATCTGGCACCCCCAGTACGAGCGAACCGACGACACGCGGTCGTTCCACCCGGTCTGCATCGCGGACGCTGCGTACACGCCGCCGTCGGCGCAGAACGTGCTGCTGGCAGCGCTCACGAACAGGAAGTCGCCTCCGTAGCTCGCGTCCTCATACAACCGCGCGATCGTGTACTGCACGGCCGCAACCGACCCCACCGACGCGCCGCCCAGCCGCGCCTGCACCGAGCCCTCCTCCAGCGGAAGCGCTCCGAGTTCCTCGACGATCGCGGCATCCATCGCGGACTCATCGGCGAAACACTGGGTCTCGCCCGTGTCCGCCTGGATCCAGCAGGTCGCGGCATCCGTCCTGTTGTCCGTAGAGGCGAGCGCCGGAGATGCTCCCGACGCGAAAACCGCTGTGGTGAGCAGCGTGGCGGCGATCATTGCTGTAAATCGCTGTGATGTGGTCATGATGTCCCTCTCCCAGTGAGGCAAGGGGGCGCGGGTCGCCCCCGCGGGTCGATCCTGTCAGCGGACGGAACGGTATGTCTACGACCGCCACCCGAGCTCAGCTCAATCTGGGGTCGCAAATGCGCCTCCCGCGGAAGGGTTTTCGCGCGTTTGCGACCGCAAAACTCAGTTTGGTGGGCGGGGCGGGCGGGGGTCAGGCGACTCCGACCCAGAGGCCCTCTCGGGCACGGGTCATCGCGACGTAGAGCTCGCGGCGCTGCAGCAGGCGGCGCTCGGCGGCCGCCTCGTCCGGATCGACGACATCCGCCTGCACCAGGTGCGGAGGAGTGCGCACGACCAGCACCTCTTTGAACTCCAGGCCTTTCGAGCGCTTGATCGTGCCGACCTTGACGGCGTCGACCGAGTGGCCGTCGTACTTCTCCAGCTCGACGGTCGGGATGCCGGCTTCGGTGAGCGCCTCGGCCGCTTCCCGAGCGTGCCAGGAGTACAGCGC
>JAODAS010000280.1 GCA_025463555.1 Schumannella sp.
TTGGCTCCGATGCGGTCGGCGAGCAGCGACGACATCGACGGGGTCACGGCGACGTTGCTGATGGTCGCGACCAGCACGGCGCCGATCTCGCTCGCGTCGATTCCGGCGTTCTTGATCGCCTCGAGCGACGCGGTCTCGGCGAGGTCGATGGCGTCCAGACCCTTGCTGGCGCGCTTGCGGGTGATGATGCCGGTGCGCTGGCGGATCCACTCGTCGCTGGAGTCGATCGCCTCGATGAGGTCGGCATTCGGCACCACGAGATCCCCGCGCGCGGCGCCATACGAGAGGATGCGCGTGTACTGGGGGCCGACGGCCTGCTTCAGGGTGGTCACGCGACATCTCCATCGATCAGGGCATGAGCCGCCGCGAGGTCGTCAGGGGTCTTGACCGCCACGGTCGGCACGCCCTTGAGACCGCGCTTGGCGAGACCGACGAGTGCGCCGGCCGGAGCGAGTTCGATGATCCCGGTGACGCCGGCCTTCTCGAATGACTGCATCGTGAGGTCCCAGCGCACCGGGCTCGCGACCTGTCCGACGATGAGGTCGAGGAACAGCCGGCCGTCGGTGACCTTCTCGCCCGACTTGTTGGTCCAGATGGGCAGGGTCGGGTCCGCGGGCTCGATGCCGGCAGCCAGGGCGCGCAGCGTGTCGACGGCTGACTCCATGTAGTGCGTGTGGAAGGCGCCGGCGACCTGCAACGGGATCACCCGCGCGCCCGCGGGGGGCGCCTCCTGCAGCATGGCGAGCGAGCCCAGCGACCCGGCGACCACGATCTGCCCGCCGCCGTTGAAGTTGGCGGGGAAGAGCCCGAGCTGCGCCAGCTTCTCGAGCAGCTCGCCCTCGTCACCGCCGAGCACCGCGCTCATGCCGGTCTGCACCTTCGACGCCGCTTCTGCCATCGCGATACCGCGCTGCGTGACCAGCTTCATCGCGTCGGCCTCGGTCAGGATGCCCGCTGCGGCCGCCGCCGCCAGCTCGCCCACCGAGTGACCGGCCACGCCGCCGAGCTTGTCACGCCGTCCTCCGTCGACGACGGCGGCGAAGCTCAGCAGCGACGCCGCGACGATCAGCGGCTGCGCGACCGCGGTATCCCGGATCGTGTCCGCGTCGCTGACGGTGCCGTGCGTGCGGAGGTCGACCCCGGAAGCGTCGGAGAGGGCATCGAGATGCTCGGCGAAACGGGGCTCGGCGAGCCAGGGTTCCAGGAATCCGGGGGTCTGCGAGCCCTGGCCGGGCGCGACGACGACGACAGTCACGGGTTCCATCCTGCCCTGGATGCGGGACTCCCGTCGAACGGGATCCACGAGATCCCCGGCGAAACGTTGGCGGATTCGTACAAGCGCGAGCCGCAGCGCAGCCGCCGGCTCGTCGCGGCCAGTCCTCAGCCGGCCCCAGCCTCTTTCGCGGATTCGCAACTGTGGGCGACACGCCGGGCCTCCGTGCCGGAATCACGGAGTGTCGGCCTCGAGTTGCGAATCCGCGAGGAGGGTGCCGCGGGGAGGAAGGTGCGGGCGGGAGGGTGCGGCGGGAGGGTGCGGCTAGTTCTTGCGGTCGTTCTCGGCTATCGAGCCGACGATCAGGGCCGCCTGCAGGATCAGTGCCTCGCGAGCGCCCGTCGCATCCCAGCCGATGACCTCGCTGATGCGCTTCAGCCGGTATCTCACCGTGTTCGGATGCACGAACAGCTCCCGCGCTGTCGCCTCGAGCGAGCGCCCGTTGTCGAGGTAGCACCACAGGGTTCCCAGCAACTCGGTGGAGTGGTTCTGCAGCGGCTTGTAGACACGTTCGATCAGGGTCCGCCGGGCCTGCGGGTCGCCTGCGAGGGCCCGTTCCGGCAGCAGGTCGTCGGCGAGCGTCGGCCGCGGGGCATTGCGCCACGCCTTCGCCACGGCGAAACCGGCGAGCGCGGCCCGTGCGCTGCGCGCCGCATCCACCAGCGACGGCACCTCGTGCCCGAGCACCAGGTGGCCGGGTCCGAATCCCGGCTCCAATTGAGCGGCGATGTCGAGGAACGGCATCGGCTCGCGGTTGTCGGCATCATCGTCGGGATCGACCCGGCCGATCACGAGCACCAGGCGGCTGCCCTGCACACCGATCAGCACGTCCGCGTCGAGGTGCCGGGCGGTGCGGCGCAGCATGTCGACGTCGAGCATCTTGGGTGCGGTTCCGACGAGCACGCTGACCTCGCCGTGCCCGTTCCAGCCGAGGGCGGCGATGCGGCTGGGCAGTTCACTGTCGTACTCGCCGGTCAGGATGCTGTCGACGACGAGCGCTTCGAGGCGTGCGTCCCAGAGACCACGGGCTTCGGCAGCGCGGGCATAGACATCCGCCGCGGCGAACGCGATCTCGCGCGAATACAGCAGGATGGCCTCGCGCAGCGACTCGTCGTCGTCCTTCACCCGCTCTTCGACGACCTCGACCGTCACGCGGATCAGCTGCAGCGTCTGCTGCAGGCTCACCGAGCGGAGCAGTTCGCGCGGCGCTGCTCCGAACACATCTGCGGCGATCCACGGGATCGACTTCGGATCGTCGAACCACGAGATGAACGCGGTGATGCCGTTCTGCGCCACCATCCCGACCGCGCTTCGGCGTCCCGGCGGCATGTCGCGGTACCAGGGGAGAGTGTCGTCGAGCCGTTTCAGGGTCGCCGTCGACAGCTCGCCCGTGAGCGTGCGCAGCCAGGCAAGCGTCTGCGCCTTCGTGCGGGTAGCCATGCCGGGACTGCGGCCGGCTACGATTCGCCGCCGACGGAGCCCGTCGTGCCGGCCGTCACATCCAGCAGGCTGTACTTCTCGATCGCCTGCTGGATCGCGCTCGGGTCGACCTCTCCGCGGCGCGCCAGCGACTGCAGCGTGCGCACCACGATCGAGGGTCCGTCGA
>JAODAS010000022.1 GCA_025463555.1 Schumannella sp.
TCGAGGGCGCCCTCGGCGTGACCATGCTCACGAGCTGCTAGCTGCTGCGCCGCAGCACCGATTCCGCGTGCCGCAGCACGGGACCGTCGACCATGCCGCCCTCGAAGCGGAACACGCCCTGCTCGCGGGCCGCGGCATCCAGGACCCGCTGCGCCCACGCCACCTGGTCGACCGAGGGTCGGTACGCCTCGCGGATCACCGCCACGTGCGAGGGGTGGATGCACGCGGTCGCCGCGAACCCGGAGGCGACGGCGTCTTCGGCCTCGGCCCGGAGGCCCTCGAGGTCGTCGATCTGGAGGTGCACGGTGTCGATCGCGGGGATGCCGGCCGCGCCGGCGGCGAGCAGCACCTGAGCACGTGCGGCCCGCGCCACGTCCCGGTAGGTGCCGTCGGGAAAGCGTGAGGAGGTGCCGCCGAGCGAGGCGACCAGGTCTTCGGCGCCCCACATGAGGGCGACCGCGCTTCGAGCGAGAGCGGGTGCGGCGACGACACCCGCAGCGGACTCGCAGAGGGGGATGACCTCGAAGCCGGCGGGGATCGCGTCGAGGAGCCGGGCGTCGGCTTTGGGAACCATGATCAGCCGGTACGCGGTTCCTGCAAGCGCGGCAAGGTCGAGGGCCCAGTCCTCTGTGCCGAATTCGTTGACCCGCACGATCACCCGTGCCGGATCCAGTTCGCTCGCTCGCAGCGCCTCGCGGGCTGCCACGCGAGCATCCGGCGCCACCGCGTCCTCGAGGTCGAGGATCACCGCGTCCGCGCGATCGAGCGCCTTCGCGTACCGGTCGGGCCGGTCCGCGGGGCAGAACAGCAGCGCGGGGCCGAGGTCGAAGCTCATGCGCGGGCGGCCTGCTTCTGGTGTCCTTCCTGAGTCCACACCAGCGTCGTCCGGATGGCCCGCACCACGGTCGCCCCGTGCTGGTTGCGGCCCAGGTGCGACAGCGTCACGATCCCCTGGCCGGGTCGCGAGGCCGACAGCCGCTTCTCGAGGACCGTCGTCTCGGCGTACAGGGTGTCGCCGTGATACACCGGATGCGGGAACGCCACCTCGCTGAACCCGAGGTTCGCCACGATGGTCCCCTGGGTCAACTGGGCGACCGACATGCCGACGACGGTGGACAGGGTGAACATCGAGTTGACCAGCCGCTGGCCGAACTCCTGTGTCTCTGACCAGAAGGCGTCGAGGTGCAGCGCCTGCGTGTTCATGGTCATCGTCGTGAACAGGACATTGTCAGCCTCGGTCACGGTTCGGCCCGGCCGGTGCAGGTACTTCACGTCGGCCTCGAACTCGTCGTAGTACAGCCCGCGTTGCTCGATCTCGCGCATGCTTCGCTCCCGGTGTCTGTCAGAAACCTAGGCGGAGAGCCCGAGCTCCCGCGTGATGATCATCAGCTGCACCTCGGTGGTGCCCTCGCCGATCTCGAGGATCTTGGAATCGCGGTAGTGCCGTGCGACGGCGTTCTCGTTCATGAAGCCGTACCCGCCCCAGACCTGCGTCGCGTCGCGGGCGTTGTCCATGGCGGCGTTGCTCGTGACCATCTTGGCGATGGATGCCTCCATCTTGAAAGGCATTTCGGCGACCATCTTCTTCGCGGCGTCCATCCAGGTCAGGTGCGCGGTGTGCGCGCGGGCCTGCATGTTGGCGATCTTGAACGCGACGTATTGGTTCTCGCCGATCGGATGCCCGAAGACGGTGCGCTGCTTGGCGTAGCGCAGCGCCTCGTCGAAGCAGCCTTCCGCGGCGCCGGCACACAGCGCGGCGAACGCGATGCGCCCCTCATCCAGGATGCGCAGGAAGTTCGCGTACCCGCGCCCGCGCTCGCCCAGCAGGTTGGCGGCAGGCACGCGCACGTCGGTCAGCGTCAGGGGATGCGTGTCGGAGGTGTGCCAGCCCACCTTGTCGTAGCTCGGCTCTGCGGTGAAGCCGGGGGTGTCCGTCGGCACCAGGATGCTGGACAGTTCCTTCTTGATCGAACCGTCGGGCCGGGTCGACTGGCCCGTGACGGCCGTGATCGTCACGACGCTCGTGATCGGCGTCCCCGAGTTGGTGATGAACTGCTTGGTGCCGTTGATCACCCAGACCGCGTCCTCGCCGTCGCCCTCGAGCACCGCGGTGGTCTCGGTGCCGGCCGCGTCGGACCCGGCGTTGGCCTCGGTCAGGCCGAACCCGGCGAGGGCGCGCCCGGCGAGCAGGTCGGGCAGCCAGCGCCGCTTCTGCTCCTCGGTGCCGTAGCGGAAGATCGGCATGATGCCGAGACCGACCCCGGCCTCGAGCGTCACCGCGATGCTCTGGTCGACGCGGGCGAGCGCTTCGACGGCGAGGCACAGGTCGGCGTACGTGCCGCCGCCTCCGCCGTACTCGGCCGGGAACGGCAGCCCGAAGAGCCCCATCTCGCCCATCTGCGCGATGATCTCCATCGGCAGCCGGCGTTCGGTGTCGTACTGGTACGCGGCGGGCGCGACCACGGTGTCGGCGAACTCGCGCACGCGCTTCTGCAGCTCGAGCTGTTGCGGGGTCAGGTCGTAGTTCATGATGCGTCCTGTTCTGTGCCTTGTGGGCTTTCGATGTGCGCGACCACCTGGTCGCGACGTACCAGGTCGCCGACGGCGACGTCCACTCGCACGACTCCCGCCACCGGGGCGGTCAGAGCGTGCTCCATCTTCATGGCCTCGACGGTGACGATCGTGTCCCCGGCCTCGACGCGGTCTCCGTCGGCCACCGGTACGGCGACGACGGTTCCGGGCATCAGCGTGCGCAGTTCGGGGCTGACCGGTCCGGATGCGCGCTCGAGCCCGGCGAGCATCGCAGCGACCCGTTCCGCACGGGAGGGCGCAGGCACTTCGAGCGTGCGGCCGGCGCGGCGCAGCCACAGCGTCGACGCATCCCGCACGGCCCAGACCGTCTCCGCGCCGACGCGGTAGCGGTGGGCGCCGAGTTCGGTCACCGGGTCGGCGGGTGCCGTGGCCGGGCTGCCTGCGCGCCATCCGTCCCGCGCCCATGGCCCGCTGCCGCGGGGCCGGGCGTGCTCGGCGAGTGCTTCGGCGACCGCCAGATCTCGCTCTCCGGGTTCTGCAGCGGGCGGCGTCCCGCGCCGGTCGAGCAGCCCGGTGTCGAGCCGCCCCGCCTGCACGTCCGGATCCGCCAGCACGCTGCGGAGCTCGTCGATGTTCGTGTCGACACCGAGTATCACCGTCTCGGCGAGCAGGGCATCGAGCCGGGCGAGGGCATCCTCGCGGGTGGCACCGAAACCGATCGCCTTCGCCAGCATCGGGTCGAACTGGCCGCCGATCACCTGGCCCTCGACGAGGCCGCTGTCCCAGCGCCAGCCCGCCCCTTCGGGTTCGTGCAGCGCGAGCACGGTCCCCGTCGCGGGCAGGAACTCGCGCGCCGGCGACTCCGCGTAGATGCGCGCCTCGATCGCGTGGCCGGTCAGAGTGATGTCGGGCTGTGCGAGGGCCAGCGGCCGGCCCGCCGCGATGAGCAGCTGCTGCTCGACCAGGTCGATGCCGGTGACGAGTTCCGTCACCGGATGCTCGACCTGCAGCCGGGTGTTCATCTCGATGAAGAAGAACTCATCCGGCGCGGCGTCCGCCACCAGGAACTCGACGGTGCCCGCGCCCTCGTACGACACCGAGCGGGCCACCTCGCAGGCGGCCGCGCCGATGCGTGCGCGGGTGGCTTCGTCCAGGAGCGGTGACGGCGCCTCCTCGACGACCTTCTGGTGCCGGCGCTGCAGCGAGCACTCTCGCTCGCCGAGGTGGATGGTCGTGCCATCCCGGTCGGCGAGGATCTGCACCTCGATGTGGCGTGGGGTCTCGATCAAGCGCTCCAGGAGGAGGGTGTCGTCCCCGAAAGCGGCAGCGCTCACCCGCCGGGCCGACGCCAGCGCCGCGGGCAGCTCGTCGGCCGAGCGCACCACCTGCATGCCCTTGCCACCGCCGCCGGCGGACGGCTTGATGAGCAGCGGGTATCCGACCTCGGCTGCGGCGGCAGTGAGCGCCGCATCGTCGAGCCCGGTGCCGTGCGTCCCCGGAACGGTCGGCACGCCGCGCTCGGTGACCTTCGCCTTCGCGGCGATCTTGTCGCCCATGGTCTGCAGCGCGTCCACGCCGGGGCCGATGAACAGGACGCCCGCAGCCTCACACGCGCGCGCGAAATCGGCGTTCTCGCTGAGGAACCCGTATCCCGGGTGGATCGCCTCGGCACCGGTTGCGCGGGCCGCATCCACCACCGCGTCGATGTCGAGATAGCTCGGGATGCGCACGCCGACATCGGCGAGGGCCACGTGGGGCGCGCCGGCGTCGGCGTCCGTGTAGACGGCGACCGATCGGATGCCGAGCCGCGTCAGCGTGCGGATCACCCGGACGGCGATCTCGCCGCGGTTCGCGATCAGGACGTTCGTGAACATGCCGGCCATCACATCCGGAACAGGCCGAAGCCCGGCCAGTTGTCGGCAGCAGAGGGCAAGGGCGACCGGGCGCACACCCCGAGCGCGAGCCCGAGCATGCGACGGGTGTCGGCCGGGTCGATGATGCCGTCGTCCCAGAGGCGGGAGGTGGCGTGGTACGGGCTGCCCTGGTCTTCGTAGTCCTGGCGGATCGGCGCGCGGAAGGCCTCCTCGTCCTCGGCGGACCACTGCTCGCCCCTGCCCTCGAGCTGGTCGCGCTTGACGGTGGCGAGCACCGACGCCGCCTGCGCGCCGCCCATCACCGAGATGCGGCTGGCCGGCCACGTCCACAGGAAGCGCGGCGAGTACGCCCGCCCGCACATGGAGTAGTTGCCCGCGCCGAACGATCCGCCGATCACCACCGTGAGCTTCGGCACGCGCGTCGTCGCGACCGCGGTGACCATCTTCGCGCCGTCCTTCGCGATGCCCCCTGCCTCGGCATCGCGGCCCACCATGAATCCGGAGATGTTCTGCAGGAACACCAGCGGAATGCCGCGCTGGTCACACAGCTCGATGAAGTGGGCACCCTTGAGCGCACTCGCCGAGAACAGAACGCCGTTGTTGGCGACGATCCCCACCGGATGGCCGTGGATGTGCGCGAAACCGGTCACCAGGGTGGTGCCGTACTCCTTCTTGAACTCGCTGAACTCGCTGCCGTCGACCAGACGTGCGATGACCTCGTGCACGTCGTAGGTGGCGCCGACGTCGACCGGGACGGCTTCGTAGAGGTTGTCGAACTCCGGGTCGCGCGTCTCGATGACGTCCCATGCGGGCGCAGGATCCGGTGGCAGGGTCGCCACCATCTCGCGGATCAACTGCAGCGCATGCTCGTCGTTCTCGGCCAGATGATCGACGACACCCGATGTGCGCGCATGCAGCTCGCCGCCGCCCAGCTCCTCCGGAGTGACGATCTCGCCGATCGCCGCCTTCACCAGCGGAGGACCCCCGAGGAAGATCGTTCCCTGCCCGCGCACGATGACGACCTCGTCGCTCATCGCCGGCACATATGCGCCGCCCGCCGTGCACGAGCCGAGCACAGCGGCCAGCTGCGGGATGCCCGCGGCCGACATCCGGGCCTGGTTGAAGAAGATGCGCCCGAAGTGCTCGCGGTCGGGAAACACCTCGTCCTGCAACGGCAGGAACGCACCGCCCGAGTCGACCAGCGAGATGACCGGCAGCCGGTTCTCGAGCGCGATCTCCTGCGCCCGCAGGTGCTTCTTGACCGTCATCGGGTAATAGGTGCCGCCCTTGACCGTGGCGTCGTTGCAGATGATCATCACCTGCCGGCCCTCGACCAGGCCGATTCCGGCGAGGAGTCCCGCGCCCGGAGCGTCGCCCTCGTACAGGTCGTGGGCCGCGAGCGGAGCCACCTCGAGGAACGGGCTGCCCTCATCCAGCAGGTGCTCGACGCGTTCGCGGGGCAGCAGCTTGCCTCGCGCTACGTGGCGTTCGCGGGATGCCTCGGGGCCACCCAGCGCAGCCTGCGCGAGGCGCGCGTGCAGTTCGTCGACGAGTTCGCGCTGCCCGGCGGCATTGGCCTGCGCGGCCGGGTCGTCGGCGCGAAGCGCGCTGTGCAGGATGGTCATCGTCGGCCTTTCGGTGAATCTCGATTCACTGAGTTTCAGGTTAGCCGTGATTAACTGAAGTGTCTACACTGGGCGCATGACCACTCGCGCCCTCGCGAAGGCCGACCGTCGCGCGGCCCTGCTCGACGCCGCAGCCCGGCTCTTCGCCGAGCGCGGTTTCGACCGGGTCACGCTCGACGACATCGGCGGCGCGGCAGGGATCAGCGGCCCCGCGGTGTACCGGCACTTTGACGGCAAGCAGGCGGTGCTCGCCGCGATCCTGCTCGATGCGAGCGAGGGTCTGCTCGCCGGCGGACGCACGGTGATCGAACGCGATCAGGATGCCGCGGTCGCGCTGGCCGATCTGGTCGCGTTCCACGTGGACTTCGCGGTCTCCAATGCCGCCGTCATCCGCGTGCAGGACCGCGACCTCGACAGCCTCATCGACCCGGATCGCCGCACCGTGCGCGAGTTGCAGCGCACCTACGTCGAACTCTGGGTGGCGGTGCTCGCGCGCCTGGATCCGACTGCCGAACCCGCCACGCTGCGCGCCCGTGCGCACGCCGGCTTCGGCCTGATGAACTCGACCCCGCGCACGGGCCGCGCTGCGACTCCCGCGCTCCTCGCGCCCATGGCGCTCGCGGCCCTCCGCGCCGGTGGTTGAGTAGCCGCACCGCGGCGTATCGAAACCACCACACCGAGTACGTGGTTTCGATACGCGCCTGCGGCGCTACTCAACCACCGAGCGGGAGGGGACCCGTTCCGGCGTCGTGCAGCATCGCCAGGGCCGGGTCACTCAGCAGGGCGCCCAGCAACGCGAGGAACTGCGACGCCTCGGCGCCGTCGACGACGCGGTGATCGAACGACAGGCTGAGCGTCATGACCCGGCGCAGCGCGAGTTCGCCATGGAACTCCCACGGCCGGTTCTGCACCGCCCCGAGCGCCAGGATCGCGGCTTCGCCCGGATTCAGGATCGGCGTGCCCGAGTCGATGCCGAACACGCCGGGGTTGCTGATGGTGATGGTGCTGCCGGTGAGCCGCTCGGGCGGGGTCGTCCCGGCGCGGGCGTCGCGGGTCAGCTCGCCGAGCGACTCCGCCAGCTGGATCAGCGTCTGCGCCTGAGCATCCCGGATCGTCGGAACCACGAGCCCGCGGTCGGTCGCCGCTGCGATCCCGAGGTGCACGCTGCCGAATGTCACGATCTCTTGGCGCTCTTCATCCCACCGGCTGTTGAGTTCCGGATGCTCACGCAACGCGATCACGAACGCGCGAGCCACGAGTGCCAGCAGCGTCACCCGCGTACCCGCCAGGTCTCGTCGCTCCGACAGCCGGGCGAGCAGGTCCATCGTCGGGGTGACGTCGACTGTGAGGAAGACGCTCGCGTGCGGCGCCGTGAACGCGCTCCGCACCATGGCTGCAGCCGTGTGCTTGCGCACCCCCTTGACCGGGATACGCCGCTCGGCGGCCGGCGCGAGCGCCGTCGAGGTGCCGGCGGCATCCCAGTGGGAGACCGTGCCCGGCGCGGGCCGCCCGACCGTCGCCGGCCCGGAAGCGCCTGCGCGCGTGCCGTCCACCGCGGCGAGCACATCGTCGCGGGTGATGAGACCGTCCATCCCGGTTCCGGTGAGCAGGGTGAGGTCGACGCCGAGCTGGTCGGCGAGGTGCCGGACCGGGGGCGTCGACCGGGGGCGCTCGCCGGAGCGCGGGGGAGCAGGGGCGGCGGGAGTCGCGGCGGCGGGCGACGGTGTCGGTGCCGCAGCGGGGGGCTGCTCCGCGTCGATGCGCTTGCGCCGTGCCGGGCGTCCGGAACGCTCGGGACCCGCGCCGTAGCCGACGAGATTGGGCTCGGGCGCGTTCTCCCCGGGCTCGGCGGCCGGCTCGGCGGCAGCCTCGGCGGCCGGCTCCGCGTCAGGAACGGCGGCCTGCGGCTGCGCCGGGGCTTCGGACGGCGCAGCACTGTCGTCCTCGCCCGGGCCCTCCAACTCGAACGTGACGATGCACGAGCCGACCTCGACGGTGTCGCCCGCCTCGGCGTGCAGCCTCTGCACGATGCCGTCGAACGGCGAGGGCAGCTCCACGACGGCTTTCGCGGTCTCGACATCGGCGATGATCTGGTTGAGCGCGACGTGGTCGCCGGCGGCGACCCGCCAGCTGACGATCTCCGACTCGGTGAGGCCCTCGCCGAGGTCCGGAAGCTTGAACTCCTTCAGCATCACGACGACACCTTCCCGCTCGCGCTGCCCGAGGACTGACCCGAGGACTGGCGGCGACCCATGGCACGGTCGACCCCGTCCAGCATCCGGTCGAGGTCGGGCAGATGGTGCTTCTCGAGTTTCGACGCCGGGTACGGCACGTCGTGCCCGGTGACGCGCACCGGGGAGGCCTCGAGGAAGTGGAAGCAGCGCTCGGTCACGACCGCGGCGATCTCGGAGGCGAGCCCCGCCTCGCGAGGACCCTCGTGCGCGATGACGACCCGGCCGGTCGACC
>JAODAS010000032.1 GCA_025463555.1 Schumannella sp.
GACCGGCCCGCGCGGGGTCGGCGTGCGGAGAGGAGCCGAGGGCGGGCCAGCTGACGCTGCCGGTCGTCGGTGCTTCGAGCCCCGCGATCAGGTGCAGCAGTGAGGACTTGCCCGACCCGGATGGTCCGGTGACGGCGATCGACTCTCCGCTCCTCACTGTCGCCGTGACGTCGTGAACGGCGTGCACGGCTTGCTCGCGCGAGCCGTAGGTCAGCGACACCCCGGTGAGCTGGGCGAGCACTTCGCCGCCGGCATCGGTCGGACTCACGCCGCCACCCGGCCATCGTGCAGAGTCACGACGCGGTCTGCCGCATCCTGAACTCGCGGACTGTGGGTGACGACGAGTACGGTTCCTCCCTGCTCCGCATGCCTTTGCAGCAGTCGGAGCACGGCCGCCTCCGACTCGAGATCCAACTCGCCCGTCGGCTCGTCGGCCAGCAGCAGGCGCGGCTCGTTGGCGAGCGCGACGGCCAGTCCGGCGCGGGCGTTCTCGCCGCCGGACAGCTCCGACGCCACGGCGTGGCCGCGGTGCCCGAGGCCGACCGATCCCAGCAACCGGCCTACATCGACCCGGCGATTGCCGCCGAGCCGGCCCGCGAGCCGGATGTTGGCCGCGACGTCGAGGTGCCCCACGAGATTGCCCGATTGGAGCAGCATCCCGATCGAGGTCGCTCGCAACCTCGTGCGCTCCGCCTCCGGTCGGTGGCTGATGCGCTGCCCGGCGACTCGCACGGTGCCACCGGCCGGATCATCGAGCCCCGCTGCACAGGCGAGCAGAGTCGACTTGCCCGACCCCGACGGACCAGCGACGGCGACGAACTCGCCGGCCGCGACGCGAAGGCTGACGCCGCGTAGCGCCATGACCTCTTCTTCCCCGGATCGGAAGAAGCGATAGATCTCGACGATGTCGAGAACGTCGTCAGTGCTCACTTGCCGGTCCAGGTGAAGGAGTCGCTGACGATCTTCCACGGATCGACGTTGTCCGCGGTCGTGGGTCCTTCGAGCGTCAGGGCCACCCGTTGCCCGCCCTGCCAGAACAGGTACACCTCCACCGCATCCGGGCGCGTCGCGCCGGTCACCGCATCCTTCGCCGAGTCGGCCGTGTAGGTGAGATGGATGCCGCTGCCGCCCTTGGCGGTGAACGTCGCGACATCGCCGGCCGCCGCATTCGATCGCGAGGCCAGGACGTGAGGAAGCAGGTCGTTGGCCACCGAATCGACCGTCGGTGCGGTGGCCACGGCGGTCTGCTCGACGGAGATGCTGTTGAGCTTGTCGGTGTAAGTCGTGACGCCGTTCACGGTGGCGCTCGACCAGCCCTCGGGCACCGACACGGTGAACGCCCCCGAGGCGCTCGTGACCGGCACGAACACCTGATCGTCGGGAATGTCGCCCGCAACGAGTGCCTCGGTGCTCGCGGGAGCAGGCGTCGACGTGCTCGGCGCGCAGCCGGTCAGCCCGACAGCGGAAGCGATGCCGAGCGTCACGATGACGGCAGCGACGCGAATGCGACGGAGCGTGAGGGAGGGCCGGTGCGGGCGGGCGGGGATCGACGTGACCATGCTCGAACACTAGGTCGGGGACCGTGAGAGCACGATGAGCGGGCCGTCGACCCACAACGGCTCCGAGTGCACCCGGCGTCGGCGTCGTTCTGCAGGGGCGCGCGCAGGCTGCACGTGCCGGGCGCGGTGAGAACTCGCAGTGGCCTGATCTTTACTTTCCAATCGTTCAGTAAGTAGGCTGCCGATCCATAGTTCAACCCTTGAACAAGGATCCCGCGATGATGCTGACCGCCCCCTACGTCCCCGAGCTCGACGATGCCGAGCGCCTGACCCGCGCTCAACTCGAGGAGCTCCAACTTCAGCGACTCCAGTTGACAGTGCGCCACGCCTACACGGCGGTGCCGGCTTACCGCACCAAACTGGACGCGGCCGGCGTCGGCCCGGACGACATCCGGACCCTTGCCGACGTGCGGCGCCTGCCGTTCACGACCAAAGAGGATCTGCGCCAGAACTACCCCTTCGGTATGTTCGCCGTGCCCATGGCGCAGGTCGCACGCATCCATGCCTCGTCGGGAACCACGGGACGTCCGACGGTGGTCGGGTACACCCGGGACGACCTCGCGGTCTGGTCGTCGCTCGTCGCGCGTTCCCTGCGCGCGTCAGGGGTGCGCGCGGGAATGAAGGTGCACAACGCCTACGGTTACGGCCTGTTCACCGGTGGTCTCGGCGCGCACGCGGGCATCGAAGAACTCGGGGCGACGGTCATCCCGGTCTCGGGCGGCCAGACGACGCGGCAGGTGCAGCTCATCCACGACTTCGAGCCCGACGCGATCATGTGCACTCCCAGCTACCTGCTGACCATCGCCGACTGCATGGAAGAGGCCGGGGTGGATCCGCGGTCGACCAGTCTGCGCGTCGCGATTCTCGGCGCTGAGCCGTGGACGAACGAGATGCGACGCGAGCTCGAGGAGCGCCTGAACATCGACGCCGTCGACATCTACGGGCTCAGCGAGGTCATGGGCCCGGGCGTCGGAAATGAGTGCGTCGAGACCAAGGACGGCCCGCATCTGTGGGAGGACCACTTCCTGCCCGAGATCATCGACCCGGAGTCGGGCGAGCCGCTCGAGGACGGCGAGCGGGGTGAGCTGGTATTCACCTCCCTCACGAAGCAGGCGTTCCCCGTGCTGCGCTACCGCACGCGCGATCTGACCAGGCTGCTGCCGGGCACCGCTCGCCCGGCGATGCGGCGGATGGAGAAGATCACCGGCCGTAACGACGACATGATCATCCTGCGGGGGGTCAATCTGTTCCCGACGCAGATCGAGGAGCTGGTGCTGGGAATCGCCGAGCTCTCGCCCCACTTCGTCCTGGAGCTCACGCGAGCCGGGCGCCTGGACGCGTTGACGGTCAAAGTCGAGCGGCGCCCCGAGCTCGGTGACGAGACCTCCGCGCACGGAGCCGCCCTGCTCGTGACGCAGATCAAAGAGCGCATCGGCACCACCGTTCTCGTCACCCTGGTCGAGCCGGGTACTCTCGCGCGCAGCGAAGGCAAGCTCAAGCGGCTGTACGACCTGCGCCCGTAGCATCAGAGGATGCCCCGCGAGGTAGCGCCCAGCCTGGTCAGCGGGGACGTGCGCCGACACAACCTCTCACTCGTGATGGGGCTGCTCGCGCAGAAGCCCAGCGCACGAAGTGAGATCTCCGCCGCGACCGGACTCACGCGCGGGGCGGTCACGGCGTTGGTGAACCAGCTGCTGGAGGCGGGCCTGGTCCGCGAGAGTGGCCAGTCCGCCGCGAGCAAGGGACGCCCGCTCACCAATCTCGAACTCTGGGCGGAGGACGTCGCGCTGCTCGCGGTGCAACTCGCCAGCGACGAGGCGACAGCGCTGCTGACCGATCTCGCCGGTGAGCCGGTGCACCGCGGTTCGCTGCCTCACCACCGGCCGATGGGGGATCCGGATGCGGTGCTCGACGTCGTCGCGCGCGTCGTCGAGGACGCGCTCGCCGCGGCTCGCACCCGGGGTCGTCGCGTCGTCGACATGACCGTGGTGGTGCTCGCACCGGTCGGCGGATCACCGCCGAAGGTGGTCGGCGATCTGTCGCTCGGCTGGGGAGAGGTCGACGTCCTGGCCGGGTTGCGGGCGCGCGTGCCGGCACTCGACGGGCAGCTCCGACTCTCGACGGACATGCCGCTCGCGGCGCTCGCCGAACTGCGGCACCTCGGACCGATCGACGACGCGGTGTACCTGAAGGCCGACTCGAACATAGGCGGTGCCCTGGTTGTCGGGGGTCGTGTCATCGAGGGCGCTCACGGCCTGGGGGGCGCGCTCGCGCACGTCCCGGTGGTGCGCGACGGTCTGCTGTGCGACTGCGGCCAGCATGGCTGCCTCGTCACGGTGGCGGGCATCGACGCACTGCTCGTCGCCGAAGGGCGGGATCCGGGCGAGGCACGTGAGAGCCCGTCCGCGGCCCTGGGCGCATTCGTCGGCCGAGTCGAAGCGGGGGACGCCTCGGCACGATCGGCGTGGGATGGTGCGCTGCCGGTGATCGCGGCCACGTTGCAGATCCTCGCGTCAGCGCTCGACCCACGGGTCGTGATCGTCGGCGGGCACTGGGCGCGCCTCAGCGCCTCCATCGCCGGGGAGTTCGCCGCCAACCGGGCGGACATCGTGGCGGTCGGCTCGCCCCTCGGCGCGACGGTCGTCGCGGGACCGCTGGGACCCGATGCCGGCCTGCGTGGCGCGATCGAGGCGGCTCGCGCCCGCCAGCTCGCCGATCCCCTGCGGATTAAATTCAACAGTTGAACTATTTCGTCGGAGCCTCCATAATCGGGATCACGCCGGCCGTCGGCCGGCGCTTCCCCGCACGCTCTCGATGAGGAGACAGTCGTGTCCGTCGAAACTCCCGCCGGCGTCGTACCCGCCGAAGAATCCCGTTCGTTCCGCAGCCCGCAGACCCCCCGGGGTCTGCTGCCCTCGCTCTCGGTGCTCGCGCTCGTCATGTTCGCCAGCTACTCCGGCCTCGGCCAGGTGCTGCTGCCGAACCAGCTGACCCTGATCGACGAGCCCCACAAGGTCACCAACCTCGCGATCATCTCCAGCGCGTCGTTCGTGTTCACGCTGTTGACGCAGCCGATCATCGGAACCTTCAGCGACCGCACCCGGTCGCGGCTGGGCCGCCGAGCCCCGTGGATGATCGTCGGCGCCGCGATCGGTGCGCTGCTCCTCGTCGGCATGGGCTCGCTGACCTCGATCATCTGGGTCGGGGTGTTCTGGATCATCATGCAGATCTCGTTCAACGCCGTGCAGGGCCCGATGACCGCGTTGGTACCCGACCGGTTCCCCCGATCCAAGCGTGGTGTCGCGAGCGCGATGTTCGGGCTCGGCACGACCCTCGGCCTGACGCTCGGCGTCGTCATCAGCGGCCTGCTCGCCGGCAACCTCGGAATCGCCTACTCGGTATTCGGTGGAGCGATCCTGATCGTCGTGTTGCTGTTCGTGCTGCTGAACCGGGACTACCCGAGCAGGAACGCCGATCGCGAGCGGCTGACCGTGAAGGCGTTCTTCGCGGGGCTGTGGATCAGCCCGCGGAAGCACCCCGATTTCGCGTGGGCGTTCGCCGCGCGATTCCTCTTCATCCTCGGGTACTTCATGGTGTTCTTCTTTCAGCTCTTCCTGCTGACGGACTACATCGGCCTCGAGCTGGCCCAGGCGAACAAGGCGATCGGGCTGCTCGCGTTCGTGAGCCTGGGGACGACCGTGATCGGCGTGCTGGTCGGCGGGGCCTGGAGCGATCGCATCAGCCGCCGCAAGGTGTTCGTCTACGTCGCGTCCGCGTTCGTCGTCGCCGGCTTCGTCTTCCC
>JAODAS010000046.1 GCA_025463555.1 Schumannella sp.
CGGATGCCCGCACCGCTGAGGCTCAGCTCGAAACCGAGGCGGCCCTGGCCGCCAACGAGGCGGGCGCGTTTGTGGGACCGCTGACCGGTTCCGTCGCGGTTGCGGAGCCCGAGCCCTCGCGCCGGTAGTCCGCGCCTGATCGCCCCGGATGCCGCGGGCCCTTCCCGGGTCCGTCGCGTCCGGGGCGATCTGCTGGTGTTCCGGCGTGTCGGATAACTCGTGGGAGCGCTCCCATTGACAATAGCCGCGATGGTCGTCTAGCGTGATCCCGATTCCGTGGGAGCGCTCCCACGTCTGCAGCATGGGAGCGCTCTCATGGATCGCGCGGCATCCAGTCGCACCCCCATCCACGCACACAAAGGAGTGACCGTGAGACTTTCACGACGCACTGCAGTAGGGGCCGCCATCCTGGCGAGCACCGCATCCCTCACCCTCGTCCTCAGCGGCTGCGCCGCCGGCGGCGGAGGCACCGACAGCAACGAACCCATCACGCTGACCATCACCACCTTCGGCACCATGGGCATCGACGCGAACTACGACGCCTACATGAAGGCGCACCCGAACGTCACCATCGAGGCGACCAACCTCGCCGACGGCGGCTCGGCACGCGACGACGCCTACGCGAAGATCGCGGCGGGCACCGGCCTGTCGGATGTCGTGGCCATCGAGGAAGGCTGGCTCAGCAGCATCCGCGATGTGTCGGATTCGTTCATCGACTTCAACGACTACGGATTCAAGGACGCCGCGGCCGCGGACAAGTTCCTCGACTGGAAGGTCGCGCAGGGCACCGACGCGAGCGGACGCCAGTTCGGCGTGCCGCTCGACATCGGACCGGAGGGTCTCTGCTACCGCGGCGACCTGTTCGCCGCCGCCGGCCTGCCGAGCGACCGCGACGAGGTGCGCGACCTGTTCGGTGGTGACAACGCCACCTGGCAGAAGTACTACGACGTCGGACAGCAGTACGTCGACGCGACAGGCAAGCCGTTCTTCCACAACCCGTCGTTCCAGTGGAACGCCTTCGTGAACCAGCTCGATGAGGGCTACTACAAGAAGGACGGCACCACGCTGAACATCGAGGACAACCAGGCGATGAAGGATCAGCTGAACCTGATCGTCGAGAACTCGAAGGAAGGCGCCGGGCTCCCCGCCTGGGGCGTCGGTGACCAGGCGAAGCAGGACCTGTTCGCGACCTACATCTGCCCGAGCTGGATGCTCGGTGTGGTCAGCGGGTACTACGACGCCGGAACCACCGACAGCGGCTGGGACTTCGCGGACGTGATGCCCGGTGGCTCGGCCAACTGGGGCGGTTCGTTCCTGGGTGTCTCCGAGACCTCGGAGCACAAGCAGGCCGCTGCCGACCTCGCCCTCTGGCTGGCTGCTCCCGAGCAGAACAAGGTCTCGTTCGAGGCCGCCGGTCCGTTCCCGAGCTCGTCCGAAGGACAGGCTCTCGTGGCCGACTCCACCAACCCGTTCTTCAACAACGCACCGGTGGGCGAGATCTTCACGAACCGTTCGAAGGGCGTCGTCGCCCAGGTGAAGGGCTCGGAGGATTCGGTGATCCAGGACAACGTCTTCGGCGCCGTCCTCGACAAGGTCAGCCAGGGCGACATCACGACCGGTGATGCCGCATGGGCTGCCGCGATGGATCTGCTGCACCAGCTGGTCCCGGAGAGCAACTAACACCACCCCTCGCGGCCCCTCCGGTTCACCCCTGCCGGAGGGGCCGCACCCCGGTACCTCCCAGAACGGCCACCGATGTCCACCGTGATTCCCCGCCTCACCTTCCGTCAGCGCGCTTCGCGCTTCGACGTCAAGGCCTCGCCGTACCTCTACGTCTCGCCGTTCTTCCTGCTCTTCGCGCTGATCGGCA
Source organism: Schumannella sp. (assembly GCA_025463555.1). Lineage (GTDB taxonomy): Bacteria > Actinomycetota > Actinomycetes > Actinomycetales > Microbacteriaceae > JBDSKH01. Next base: position 1,871 of record JAODAS010000046.1, read on the forward strand.
TCTTCCCGATCGCGTACACCCTCAACGTCTCGCTGTACCAGTGGCATCTGCTGAAGGGGCAGGGGCCGTTCGTGGGCCTGCAGAACTACGCCGACGTGCTGCAGGATTCGCTGTTCTGGAACGCATTCGGCAACACGATCAGCATCTTCCTGCTCTCGGCGATACCGCAACTGGTCTTCGCGGTGATCATCGCGGCGGTCCTCGATCAGGCGCTCAAGGCGAGCACGTTCTGGCGGATGTCCGTGCTGCTCCCGTACATCGTCGCGCCGGTCGCGGTGGCGGTGATCTTCACCCAGATCTTCAGCCAGTTCAACGGACCCATCGCCGGATTCTTCGAGTCGATCGGCCAGGAGCCCATCCGGTGGTCCTTCGACGTCGTCCCGTCGCACCTGGCGGTCGCGAGCATGGTCAACTGGCGCTGGACCGGATACAACTCGCTCATCCTCCTCGCCGCCATGCAGGCCATCCCGCGTGACCTCTACGAGTCCGCGGCCATCGACGGTGCGGGCCGGTTGCGCCGCTTCTGGTCGATCACGATCCCGATGATCCGGCCGACGATGATCTTCGTCATCATCACCTCGACGATCGGCTCGCTGCAGATCTTCGCCGAGCCGAAGCTGTTCGACCAGGGCTCCTCCGGCAACGTGTACGGCGGTTCCAACCGGCAGTACCAGACGCTGGTGCTGTACCTCTACGAGCTCGCCTTCCCCCGCCGGGACTTCGGCCATGCGGCTGCCGTCGCCTGGCTGCTGTTCCTGATCATCGTGATCATCGGGCTGATCAACTTCCTCATCTCGCGCACCATCAAGGGAGCCACCTCGTGAGCGTCCTCATCCGCAGCGTCGACGGCATGACGGAGGCGACCCGCGACACCGCGAAGATCCGCCGGCGCTCGTACGATCGCCCGCACGCGTTGAGCTACGCGCTGCTGATCGCCCTGTTCGCCGGGTCGGCCTTCCCGCTCTGGTGGTCGTTCGTGATCGGCAGCCGGCAGGCCAGCGACATCAACCTGGTGCCGGTCGCGCTGATCCCCGGCCCGAACTTTCTCACGAACGTGCTCAAGGCCTTCGAGACGGTCGACTTCGCCAAGGCGCTGCTGAACAGTGTGATCATCTCGGGCGTCATCACGGTATCGGTCGTCTTCTTCTCGACCCTGGCCGGGTACGCGTTCGCGAAGCTCCGGTTCCGCGGCCGCAACGGACTGCTCGTCGCCGTCATCGTGACGATGGCCATCCCCACCCAGCTGGGCATCATCCCGCTGTTCCTCCTCATGTCGAAGTATCTGCACTGGACCGGCACGCTCGGCGCGGTGATCGTTCCGGGTCTGGTGACCGCGTTCGGCGTGTTCTTCATGCGCCAGTACCTGGTCGATGTGATCCCGGACGAGTTGATCGAAGCGGCACGCATCGACGGCGCCAGCATGTGGGGCACGTTCTGGCATGTGGCGCTGCCTGCGGCGCGTCCGGCGATGGCCGTGCTGGGGCTGTTCACCTTCATGGCCGCCTGGACCGACTTCCTCTGGCCGTTGCTCGTCCTCGGGCCAACCAATCCGAGCGTGCAGACGGCGCTCGCCGCTCTCAGCGCCGCCGGCGGGCACACGCCCGACCACTCGATGGTGCTCGCGGGCGCCGTCGTGTCCGTGATCCCGTTGCTGATCCTGTTTCTCGCGGCGGGCCGTCAGCTGATCAGCGGAATCATGTCCGGTGCGGTGAAGGGATGAGCCCCGGTTTCCTCTGGGGGGCCGCGACGGCGGCCGCCCAGATCGAGGGCGCCGCACACGAGGACGGCAAGACCGATTCCATTTGGGATCACTTCGCGCGCACATCCGGCAATATCGCCGGCGGCGACACCCCGGAGCGCGCCGTCGACCACTACCACCGAATGCCCCAGGATGTCGCGCTCATGCGTGAGCTGGGCCTGCAGTCGTACCGCTTCTCGGTGAGCTGGGCGCGGGTCAAGCCCGACGACGGTGCACCGAATCCGAAGGGGCTCGACTTCTACCGCCGCCTCGTCGATGAGCTGCTGGGGGCGGGGATCCTGCCGTGGCTGACGCTGTACCACTGGGACCTGCCGCAGGCCGTGGAGGACACCGGCGGCTGGGCGAACCGCGACACCGCGCGACGCTTCCTCGACTACGCCGAACTGGTGCACGACGCGCTCGGGGACCGGGTGACCCATTGGACGACGTTCAACGAACCGCTGTGCTCCTCCCTCATCGCGTACGCCGGCGGCGAGCATGCTCCGGGTCGGACGGAACCGCGCGCCGCCCTCGCCGCCCTGCACCACCAGCACCTCGCGCACGGGCTCGCGGTCGCGTCGTTGCGCGAACGCGGCGCCGAGCAGTTGGGCATCACACTGAATCTGACGAACGCACTGCCGAACGACCCGGCCGACGCGGCGGACATCGAGGCGGCCCGCCGGATCGACGCTCTCTGGAACCGCGCCTTCCTCGAGCCGCTGCTGCTGGGGCGCTACCCGGAGGACTTCCTCGCGGATGTCGCCGGCCACCGGTTCGACGAGATCGTGCGTACCGGTGATCTCGAGCTGATCGCCCAGCCCATCGACTTCCTGGGCGTGAATCACTATCACGACGACAACGTGAGCGGGCATCCGGTGCCCCCTGGCACGCCGCCCGGACTGCGACCGACGGACAAGCCCGGTGCGTCGCCGTTCGTCGGCAGCGAGTATGTGACGTTCCCCTCTCGCGGTCTGCCGAGAACGGCGATGGGGTGGGAGGTCAACCCGGCCGGGCTGCGCACCCTGCTCGTGCGCCTGGGGCGGGAGTACCCGTCGCTGCCGCCGCTCTACGTCACCGAGAACGGTTCGGCCTACGACGATGTGCTCTCCTCCGACGGTGCCGTGCATGATGTCGAGCGCGTCGCCTATCTCGAGGCGCATGTGGATGCCGTGGCCGGCGCGATCGCGGACGGCGCCGATGTGCGGGGCTATTTCGCCTGGTCGCTGCTGGACAACTTCGAGTGGGCCTGGGGTTATGCGAAGCGTTTCGGCATCGTGCGGGTCGACTACGAGACGCAGGAGCGCACGATCAAGGACAGCGGGCGGGCTTTCGCCGAGCTGATCCGGCGGGGGTCGCCGATCCGTCCCGGGACCTAGGATGGGCGCACCATGACCACCGAGATGTCGCCGCAGGCTCCGACTCTCGAGATGGTCGCAGCCGCCGCTGGAGTGTCGCGGTCGACGGTGTCGCGTGTCGTGAACGCCTCGCCGAACGTCACGGCGGAGGCGATCGCCGCCGTCTCTCGTGCCATCGACGAGCTCGGGTACGTGCCGAACCGTGCCGCGCGCATCCTCGCCAGCCGGCGCACCTTCTCGATCGCGCTCGTCATTCCCGAGAACACGGCGAAGTTCTTCGCGGACCCGTATTTCGCGACGGTGATTCAGGGCGTGGCGATGTATCTGTCCGGCACTGAGTACACGCTCACGCTCCTCATCGCCGCCGAGAACGACGCGGAGAAGACGCGGCGCTACCTGCAGGCGGGCAATGTGGACGGCGCGATCATCCTCAGTCACCACAGCGACGACCGGTCGTACGTGGCTCTGGCGCGCAGCATCCCGGTGGTGTTCGGCGGGCGCCCGATGAGCGCGGAGGGCCCGAATCCGTACTACGTCGACGTCGACAACGTGGAGGCCTCGCGCGAGATCACGACGCGGCTGATCGCCGCCGGACGCACCCGAATCGTCAGCATCGCCGGGCCGGCGAACATGGGCGCGGGCCTCGACCGGCTGGAGGGCTGGCAGCGGGCGCTGAAAGCGGCCGGGCTGCCCGAGGTCCGCATCGAGCGCGGCGATTTCACGCCGGCGAGCGGGGCGGATGCGATGCGGCGGCTTCTCGACAGCGGCGTGGATTTCGACGGAGTCTTCGCGGCCAGCGCCCAGATGGCCTCCGGCGCGTTGACGGTGCTGCACGAGCGGGGGATCCGGGTTCCGGAGGACGTCGGAATGGTCACGATCGACAACGACTACTTCGCCCAGTCGGCGGTTCCGCCGTTGACGACGATCGAGCAGCCCACGATCGAGGTGGGGGGCAAGATGGCGTCGGTGTTGCTGCGGTTGATCGATGGCGAGAACGTGGATCGCGTGACCATGATGCCGGTGAAGGTGATCGAGAGGACTTCGGCGTAGCGCCGGTGCCTAGCGCTGCGTGAGCGGCTTGTATTCGTCGTGCTCGGAGATGAAGCGGAACACGAACGGGCACTTGGCCACCACCCGTGCCGTGGAGTTGGCCGCGACGTCGTCGAGGGCGCCCCGCACGAGTTGCGAGCCGAGGCCCTTCTCCTGCTTGTCTTCGTCGATCTCGGTGTGGGTGAACACGAGTTCGCCCCGTTCGCCGGTCTCGTAGTACGACGCCCCGAGTTCCTCGTCTCCCCGCTTCAGCACGTATCGCGAACCCGCTTCGTCGTGGACGACGACATCTCCCTCAGCCATTCATCCAGGCTAGGCCGCCGGGAGCCGAGTTGCCTCAGAGCGCGTCGAGGTCGATCTTCACGTTGCCTTTGAAGATGTCTTTGTCCCCGTCGCCGGGGACCGGGGCCGGCGCGGGAAGTTCGGTCTGACGCTCGAGCTCTTTGCTGGCCTCGTACTTCATCGGGGCGAAGACCTCGTCGACGCCGCCCACGAGCCCGGCGACACCGCCGCCCCGTCCACTTGCATGCTTGCCGGTCACGTCGATCCAGCCTTTGCGCTGCGCGAGCACCCCGAGCCCGATCAGCACTACAGCGATGCCGATGCCGATCGCCCACTCCATGCTTCTACGTTACGTGAGGATCGCGCGAACGGGTCAGCCCAGCGAATGATCTCCCTTCCCCCGCTCCTCGGGTTCGGTGACATCGTTCGGTGATGTCACCGATGGGACCGTTCGGTGATGTCACGCATCCGAGCGTTCGGTGATGTCACCGACGCGCGCCGTTCGGTGATGTCACCGAACGAGGTCACCGGTGATGTCACCGAACGGGGTGGGGATGTCACCGAACGATGTCACCGAATCCGAGTGCGCGGGACGCAGGGTTGTCTCCCCGCAGAGAGCAGAGCAGCGGAGCCGGGCGGTCGAGCAGGGCGGGTCAGGGCACCCGGTAGAGCCACTCGTCGGTACCGAACTTCTCGGCGACGAGATGCTCCGCCTGGGCGTACTCCTCCGTGCTGATCACACCGTCGACGAGTCCATGCTGCGAACGGAATGTATCGATCATGCGGTCGATGATCTCGGCGCGCGAAAGGCCCGTCTGCGAGCGCAGGGGATCGACGCGCTTCGCCGCGCTCTTCGTGCCCTTGTCGCTGAGCTTCTCCCGGCCGATGCGCAACACCTCGGCCATGCGGTCGCCATCCATGTCGTACGCCATCGTCACGTGGTGCAGCACACCCCCGTTGCCGAGGCGCTTCTGGGCGGCACCGCCGATCTTGCCGGACGGGCTCGCGATGTCATTGAGCGGCACATAGCTCGCGTCGATGCCGAGGCCCTGTAGCGCCTGCACCGCCCACTCGTCGAAGAACGCGTAGCTGTCCGCGAAGGTCATGCCCGCGACCAGATCGATCGGGGCGTAGATCGAATACGTGACCGCTCCGCCCGGCTCGATGAACATCGCCCCGCCGCCCGAGATCCGGCGCACCACCTGGTGTCCGTAGCGCGCCGCGTTCTCGGGATCGACCTCGTTCTTCACCGACTGAAAGCTGCCGATCACGACCGCCGGGCCATCCCACTCCCAGAACCGCAGAGTCGGCCTGCGCCGCCCGTCGCCCACCTCCTGCGTCAACACCTCGTCGAGCGCCAGGTGCATGAGCGGCGACAGCGGACCGGGATGCACCAGCTCCCACTCGTAGTCGCCCCATGTGGTCGCCTTCTGCAGCGCCCGCCTGATCGCGGTCGCAACAGACTCGGGCGCGAACCCCAGCAGCTGCGCCCCCTCGGGAAGGGCCGCCACGACCGCCGCCGCCAGCGTGCGCGCATCGGACTCGGCCGGCATCCCGTTGATGGCGGCGTCGATCGCGCCCAACGCCTCGTCCGGCTCCAGGAAGAAGTCGCCCGCCAGCCGGAAACCGGAGATCCTGCCGTCCACCACATCCAGATCGACCACGACGAGCTTGCCGCCGGGGACCTTGAACTCGCCGTGCATCCCCTCAGCCTACGGGCGGGCCGCCTTCGCCACATGGCTGTCGAGCCACGCGACCACGTCGGCGCGCACGTCCGCCTGATTGAGCTCGTTGAACATCTCGTGCCGGCCCTCCGGGTAGACCGTGACCGTCACATCGCTCAGCCCGCCGCGCTCGCGGTACGCCTTCGCCAGCAGCTCCACACTGCGGGGCCCGCCCAGCGGATCGTCGCTGCCGATCATGATCAGCATCGGGATGTCCCGGCTCAGCCTGCGGGGCCGGCCCAGCAGGCGCAGCCCATCCGCGATCCCGAACAGCTTCGCCACCTTCGCATCGAAGGTCAGCGGGTCGGAGGCGAACGCCTCCGCGACCGCCGGGTCACGGCTCAGCCACTCATGGCCGTTGCCTCCGGGCTGCCGGTGCCGCTTCGCGAGATCGCCCGAATTCATGTGGCGCAGCGTGCGATAGGCGGTGCCGCTGAAGATCACCGCGTCATAGTCGTCCGCGGACTCGTTGAGGCGGCGCTGCCCCAGCAGCGAGCCCATGCTGTGACCGAGCAGCACGATCGGCAGGCCGGGGTGCTCGCCGTGCGCGATGTCGCGCAACTGCGTCAGGCTTCGGATGATCGCCCGGATCCCTCCCACACCCGGCCGCCCGAGTCTGCTGAGATCGCCGTCGTACTGCTGCACGCCGGTGGCGCCGTGGCCCCGGTAGTCGATGCCGTACACCGCGTAGCCGCCGGCGACGAGGGCCTGCGCGAGCGGCTCGTACCGGGTCGCGTACTCGCCGATGCCGTGCACGATCTGCACGACCGCCTTCGGGGCGTCCGACTTCCACACGTAGTAGTGGATCGTGACGCCCTCGGCATCGACGAACGTCTTCTCGGTGCGATCAGCAGTGATCTCGGGCATGCGCTCATCCTGGCACCGTGCGCCCCCGGACGCGCCAGCGTTAGCGCTGCTAATGAGCTAGGCTAATGAATATGGGGACGGATGCGACGGGTGACGACGAACTGCGGGTGCTGATCCAGCGGGTTGCGCGGCGCATCCGCAACAACCGCTCCGACGATGCGCTCAGCGACTCGCAGCTGGGGGTGCTGTTCCACCTCGAGATCGACGACCATTCGCCCACCGAACTGGCGGCGCAGGAACGGGTGACCCCGCCATCCATGAACCGCACTCTCAACGGCCTGGAGCAGGCCGGCCTCATCCACCGCCGTCCGGCTGACGACGACGCGCGTCGCGTACGTGTCAGCATCACCCCCGCCGGCCTTGCCCACATCGCCCAGACGCGGGCACTGCGCACGGCCTGGTTCTCTCAGCAGCTCGCCGGTCTCACGCCGCAGGAGCGGCGCGCGCTGGAGGCGGTGACCCCGGTGCTGCGCAGTCTGGCGGACTCATGAGCGCGATGTTCCGCTCGTTCGCCGTCGCGAACTACCGGCTGTGGTTCGGCGGCGCGATCGTCTCGAACGTGGGCACCTGGATGCAGCGCATCGCCCAGGACTGGATGGTGCT
>JAODAS010000058.1 GCA_025463555.1 Schumannella sp.
CCGTCGGCCGAGACCATCGCCAGGGCGAAGGCGGCAGCCGCCGAGGACTCCGACGAACTGGACCGTCCGACGCTGCTGCAGCGCGCGTATCTTCCGGTGATCCGCTGGACCCTCCGGTTCCCGGCGATCACCCTCGTGCTGGCGCTGATCATCCTGGCCGGAAGCGGCGCGCTCGCCAGCACTCTCAAGACGAACTTCATCGGTTCGAGCGGCCAGAACACGCTCACGGTCACGCAGACGCTGCCGGCCGGGACGAGTCTCGAGGCGACGGACGACGCGGCGACCACGGTCGAGGATCAGCTGCGCAAGATCCGCGGCATCGACGTCGTGCAGCTGTCGATCGGTTCGAGCGGCAACTCGTTCCGGTCGTTCTTCGGGGGTGGCGCGAGCGTCACCTACTCGGTGACGACGGATCCCGACGCCGATCAGGAGAAGATCGCGACCGACGTGCGGAACATGATCGACGGGCTGAATGCCGACGACGTCGGCGAGGTCTCCCTCGCTTCCGGCGGGTCTGCGTTCTCCTCGAGCGACATCGAGATCCAGATCGAGGCACCGAACGCCGACGCCCTCGCGCAGGCGTCGGACGACGTGCTCGGCGCCGTGAAGGATCTCGACGTCACGGCACAGGCCGAGAGCGATCTGGCGGTGGTGCAGCCGTACATCGCGATCGAGGTGAACCGAGACAAGGCGGCCGCCGCGGGGCTGAGCGAGATCGCCGTCGGCGGCATCGTGACCGATGCGATGCTGCCCGCGTCGATCGGCTCGGTCGTGATCGACGAGAAGACGCTGAGCATCTACATCACCAATCCCGATGCCCCGCTCACCGTCCAGCAGCTCAAAGACTTCGACATCCCGACCGCGAACGGCGTGGTCAAGCTGTCGACCCTCGCCACCGTGGAGCAGGTGGACGGCCCGTCGAGCATCACCACCATCCGGGGCATCCGCAGCGCGACCGTGACGGTCACGCCGAACAGCGACGATGTCGGCACCGCCTCGGCACGGGTCTCGGCGGCGGTCGCCGCGACGAATCTGCCGGGCGGCGCCACCGCGACGCTCGGCGGCGTGACGTCGGATCAGAACAACGCCTTCTCGCAGCTGGGTCTCGCACTGCTCGCCGCGATCCTGATCGTCTACACCGTGATGGTCGCGACGTTCCGCAGCCTGCGGCAGCCGCTGCTGCTGCTGGTCTCGGTGCCGTTCGCGGCGACGGGCGCGGTGCTGCTGCAGCTCCTCTCGGGCGTGCCGCTCGGTGTCGCATCGATCATCGGCCTGCTGATGCTGGTCGGCATCGTCGTCACGAACGCGATCGTGCTGATCGACCTGGTGAACCAGTACCGCGAGCGCGGACTCCGGGTGACGGATGCGGTGCAGCACGGTGCCGCGCGACGACTCCGCCCGATCCTCATGACGGCGCTGGCCACGATCTTCGCCCTCCTGCCGATGGCTCTCGGCATCACCGGGCACAGCGGCTTCATCTCGCAGCCGCTGGCCATCATCGTGATCGGCGGGCTCATCTCCTCGACGGTGCTGACCCTCATCGTGCTCCCGTCGCTGTACTCGGTCGTCGAGGGGGCGAAGGAGCGCCGCGAAGACCGTCGCGCCCGGAAGGCCGCCGCCGGTCCGAAGACGCCCCGCACGCCCCGCCGCTCGAGCGGCCGCGACGCGCAGCCCGCGCCCACCCGCGACCTCCCCACCGTGGAGCAGGCTCCTCAGCCGATGTCGCCCCTGCTCCCCACCAACGCCCCTCTGCCGGAGCTGCGCCCCGACCCGGAGGCGCCCGTGCCCCCGAGCCCGGCGCCCCCGAGCCCCGTGCCCCCGAGCCCCGTGCCCCCGGCGCCCGCTCCCGACCCCGCCGCGCCACCGACGTTCCCGGAGCCGCAGCAGCCTGCGGCACCGCAGGCACCGGTCACGCCACCGTCGTTCCCGATCCCGGAACCCGGCCCCGCCCCGCGGCCGCCCGCGCCTCCGGCGACGTTCCCGGGGCAGCCCGCGCCTGAGCCCGCTCGCCAGCCTGAGCCCGCGCCCCAGCCGCCCGTTGCTCCGCCGACCTTTCCGCCGCCGGTCCCGCCGACTCCGCCGACCTTCCCCGGGACCTACCCCCCGCCCGTGCCGCCCACCCCGGCCTAGCGTCAGCGTCGGCCTAGCGTCAGCGTCGGGTCGCGGAGACCGGAACTAGCCCGCGCCGTCTCCGACGACGGGGGCCTCGGGAGTCCCGATGGTCTCGTCGAAGAAGTCCACGATGCGCTGCTTGAGGTCCGCATCCAGCATCGCGATCGAATGCAGGGTGCCCTCGACCGTCACGAAGTCCACCGAGACGCCTGCCGCCCGCAGGCCCGCCACGAAGATCTCGGACTGCGCGAGCGGGATCTTCTCGGCGCTGGAATGGCCGACGAAGAACGGCGGGTCGCTCGAATCGATGTCATAGAACGGCGAGGCCTCGACGGCGGCCGGGCAGTCGTCCTCCGTGGCGCAGCCCAGGTACTGCAGTTGCACGGGGATGAAGTCGTCGGTCGCCGCCAGGCCGGTCAGGTCGGCGGGGCCGCTGAGGTCGGTGACGGCGGCCACTCGCGATCCGGTGGTCAGATCTCCGGAGCCACGGGTGCCCAGCTCGGACACCAGGTTGCCGCCGGCCGACCCGCCGAACGCGCCGATGCGGGCCGGGTCGATGCGAAACCGCGTGATCTGCTCTGGCTGGCGCAGCCATCGCACCGCGGACTCGACATCGTCGATCGCGGCGGGGAAGACGAACCGGGGCGCCAGCCGGTAGTCGACCGAGAACGTCACGTATCCCGCCGAGGCGAGCCACTGGCAGACTGCGCGCCACGCGACGTCCGCCTTGTCGCCCCGGGTCCAGCTGCCGCCGTGTACCACCACGATCGCGGCTCGGGCAGGGGCATCGGGCTGCTGCAGATCCGTCCCGGGAGCGTCGGTCGGGTCGCCGCCGTTCTGCGGGGTCTGATCGTCGCGCGGCGGAAGGCACGCGTCCAGCTTCTGGGCGGGGTCGGCGCCGTACGCGATGTCCGCGACCACGGCGATGTCGGGAAGAGTCGCGAGTTCGGGATTGACGGGGAGCACCTGCGGCTGCACGACCTCGGAGTCGGTTCCTGTCGGACCGCAGCCCGATAGAGCGCCGCCGTGACAGCAAGCGCACCGACCGCTGCGAGGATGCCCGCCGGGCGCTTCGCGATCCGCCCCCTCGCGATCCGGCCTGCGCGCATGAGGTCGAATACTAATGCGGTTCCCAGTCGCATCCGCTATCGTTCTCAGGTCGGCTCTCGACAAAGCG
>JAODAS010000228.1 GCA_025463555.1 Schumannella sp.
CGGTGCGCGTTGTTGACGGTGATGTCGGCGTGGTCGTACGGGGGCGCGACTTCCATGATGTCGAAGGCCACGACATCCGTCTCGAGCACCAGCTGGCGCACGATGCGCAGCAGGTCGATGGGGGCGAATCCGCCGGGCTCCGGGGTTCCGGTGGCGGGCGCGAATCCGGGGTCGAGCACATCGATGTCGATGCTGATGTAGACCTTGCCGGCCTTCGCCTTCGCGGCTGCGATGACATCCGCCATCACCGCCTTCGTCCCGCGTTCCCAGAACTCCTGCATCAGAAAATGGGTGAGGCCGTTGTCGCGCATCCACTTCTGGTCTTCCTCGCCTGGCCAGTAACCGCGCAGCCCGACCTGGATGAAGCGGTCCCCCGGGATCGCGCCCGACTCGATCAGCCGGCGCATCGGCGTGCCATGGCTGGCGAGGTTGCCGTGCAGCTCGTCCGCGGTGTCGGCGTGCGCGTCGAAGTGCACCATGACCACGTTGCCGTGACCGTGATGGTCGGCGACGGCGACTCCCGCGGGCCAGGTGATCGAGTGGTCCCCGCCGAGGATCACCGGGATGATGCCCCGGCTCGCCACCTCGGCCACGCGTTGCTGGATCGCGGCCTTCGAGAGCTCCCACATGCCGTGGCTGACGATCGCGTCGCCGTAGTCGACCACCTCGAGGTGATCGAAGATCTCGACCTTCAGATCGAGATGGTAGGTGCCGGGGTCGTATGCGCTCGCGCGCATCGCCCGCGGGCCGAACCGGGCGCCGGGGCGGTTGGTGGTGTTGTCGTCCCAGGGGGCGCCGATGACGGCGACGTCGGGCTGCCACGCGTCGAGCTGCTCCGGCTCGGTGAGCAGCGGGCGCATCCCGAACGTCGCGGGACCCATATAAGAGGGAGCGTCGAGCTGCTCACGCATGTTCTTGCCGACGCTGCGATCCGGTGCACCCATGTCAGCACGGTAGCGCCCGGTTACGCTCGTCGGGTGGCGGAACCATCGACGCGACTCGAGAGCGGGCTTCATGCGGTCATCCGCCCCGATCGGTTCGTGCCGGGGGCGTTCGAACTCGTCGTCGACGGCACACCGCAGTCACACGTGAACCTCGACGACCCGACCGACCTCTTCTTCGAGTACATCGTGCGCATGGGTCACGTCATCGATCAGCTCGGGAGCCCGGGGCAGCCCCTGACGGCGCTCCACCTGGGTGCGGGGGCGTTCACCCTCCCGCGCTACGTCGAAGCCACGCGGCCGGGTTCGCGCCAGCAGGTGCTGGAACTGGAGCCCGCACTGGTCGACCTGGTCAGGGCTCAGCTGCCGTTGCCCAAGGGCGCGTCGATCCGGGTGCGCTACGGGGATGCCCGCGAGACGCTGGGAAAGCTGCCGGGCGGGCTGCGCGGTTCTGCGGATCTCGTCGTGGTCGACATCTTCGGCGGGGCGCGGATCCCGGCGCACGTGACATCGGCGGAGTTCTACACCCTCGCCGCGTCCTATCTGTCTGCGACCGGGGTCATGCTGATCAACGTCGCCGACGGTGCCGGCAGCGCTTTCGCCCGCGGGCAGGTCGCGACCGTCTCTTCGGTGCTGGACGATGTCGCCGTGCTGGCGGAACCGCAGGTGCTGAAGGGGCGGCGGTACGGCAACTTCGTGATCGTCGGGTCCCGCTCGCCGTTGCCCCTGGACTGGATGCCGCGGCTGATGGCGGGCGGACCGCATCCCGCGGCCGTCGTCCACGGACGGCCCTTGCGGGACTGGACCGCGGGTGCTCCTGTCGTCCACGATGACTCCGCTGTGGCTTCGCCCCCACCCTCGCGCTCCGTGTTCCAACTTCGCGGAGGCGGCGGGTAGCGTCCCCTTCATGCACAAGGTCCCCGCTCTGGTCGCCGCCGGCGTGCTCGCCGCGGCGCTGATGGCCGGATGCACGTCGACTCCGCACCGGACGGATGCGACGACCCCTCCCGCCGAGGCGAACGGTGTCCAGCCGGCCGGCGACCCGGTCGACATCGCCATCGGTTTCGCGTCGCCGTGGTCGATGATCCGCATCCACCCCGAGAACGACGACAGCGTCACGCTTGTCAGCCAGCGCGACGACGGCTCGGTATACCTGCTGACCCCCGACCCCGGTTCGGCCACCGGCGCCCAGACGGCGCAGAAGATCGGCACCGTGCCGGGCGTCGTGCATCAGGGCGAGGGCGGGTTGCTCGGGCTGGCCTACCTCGACGACGGCGACACCGAGTGGTTGTACGCGTACGAGACGACCGCCGACGACAACCGCATCATCCGCATCGCCTTCGGGGATGAGGCCGCGCTCACGTCGAAGCCCGAGGTGGTGCTCGCCGGGCTCGCCAAGGCCGGCAACCACAACGGCGGGCGCATCGCGTTCGGCCCCGATGGAATGCTCTACGCCACGGTGGGCGACGCCGGCAACCCCGACAACGCGCAGGATCCCGATTCGCTCAACGGCAAGATCCTGCGGATGACGCCGACCGGCGATGTGCCGGGCGACAACCCGTTGCACGGGTCGCTCGTCTACTCGATGGGCCACCGCAATCCTCAGGGGCTCGCGTGGGACGCGAGCGGGCAGCTCTGGGCTGCCGAGTTCGGGCAGGACACCTGGGATGAGTTCAACCGCATCGAGCCCGGCGGCAACTACGGCTGGCCGGTCGTGGAGGGCATCGGCAATCAGCAGGGCTACATCGATCCGTGGGCGCAGTGGCCCACCGACGACGCGAGCCCGAGCGGGCTGACGTACGTCGACGGCACCTTCTTCCTCGCCGGGCTCGGCGGGCAGCGGCTGTGGGTGATCTACGTCGACGACGCGGCGAAGACGGCGGACCCCGTCGAGTACTACACGGGTCAGTACGGCCGCATCCGCGATGTGACGCCCGGCCCCGGCGGCACGCTCTGGATGATGACCGACAACACCGACGGACGGGGCAGCCCCCGCGAGGGCGACGACCGCATCCTCCAGGTGCGGCTGACCGAGCTGGTGGAAGGCTAGATGGCCGACCTCGACCGCGTCCGCCATTGGGCGCACGCACTGATCCGGCTGCACCTCGACCCGTCGTGGACGTTCGCGTTCGACAACGCGCGCACGCGCGCGGGGCTGTGCAGTTACGACAAGAAGCGCATCTCGGTGTCGCGGCTGCTGGCTGCCCGTTACGACGACGACGAGATCCACCAGGTGCTGCTGCACGAGGTCGCGCACGCGCTGGCCGGGGCCGGTGCCGGCCACGGTCCGCGCTGGAAGAAGATCTCTCGCGACATCGGCTACGAAGGAAAGCGCCTGCACGGCGGTGCCATCGCCGACGAACTCGCGCCCTGGATCGGCGAGTGCCCGAACGGCCACACCCACTACCGCTACAAGCGGCCCACGCGGGTGGTGTCGTGCGCGAAGTGCTCGCGCCGGTTCGACCTGCGCTTCCAGATCGCGTGGCAGAAGCGCGCGACCGCGGCGTAGCCCTCGACCAGCGAGGCATGCGGCGCTAACGTCGGCACATGCGGGCACCGGGCAGGGCCATGACAGCGTTCACCACGGTCGTCGTTCTGACTCTCGCGGTCGGGGTGGGAGCCGCGAGCACCGCCGTCGCACCGCCGGCCTCGGCAGAGCCGGCCTCCCGCAGCGCGATCACCGCCCAACCGCTCTCCGCGGTCGGAAACCCCGTCAACGTCGCCACCGGCCTGAAAGTGCCGTGGTCGATCCTCCAGCTGCATGATTCCGCCGCGACCGTGCTGGTCAGCGAACGCGACACCGGCGTCATCGAACGCGTCACGGCGACCGGAGGCCTCGATCCCGTCGGCACCGTGCCCGGAGTCCACCACGTCTCGGGGGGAGAGGGCGGGCTGCTGGGTCTGGCCACTCTCGTCGACGGCGGCACGCGGTGGATCTACGCATACCTCTCCACTGCGAGCGACAACAGGATCGTCCGGATGGTCTACAACGACCCCGGAGACCCCGCAGATGCCTCCCTCGGCGCGCCGCAGGTGATCCTGTCCGGGCTCAACACGTCGACGAACCACAACGGCGGAAGGATCGCGTTCGGCCCCGACGGAATGCTCTACGCCACCGTCGGCGACACAAATGTCCGCACGCTTCCGCAGAATGTCGGCTCGTTGAACGGAAAGATCCTGCGGATGACGCCGACCGGCGGGGTCCCCGCGGACAACCCGTTCGCCGGCTCCCTCGTCTACTCCCTTGGCCACCGCAACCCGCAGGGGCTGGCGTGGGATGCCAGCGGTCAGCTCTGGGCGTCGGAGCTGGGGCAGCACGCCTGGGACGAGTTCAACCGCATCGTCCCCGGCGGCAACTACGGCTGGCCCGTCGTCGAAGGCATCACGAGCGACGCGCGCTACATCAACCCGTGGGCGCAGTGGCCGACCTCGCAGGCCAGCCCCAGCGGGCTCGTCTACATCGACGGCACGTTCTTCATGGCGTCGCTCGGCGGCAAGCGACTGTGGACCATCTACGTCGACCCGGTCGCGGGAACGGCGATCTCATTCCCGAGCTACATCAACACGCTGGGGCGTCTCCGCGACGTGGCCGCGGGCCCGGGCGGGACGCTGTGGATCCTCACCAACAACACCGCGCGCGGAACGGTCCGTGCGGGCGACGACCGCATCTCACAGGTCAGCCTGGTCGACGCCGGGCGGGTCGACGGCGTGATCGACTGCGCCACCTGCGCGCTTCCGGGCGCCCTGAAGATCAACGTCACCCTGCAACACCGAACCGGCACCACGTGGACCGACTACCAGACCGTCCGCGTGGGCGGCGGTCCCGGAGCCGCCAGCGGGTTCGCCTTCCCCGCGGTCGCCCCCGGTCAGTACCGGGTCGTCACGCGGGACGTCGGCGGCGATGGCTACCTGCCGCGCACGACCCCGAGCTTCACCATCGTCTCCGGGCAGGCAGCGGACATCGGGGTCGTCCGGATGCTCGGGTCACAACTCGACCGCGACCTCACCGGCGACGGGCTCAACGACCTGCTCGCTGTCACGACGGCGGGCGCGCTCGTCCGCTACGACGGCGCCTCCGGGGGCGGCTTTGCGGCCCCGCAGACCGTCGACCCCGCGTGGACCGCCTCTGCGACCGCGCAGGTCGGGGACTTCGACGGTGACGGATTCGCCGACGCCGTCGCCCGGAACTCCGCAGGCGAGTTGTGGCTCTACCGCGGAGACGGCGCGGGCGGCTGGATCGACTCCAGCAGGATCGTGAACGTCGTGGCAGGCCAGAACCTCCTCGTCGGTCCCGGCGACTTCAACGGCGACGGACGGGCCGACATCATCATCCGCGACACCTCCGGTCGGCTGTGGCTGTGGCGAGGCAACGGCGCCGGCGGCGTCCTCAGCCCGCGCACGCAGATCGGGACCGGATGGTCGGGTCTGACGGTCATGCCGGCGGGCGACTTCAACGGCGACCTCAGAGCGGACCTGGTTGCGCGCACTTCCGCGGGTGAACTGATGCTCTATCCCGGCAGCGGTGCCGGCACGTTCTCGTCGAAGGTCCGGTTCAGCACCGGATGGAAGACGTTCACCGCGGTACTGAGCATCGGGGACGTCACCGCTGACGCCCACTCCGACATCATCGGCCGTGACTCATACGGGGCGCTGCGGGTGTATCCGGGCACGGGCGTCGGCAAGCTCAAGCCCATGTCGGTGCTCCCCGGCACCTGGGACGGGCTCGCGTTCGCCTCCTGACCCCTGTCGGTGGAGTCCAGTAACCTGCAATCCTGGTTACGGTCCGCGCGAGGCGGGGCCATGAGCGGCGAACGGATGGGAGGCGAGCGGATGGCTGGCGAACGCACGACTGGCGAACGCACGACTGGCGAACGCACGGCGCACGCGCGGATCACCCGGGGTGAGCTGATGCACCCTTCGAACGGCGTCCCCTGGTTCTTCGACGCCGGATCCGACAGCCTCGAATTCGCCTACAGCGGCGATCTCGGCCGCGGTGTCGCCGAGTGGGAGCGGCTGCACACGGCACATGATCTCGGGGCCTGGCTCGCCGCCCGCATCGACCGGGTCGACGCCGCCGAGGTCTCGGACCGCGACCTCACCGACGCGCTCGAGCTGCGCTCCGCGCTGACCGGTCTCTACCTGGCGGCCGCTGCGGGCGCGGAGCTGCCGGCCGACGACGTCGACACGGTCAACCTCTTCGCGGCGACCCCCGACATCCCACCTGCCCTCGGGGGAGGCCGGCGTCAGGCGGGCGCCGGCCGCATCCGGGTCGGCCAGGTGCTGTCGACCCTCGCCCGCGACGCGATCGAGGTGTTCAGCAACCTGGAGGAGCGCCGCGTCCGCACCTGCGACGACCCCACCTGCCGCATGGTGTTCCACG
>JAODAS010000066.1 GCA_025463555.1 Schumannella sp.
CGCACCGCTTCGACGAGGTCTTCGCGCTGTGCGACACGGTCACGGTCATGCGGGACGGCGACTACATCGCCACCAACGACATCGCGAGGACGTCGGTGCCCGAGATGGTGTCGATGATGGTCGGCCGCGAGGTGGGCGAGCTGTTCCCCAAGACGCCGGCGGAGCTCGGAGAGATCGTCCTCGACGTCAACGGGCTCGAGTCGACCGGCGTCTTCCACGACATCTCGTTCCAGGTCCGGGCCGGCGAGATCGTCGGCCTAGCAGGCCTGGTGGGCTCGGGGCGCAGCGAGATCGCCCGTGCCGTCTTCGGCGTGGACGCCTACGAGCGGGGCTCCGTGCGCCTCGCGGGCAGGCAGATCGCGCCGCACCGGCCCCGGGCCGCTATCGGGGCCGGCATGGCGTTCATCCCCGAGGACCGCCGCAAGCAGGGGCTGATCACGGACGGCTCCGTGGCCCGCAACGTTGCCGGCGTGATCCGCGGCGGGCTGGCGCGAGTCGGCCTGCTGACCTCCGGTGCCGAGAACCGGGCGGCGGGCCCGTGGGCCGCTCGGCTGGAGGTCAAGACGAGCGCCCTCGACGCGAAGGCCTCGACCATGAGCGGCGGCAACCAGCAAAAGGTCGTGATCGCCAAGTGGCTCGCGACGAAGCCGAAGCTGCTGATCATCGACGAGCCCACGCGCGGCATCGACGTCGGCACCAAGGCGGAGGTCCACCGGCTGCTGTCCGAGCTCGCCGGTGAAGGTCTCGCGATCCTGATGATCTCCAGCGAGCTGCCGGAGGTTCTCGGCATGGCGGACCGGGTGCTGGTCGTCTGTGAGGGGCGCATCAGCGCGGACATCGCCCGGGCCGATGCGACCGCCGAGTCGGTCATGAGCGCCGCGACCGGTGCCGACAGGGCCACGGAGGCGTCCCGATGAGCACCGACCTGATGATCGCGCCCAGCCGGGTCTCGCCCGTACGGCGCGCGGTGACCTCCGTCCTGCGCTCGCGCGAGATCGCCATCGTCGGCGTCCTGGTCGCGGTGATCGCGGTGGCGACGTACAAGAGCAACTCCTTCCTCTTCAGCAGCAACGGGTGGCGCGACCTGCTGCTCACTCCGTCGATCCTGCTACTGCTCGCGGTTGGCCAGACCGTCGTCATCATCACCCGCAACGTTGATCTCTCGGTCGGCTCGATTCTCGCGCTCACGGCGTACCTCACCGGCCGGCTGTTCGTGGACCACCCGGGCATCCCGATCGTGGTCGTCTTCGGAGCGGGCCTGCTGATGGGGGCTCTGCTGGGTCTGGTGAACGGGGTCCTGGTGGCCTTCGGCAAGGTCCCGGCCCTCGTGATCACGCTCGGGACGCTCTACATCTACCGAGGGATCGTGCTCTCATGGGCCGGTAGCGACCGGATCAACGCCTCGGACCTTCCGCACGGCTTCCTCGCGCTCGGCACCAAGCAGATCCTGAGCATTCCCGTGCTGACCCTCATCGGTGCGGCCGCGCTCGCGCTCGTGGGCTACTACCTGTGGACGGCGCGGGGCGGACGGGAGCTCTACGCCATCGGTTCGGACCCGGACGCCGCCGTCCTCTACGGGCTGAAGGTCAACCGACGCATCCTGAGTGCGTTCGTCCTGTCGGGAGCGCTCGCCGGCCTGGCCGGCGTCGTCTACACCGCCCGCTACGGCACGGTCAGCTCCGGGGCCGGTCTCGGCATCGAGCTGCAGGCCGTCGGCGCGGCCGTCATCGGCGGCGTCGCCATCTTCGGAGGCAGCGGCACCGTGTGGGGTGCAGCGGTCGGCAGCATCCTCCTCGTCACCATCAACCGGGCCCTGCCCGTCGTCGGGATCCCTGACTTCTGGCAGCGCGCCGTTGTCGGTGGTCTGATCCTCGGCGCCGTCTGCCTCGACCGGGTTCTGTCGGCCCGCCGGGCCCGCAAGCTCGTCGAAGCGAGAGACGCGTCATGACCCGCACCTACCCCGCCTGGTCGCGGCCCCTGTGGCAGCGGTTGCTGCTCACTCGTGAGGTCGCGGTCATCGCCCTTCTCGTCGGGGTCTTCGTGTGGGCCAACCTCAACGTCCTCAACTTCGACGGACCGCTGACGATCTACTACCTGCTGCTCGACGTGGCCCCGATCCTGCTGATCGCCCTGCCCATGACGCTGGTGATCGTTACGGGGGAGATCGACCTGTCGGTCGCCAGCGTGGTGGGGCTCAGCAGCGTGCTCGTCGGCATCCTGCACCAGGACGCCGGCCTGTCGATGCCGGTCGCGGCCGTCCTCGCGATCCTCATCGGTGCGGTCTGCGGAGCCTTCAACGGGTTCCTGGTCGCGTATGTCGGACTGCCGTCGCTGGCCGTCACCATCGGCACCCTTGCGCTCTACCGTGGCCTTGCGGTCGGGCTTCTCGGCACGACCGCGGTCACCGACTTCCCCCAGCGATGGACCGATCTCGCCAAGCAGCGGATCGGTGACTCCAGCTACCCGGTCATCGTCATCCCGTTCCTGGTGCTGGCCGTCGCGTTCGCTCTCCTGCTGCACTTCACGCCCTTCGGGCGGGGGGTCTTCGAAATCGGCCTGAACGACGAGGCCGCGCACTTCACCGGCGTCAACGTCGAGCGCACCAAGCTCATCCTGTTCGTCCTGACCGGCGCCGTGTCGGCGTTCGCCGGCGTCTACTACACGCTGCGGTTCGGCAGCGCCCGCGGCGACAACGCCAC
>JAODAS010000068.1 GCA_025463555.1 Schumannella sp.
CCCCCACGATCGCGACCCTCGTCGACCTCGCGAACGCGAAGCACCCGCGTCCCGACGGCCGCGCCTGGACAGCCGCGGACACCCTCAAGAACATCGTCCTCGCGTTGACGCACCTCGACGGAACGCGGGAAGTCGTCGTCGTCGGGATCCCCGGAGATCGTGACGTCGACCTGAAGCGCGCCGAGGTGCAGTTCGCCCCCGCCGAGGTCGAACCGGCCGTGGACACCGACTTCACCAAGAATCCGCTACTCGTGAAGGGGTACATCGGACCCTGGTCGGCAGAGGGCGCCGTGTTGGGCGAAGAGTCGGCAACGGGCATCCGGTACCTTCTCGACCCGCGGGTTGCCGACGGTTCCGGATGGATCACCGGCGCGAACGCGGACGGCAAGCACGTCTTCGGGCTGGTTGCCGGCCGCGATTTCGCCGGAGACGGCACGGCGGAGGTCGCGGAGGTGCGCGCGGGTGACCCGGCACCCGACGGCTCGGGGCCGGTGGAACTGGCGCGCGGCATGGAGATCGGGCACGTGTTCCAGCTCGGGCGCAAGTACGCCGAAGCGCTCGGCCTGCAGGTGCTGGACGAGAACGGCAAGCTCGTCACCGTGACCATGGGCTCGTACGGGATCGGGGTCACGCGCATCCTGGCCGTGATCGCCGAGTCCAACAACGACGAGCGCGGGCTGATCTGGCCGGCGGAGGTCGCGCCGTTCGACGTGCACGTGGTGGCCACGGGTAAGGACTCCGTGGCGTTCGAGCTGGCGGAGTCGGTCGCAGCGCAACTCGAGTCGGCAGGACGGGACGTCCTGCTCGACGACCGCCCGAAAGTCTCGCCCGGGGTGAAGTTCGGCGACGCCGAGCTGCTCGGGGTGCCGACGATCGTGATCGTCGGCCGGGGCGCAGCCGACGGCGTCGTGGAACTCTGGGATCGCCGCTCGGGTTCGCGCCGCGAGCTCCCCGCCGCGGAGCTGCTCGCGGCCCTCTAGCCCGCGCTCCTGCGCCCGCGCGCAACAGCGCCTTCTCGAGCGGCCATTTCCCGTGGGTGCGACGGCTGGAACCCTCGGGAATTGGCCACTCGTGGCGGCTGTGGAGAGCTTCGGCCGACGTCGCCCGGCTCCGGCAAGGTGTCGGGATGACTCGGCGCGCTCCGCTTGATCCCGCGATTCACCGGGCGCCCTTCGCGACCCGGGATCTCGAGATCTGGGGGGTTCGCGAGTCTCGGATACGCGCGTCCGATATCCGGCAGCCATTCCGAGGCGTCAACGTCGTCGGCCACGGCGCGGACACGTTGCGCGATCGAGCGGAGGCCCTATCGCATGTTCTGCGGCAGGGCGATGCGTTCAGCCACACGACGGCCGCCGCCCTCGTCGGTGCCCCGTTGCCGAAGACGGACTCACGAATCCATGTCACCAGCGTTGGCCGTGAGAACCGCATCCGCCGCCCCGGCGTCGTCGGCCACCGCGCGACCGCGATCCCGCGCACGATGCTCGGCACGCTGCCGATCGTCGAGCCGGCGCACGCGTGGGTGCAGCTCGCCACCATGCTCACCGACGACGACCTCGTCGCGGTGGGGGACTTCCTCGTGACGCCCGATCGGCACAGGAAGACCGCGGCCATCGCATCCATCGACGCCCTGGCCGCAGCGATCGCGGCGCGCGGCCGAGGTGCCGCGCGTGCCCACCGCGCCCTCGCCGACGTGCGTGCCGGCGCAGAGTCGCGCATGGAGACCCTCACGCGCCTGCTGCTCCTCCGCGCCGGTCTGCCCGAGCCGGAACTCAACCCCGGGGTCCAGATCCAGGGCACGACCCTGCACCCCGACCTGCTGTTCCGCGAGTGGCGCATCGTGCTGGAGTACGAGGGCGACGGCCATCGCACCGATCCGAAGGCGTGGCGGCGCGACATCTGGCGGCGTGAGGCGTTCCAGGCGGCGGGCTTCCGCGTGATCCAGGTGCACGCCGAGGATGTGCTCGCCGAACCGGAGGCGTTTCTCGCGCGCGTCTGCCACGCGATAGCACAGCGGCGAACGCTCTGACCCTCCGGTACGCTGGACCTCGCACCCGAGAGACAGCGGGCGCCTATCTGAATAGCGGAGGCCTGACGTGGACATCGACCTCACGATGCTGCGGCTCATGGAGCGCGAGCGCGAGATCCCCTTCGAAGAGCTGGTGGGCATCATCGAGCAGGCCATTCTGACGGCCTATCTGAAGCACACCGACAAGGGTCCGGATGAGGGCGCGCGGGTCGAGCTGGATCGCAAGACCGGGCATGTCCAGGTCTTCGTCCCCGAATTGGACGAGGACGGCAACCAGGTCGGAGAAGCCGTCGACAGCCCCGACGACTTCGGGCGCATCTCCGCCTTCGCGGCGAAGCAGGTCATCAACCAACGGCTGCGCGACATCGGCGACGACAAGGTGCTGGGGGAGTTCCGCGGGCGTGAGGGCGACATCGTCGCCGGCATCATCCAGCAGGGTCCGAACCCCAAGATGGTGCACATCGACCTGGGAAGCGTCGAGGCGATCCTGCCTCCGGAAGAGCAGGTCCCCGGCGAGGAGTACACGCACGGCACCCGCATCCGCGTCTATGTCACCAGCGTCAGCAAAGGGCTGAAGGGCCCCAGCATCACGGTCAGCCGCACGCACCCCGGGCTCGTGCGCAAGCTGTTCGCGCTCGAGGTGCCCGAGATCGCGTCCGGTGTGGTCGAGATCACCAGCCTCGCCCGTGAGGCGGGTCACCGCACCAAGATCGCAGTCCGTGCCACCCAGCCCGGCATCAATGCGAAGGGCGCCTGCATCGGCGAACTCGGGCAGCGGGTCCGCGCGGTCACGGCCGAGCTGAACAACGAGAAGATCGACATCGTCGACTTCGCGGACGATCTCGCGACATTCGTGGCCAATGCGCTCAGCCCGGCCAAGGTATCCAGTGCGTTCGTCGTCGACGAGTCGCTGCGAGCCGTCCGGGCGCTGGTGCCCGACTACCAACTCAGTCTCGCGATCGGCAAAGAGGGTCAGAACGCCCGCCTCGCCGCCAAACTGACGGGTGCGCGCATCGACATCCAGCCCGACTCGGTCATGGAGGACTGAGCGGCCTGAAGCGTCCGACCGCCGCAGGGAGTACGATGGAACCTGTCAGAACCTGCCTGGGTTGCCGGCAGCGTGCCCCCCGCTCCTCACTCGTGAGGGTGGTGGCGCGCGACGGCCGGGCCGTGGTGGATGCCGCGGTGCGACTTCCAGGCAGGGGCGCGTGGGTGCATCCCGACTCGGGGTGCATCGAGAACGCGATCCGGCGCAAAGCCTTCGGGCGGGCGCTGCGAGTGACAGACCTAGTGACATCAGACATCGACGAATGGGCTGAAAAGACCATGGACAACTAATGAGCAACTCGAAATGAGTTTCCTCAACGTATGACGTCCGCTCCCGACAGGGGTGGACCCCTGACAGGAGAAATGTGGCCAACCCACGCGTACACGAAGTCGCGGCCGATCTCGGCATCGACAGCAAGATCGCGCTCGACAAGCTCAAAGACATGGGCGAGTTCGTCAAGAGCGCATCCTCGAGCATCGCCCCGCCGGTCGCCCGGCGTCTGAAGGCCGCGCTCGAGGCCGACGGCATCAAGGCTCCGGCCGCACCCGCCAAGCCGGCGGCCAAGCCCGCCGCCGCGAAGCCGGC
>JAODAS010000128.1 GCA_025463555.1 Schumannella sp.
CTGGCGTCCGCGTCGCACGCCAACGCCATGGCTGCCCGGCTTCGGGGCGCGCTGGAGGAGCTCGCGCTGCCGGGACTGTCCTTCAGTCAGCAGACTCAGGCGAATGCGGTGTTCGCGGTGCTGCCCAATGACGCCGCCGACCGGGTGCGTGCCCGCTACCGCTTCTACGACTGGGATCGCGCCGCCGGCCAGGTCCGCTGGATGTGCTCGTTCGACACGACCGAGGCCGACGTCGACGGGTTCGTCGAGGCTGTGCGGGAGGAACTGACCCGCGCTTAGGCTGAGCGCGTGGCCACAGTCGACACATATGAGCCCAAGCGCCCCTGGATCTCGAGCTACGCCGAGGGTGTCCCCGACGACATCGAGCTGCCCAAGACGTCACTCAGCGACCTGATCACCGACTCGATCGACGAGTTCGGCGACAACGTCGCATTGGAGTTCTTCACCCGCGAGACCACGTACGCCGAGCTCGGCGATCAGATCGCCCGCGCCGCCGAGGGCCTGCGCAAGCTGGGCGTGCGCAAGGGCGACCCGGTCGCTCTCGTGATGCCGAACTGCCCGCAACACGTGGTGGCCTTCTACGCGATCCTGCGGCTCGGAGCGATCGTGATCGAGCACAACCCGCTCTACACGCCCCGCGAGCTGCGCCACCAGTTCGAAGACCATGAGGCCAAGGTCGTCGTCGCTTGGGACAAGACGGTCGAGACAATCCAGGCCTTCCCGAAGGATGTCCCGGTCGACCACATCATCTCGGTCGACATGACCCGCGCGATGCCCGCGCGGCTGCGGTTCGCGCTTCGCCTGCCGATCGCCCGGGCGCGTCAGAGCCGCAGCGACCTGACCACCACGGTGAAGAACACCATCCCGTGGGAGACGTTCCTCAAGGCCGACCCCATCGCCGGGCTGGTACCGGCGCCGACCGTCGACGATGTCGCGCTCATCCAGTACACCAGCGGGACCACCGGCGTGCCCAAGGGCGCCACCCTCACTCACCTGAACCTCGGCGTCAACGCGGCGCAGGCGCGCGCGTGGGTGCCCGCTGTTCCACGTGGAACGGCGAGCGTGCACGCGGTGCTGCCGATGTTCCACGCGTACGGGCTCACGCTGTGCCTGACCTTCGCCATGAGCATGGGCGCGCGGCTCGTGCTGTTCCCGCGCTTCGACCCCGACCTGGTGCTGCCCGTGATCAAGAAGCGGCCGCCGACGTTTCTGCCGGCCGTGCCGCCGATCTACGAGCGGCTCACCAAGGCGGCCAAGGAGCAGAAGGTCAGCCTGAAGGGCATCCAGATCGCGATCTCGGGCGCGATGCCGCTGTCGCAGACGGTGGTCGAGCCGTGGGAGA
Organism: Schumannella sp.; assembly: GCA_025463555.1. Classification (GTDB taxonomy): domain Bacteria; phylum Actinomycetota; class Actinomycetes; order Actinomycetales; family Microbacteriaceae; genus JBDSKH01. The sequence continues at coordinate 1,343 of JAODAS010000128.1, forward strand.
AGCTGACCGGCGGCTACCTCGTCGAGGGCTACGGCCTCAGCGAGACCAGCCCGGTGCTGATGGCCAACCCGGTCGCCGAGAACCGCAAGCCGGGCACCGTCGGCCTGCCCCTTCCCGGTACCGAGGTGCGGGTCGTCAGCCAGGACGATCCCACGAAGGATGTGCGCGCCGGTCAGCCCGGCGAACTACTCGTGCGGGGTCCCCAGGTGTTCAGCGGGTACTGGAAGAAGCCCGAGCAGACGGCCGAGGTCTTCGTGGCCGACCCGAAAGGCGGCGCCGGCTGGTTCCGCACCGGCGACATCGTGCAGATGGACACCGACGGGTTTCTCAAGATCGTCGACCGCATCAAGGAGCTCGTCATCACCGGCGGCTTCAACGTGAGCCCCAGCGAGGTCGAGGACACGCTGCGTCAGTTCGAGGGCGTCGCCGACATCGCGATCGTCGGGCTGCCGAGCGAGCGCAACGGCGAGGACGTCGTCGCCGCCGTGGTGCTCGCTCCCGGCAAGACGGTCGACGAGAAGGCGCTGCGCGCGTTCGGCAAGGCCAACCTCGCCGCCTACAAGGTGCCGGTACGCATGTTCGTGGTGGATGAGCTGCCCAAGTCGCTCATCGGCAAGGTCCTGCGCAAGAAGGTGCGGGACGAGCTGGTCGCCAAGGTCGCGACCGAGACCGCACCGGCCGAGACCGCGTCAGCCGAGTAGCCATGCACGCCGTCGCGATCCTGGGTGCCGGGTTCTCCGGCATCGGGATCGCCGTGCGGCTTCTGCAGGCGGGCATCGACGACATCGTCGTGATCGAACGTGGCGACCAGGTGGGCGGCACCTGGCGTGACAACACGTTCCCCGGTGCCGCGTGCGACATCCCGAGCGACCTGTACTCGTTCTCGTTCGCACCGAATCCGGACTGGACGCGGGTTTTCCCGCCACAGGGCGAGATCCTCGCCTACCTGCGAGGCGTCGCCGACAGGTTCGGGGTCACCCCCAAGGTCCGGTTCGGTACAGAGCTAGAGCGAGCCGACTGGGACGAGGGCGACCGGATGTGGCGGCTGAGTACCAGCACAGGCGAGGTCACGGCGCGGTACTTCGTGTCCGCATCGGGGCCGTTCGTCGACCCGACCTGGCCCGCCATCGACGGGCTGGAGACGTTCGCCGGGGCGCGATTCCACTCGGCGCGATGGGACCACTCCGTCGACCTCGCCGGCAAGCGGGTCGCCGTGATCGGAACGGGCGCGTCCGCCATCCAGCTGGTGCCCGAGGTGCGCAAGGTCGCCGCGCACGTCGACGTGTTCCAGCGCAGCGCCCCGTGGATCCTGCCGCGCCTCGACCATGGCACCTCGCGCCTGCGTCGTGCCGCGTTCCGGCGGTTTCCTGTGTTGCAGCGGTTCTCACGCCGATTCACGTTCCGCACGTACGAGCTGCGCTGGCCGGTGTTCGCTGTGCCTGCCGTGGGGGTTCTGGCCGGTGCGGGACTCGGGCTGTTGCGCAGGGTGGTGCTGCGCGATCGCGACCTGGCTGCCCGCGCGAAGCCCGGCTACCGCGTCGGGTGCAAGCGGATTCTCATCTCGGACGACTGGTACCCGGC
>JAODAS010000129.1 GCA_025463555.1 Schumannella sp.
TGCCCGTCGAGCGCCTCGTCCACCGAGTTGTCGATGATCTCCCACAGGCAGTGCATGAGGCCGCGCGAGTCGGTCGAGCCGATGTACATGCCGGGCCGCTTGCGAACCGCCTCCAACCCCTCGAGCACGCTCAGATGGCGGGCGGAGTAGTCGGCGCTCGCCACGATGCAGATGCTCCTCGGGATGGGGGGACGGGAATGGAGGCCGTAGCCAAGCGTTAACCCTAATGAGCACGAACGACCTGCACGTCGCGACACCCCATCTGGGGATGAACCGTACGCGTTGAGCGAAATGCGATGTGAATGACACACCTCTGACACACGCGCGTGCTTGACTGGACTCACGGCATCACCGAAACAACCACCCGAGGGAGGACACCATGTCGCAGGTCACCGACACTGTGGACGAGCTGGAGCTCGACGCCGCCCTCACCGCCTTCGACCGCTGCGACAGCTGCGGCGCCCAGGCCTATATCCGCGTCACTCTCGCGTCCGGCGACCTCTTGTTCTGCGCGCACCACGGTGCCAAGTTCAAAGACAAGCTCGCTCCGACCGCGCTGAACTGGCACGACGAGACGGCGCGACTGCACGACCAGCCCGTCGACTAGCGACTCGGTGGTTGCGACCACCCCGCTAGCCTGACTCATATGACTGACGTGTCCCGCGGCATCCGCCGCATTGCACGCATCGACCTCGAGGCCTTCGCGACCAACGTCGCGGGGGCCTCTGTTCTCGATGTGCGCGCCGACGCGTACGGTCACTCGATCGCCCTCGTCGGCCCGGTCGCACGCGAGGCCGGTGTCAGTTCGCTCGTGGTGTCCGACGAGGCGGATGCCGCCGCGGCCCGCGCTGTCGGGTTCACCGACCTGCATATCGGCCGGCTCCTCCGCGACGTCGGGGCGCTCGGAGCAGAGGCCTACGGTCTGGACGATGCCGGCACTCCCGTGCTCACACTCGTCGGAGAGGTCATCTCCATCAAGCACGTCGGCGCTGACGCCGGCGTCTCCTACGGCTACACCTACCGCACCGAGGCGCCCACCTGCCTGGCCCTGATCGCGCTCGGCTACGCCGACGGTGTGCCCCGGCTGGCCTCGAACCGGGCGTCCGTGCGGGTCGGCTCTGACATCCACCCCCTCGTCGGACGGATCGCCATGGATCAGTTCGTCGTGGACTGCGGCGACGACGTCCCCGCTGCAGGGTCCGAGGCGGTGCTGTTCGGGGATCCGGGCACCGGTGCCACGTCGACCCACGACTGGGCCACGGCAACCGAACGGCATCCGCTTCAGCTGACCGCAGGTCTTGGTGCACGCGTCATGAGGATCGCCCGATGACCGGCCCCACACTCCTCTTCGACCTGGCCGCGTTCCGCGCGAATGTGAGGTCGCTGGCCGCGACGGCCGCCCCCGCGCGCTGCATGATCGCCGTCAAGGCCAATGCCTATGGCCACGGCATGCTGCCGTTCGCGCTCGCGGCCGTCGAAGGCGGCGCGGAAGCGCTGGCCGTATTGGAGGTCCCCGCGGGACTGGAGCTTCGTGGCGCCGGCCTCAGCGTGCCCCTCTTCGCCTGGCTCCACGGGCGCGACACCGACTTCGGCGCCGCGATCACCGCGGACATCGAGCTGGGTGTGTCGTCGACCGCCGAGCTGGAGGCGGTCGTCGCGGCCGCAATCGCGGTCGGCAAGCCCGCCGGAGTGCATCTCAAGGTGGACACGGGCCTCCATCGCAACGGGGCGAGTCCCGAGGACTGGCCCGGCCTGGTGTCTGCGGCCCGCGACGCAGAACTCGCGGGTTGGCTGCGCATCGCCGGCCTCTGGTCGCACCTCGCTGACGCCTCGCCCGAGGACGACGCGGCAGCGCTCGCCGAGTTCCAGGCGGCCATCGCCGTCGCCGCCGGTCTCGGGGTGGAGAACCCATTCCTGCACCTTGCTGCCAGTTCCGCCGGCATCCGCGAGCCGGAGGCGCGATTCGACCAGGTGCGCTTCGGCATCGCCGCATACGGCATCTCGCCGTTCGACGACATCGACGGGCGCGGCCTCGGCCTGCGCCCGGTGATGACGTTCCGGGCGCCCGTCATCGCGGTCGCCGACGGCCGCGCCACGGTCGCCGCGGGGTCGGCCGACGGGGTGCCGCCGTCCGTGCTGACCGCATCCGGATGCGGTGCCTGGGTTCTGCTCGAAGGGGTGCGCCGCGAGGTGGTCGACATCCACATCGACACCCTCGAGCTCGACCTGGGCGAGGGTTCGGCTCACATCGGGGACATCGCCACCCTGTTCGGACCGGGCGACGACGGCGAGCCGACCGCCGAGGAGTGGGCAGCGTGGTCCGGCAGCATCGGCGACGAGATCGTGGCACGGGCCTCGACGCGCGCCGAGCGGGTCTACCGCGGCTGACTCACAGCAGTCCGCGGGGGCGAAGGGCTGCGGTCTTCAGCGCAGCCGCGCGCGGATGGCCGCACGGGAACGGCGGGCGTAGTCGTCGATGACGGCGAGCCGCGGATCCGGTTCCCCGGGGACGACCCCGGCGCGATGCGCAGCGGCCTCGAGCAGCCGATCCGCCCAGACCGGGTTCATCGGCAGGAACGGGCCGTGCAGGTGCGTGGCGACCAGGTCGCCGACGACGATGCCCTCATCTGCCGAACCGAGGCGCGCCAAGCGGCCGGCCCCGGCATCCACCTTCGTTTCCGCGCCGTAGTTGACGAAGCCGGCGACTTCGCCCAGCTCCGACTCCCCCGCGACCTCGCCGACAGTGCGCTCGGCCGAGACCCGTGCCGACGACGGGAAGACCCCTGCCCCCGCCGCGACGGTTCCGTCGAGCTCGGTCACTTCGCGGCCGAGCAGTTGCCACCCTGCGGCGATCGCGAGGAACGGCACGCCGTCGTCTGCCCAGGCCCGCAGCGTCGCCGCGTGGCGTGCCACATCGGCGTGCAGAGGTTGCCGGGCCGACGCCGGACCACTGCCGATGTGGACCAGATGCGCCTCCGGCGGCAACCTGTCGCCCGCGCCGACACCGATCACGTTCAGGTCGAGACCGCGCCATCCCGCGCGACGCGCCAGAGCGGTGACATTCCCGACATCCCCGTTGATGCCGAGCTCGCGCGGGTACAGGTGCACGATCGTGATCACGGCGCCCCCTCGAGCTCGAGGTAGCCGAGGTGCTTGCGGATCAGCATCATCTGCTCGTAGTTCACGATCAGCGTCTTGCGTCCATGCACGGGAGGTGGCATCTCCAGGAATCGCTTCAGCGCGGGGGCCAGTTCCGGCTCGACCGCGTGGACGTCGATGTCGTCGTACGCGAATCGCGTCGCGAACTGCCAGCACTTCGTCCCGCTCAGGACGTCCACGTGCGTCAGCTTCGACAGGTCGGAGCCGTACACCCACGACGGGTCGGGAGTGCCCTCGTCGATCGCGACGAACACCTGCTCGGGCGCCTCGGCGAGCGCATCGAGGTTCACCTGCAGGCTCGGCGGGTTCTTCATCATCAAGATCTCGAGCTCTTCGCCGGCGGGTGTCTTCAGCACCTCGCCCCGGCCGTAGACCGTCTCCATCGCGGCGAGCCCCCGTGCGCCCAGCTCGGGATCGAAGCGGTCGCCCAGCAAAGCCCGTGCCATTGCGAAGGCTGCCGCGGCATCCACGGCGTTGTGCAGTCCGCGGGCGGGCAGGGCCACCGCGACCGGTGTGCCGTCGACCGAGATCGTGGCAGTGGCGCCGGATGCCGCGGTCACGACGGTCGCGGCGGGCAACTGGGTGGGCGTCGCCGTCGCGAGCGCGGGGTTGTCGCCGCGCGCGAGCCAGGACGATTCGGCCAGCAGCTCCGGCGCAAGCGCGAACGCACTGAGTTCCGCCCCGCTCGCGCTCAGCCGGTGTGCGAGCGCGACCAGATTGTGGTCATCGGCATTCACGACGAGGTGCCGCGTGGCGACTCCGGCAAAGGATTCCAGCATGCCCACGACGCGGTCGGGCTCGTAGAAGCGGTTCAGCTGGTCGACCTGCACGTTGATCAGCAGGACGCTGTGCGGAACGAGGCGCTTCGCGAGTCCCGGCCCGAACGCCTCATCGACCTCGAGCACGGCGATCTCGTGGCGCAGGCGCCCGTCGAGCGGGGCGTCGGCGAGGATCGCCGAGGCGATCCCCTGCGGGAGGTTCGCTCCGCTGGGATTCGTGAAGACATCCACGCCGTGCGCCCGCAAGACGCCCGTCAGCATTCCTGTGGTCGTCGACTTGCCGTTCGAGCCGGACACGAACACCACGCCGAGCGGCAGCCGGGATACCGCACGTTGCAGGAATCCGGGCGCGATGAGCAGCGCGACGCGACCGGGGAACGCCGATCCGCCGCCGCGCAGCCGCGCGAGCACCCGGATGGCGCGTCCGGTGAGGACGGCCAGCGCGGTGCGCA
>JAODAS010000162.1 GCA_025463555.1 Schumannella sp.
GGCCACCCAGCCCAGCCCCATGCCGGTCAGACGCTCGAGAGGGAGGACGGCTCGCGCGATGCCGCCTCCGATGAAGCCGGCGGCGAGTACCCCCGACACGACCCAGAGTGCGATCTGCATGACATCCTCCCAAGAACTTGAACCATCAACTTTCCACGCCAGGCTAGCGATCATTACTTGAAGCGTCAAGTTATTGCCGCTAGGCTGCCCGCATGGCGGCACGATTCCCCGGCGAAGACCTCGACGCGCTCCAGCGGCGCACCTGGATCCGGTTCTCGGGCGTGGCGCAGGGCATCCCCGCCGAGATCACCTCGCGCATGGTCGCCACGACCGGATTGACCCAGTACGAATACCTCGTCTTCAACCACCTCAACCTGAGCGAGGGGCACTCGATGCCGTTGAGCCGGCTGGCCCTGCTGCTCGCCTCCTCGCTGTCACGCCTGTCGCATGTGGTCTCGCGGCTCGAGGCCGACGGGCGTCTCTCGCGCAGCAGATCGCCCGAGGACGGCAGAGTTCAGATCGTGACCATGACCGAGCGCGGCGTCGAGGAGTTCCGCGCGGCCGCCCCCGCCTACTTCGCGGCGGTCGGCGACCTGTTCTTCGAGCGCCTCGACCGGGACGATCTGGGGGCGCTCGACCGCATCATGTCCAAGCTGCTCCCCGGCGTCGACGCGGGTGGGGTCCTCGCACCGATCGCCGACCGCGTGGCGGCCAACGCTCACAGGAAGCGTCCAGCAAACGCGCAGACACTGGGTGCATGAGTGACGGCCCCAAGATCCTGATCGTCGACGACGAACCCAACATCCGCGACCTCCTCACCACGAGCTTGCGCTTCGCCGGCTTCGCGGTACGTGCCGTCGGCAATGGCGCGCAGGCGATCTCGGCGGTTCTGGAGGAAGAGCCCGACCTGATCATCCTCGACGTCATGCTGCCCGACATGAACGGGTTCGGCGTGACCAAGCGGCTCCGCGCATCCGGATACACCGCCCCCATCCTCTTCCTCACCGCGAAGGACGACACCGAGGACAAGATCACCGGCCTCACCGTCGGCGGCGACGACTACGTCACGAAGCCGTTCTCGCTCGATGAGATCGTGGCCCGCATCAAGGCCATCCTGCGCCGCACCATGCAAGACGAAGAGGACGCGGTCATCCGTGCCGGCGAGCTCACGATGGACCAGGACACGCACGAGGTCACCGTGGGAGCCGAGTCGGTCGAGCTGAGCCCCACCGAGTTCAAGCTGCTGCGCTACCTGATGCTGAACCCCAACCGCGTGCTCAGCAAGGCGCAGATCCTCGACCACGTGTGGGAGTACGACTTCAACGGCGACGCCGGCATCGTCGAGAGCTACATCTCGTACCTGCGACGTAAACTCGACCAGCACTCGAACGAGCCGATGATCCAGACCAAGCGCGGATTCGGGTACATGCTCAAGGCCGCCAAGGTCTGACGCCCCCGGTGGTTGAGTAGCGGCGCAGCCGCGTATCGAAACCACTTGATCCCCCTGATCCCCTTGATCCCCTGATCCCCGGAGGCCTGCGATGTCGATGCACGCCTCGTTCGATCGCTGGTGGAGCGGCATCTCGCTGCGCGCCAAGATCACCGGCGTCACGGTGCTGCTGCTCACCTTCGGACTGACGGTCGCCGGCGCCGGCACCATGCTCGCGCTGCGGACGTACCTGCTCGCGCAATCCGACCAGCAGATCGCGGCCGCCTACGACAAGCTGCAGTCCCCGATCAACCTGACGACGATCGAGGACTTCGGCGAGGGCCAGCGTCTGAACCCCTACTTCCTCGCCGCGGTCGACGCCGACGGCACCATCCTGATCGACAATCAGAGCAACGACCAGGATGCACTGCTGCCCGACACGTCGACGCTGACCTCCGCCCGCGTCCAAGAGCTCGACCGCGAGCCGCTGACCCTCTACAACCCCAGCCACAGCACCCAGTGGCGGGTGATCGCGTATCCGGCGCGCGTCGAGGGCAGCGCTCAGCCGGCGACGCTGCTGGTCGGGCTCAACATGAGCGGGACGAACGGCATCATCGCCCGGTACACCGTCATCTTCCTGGGCTTCGCCGTCGCCGTGGTCGTGTTCGGCGCCGCGACCACGCAGCTGATGGTGACCTCGACCTTCGCTCCGTTGCGGGATGTCGAAGCGACCGCGGCTCGCTTCGCCGCCGGTGATTACAGCCAACGTCTCGGCGGAGCGACACCGAACACCGAGGTCGGTCGCCTGAACCGATCTCTGAACACCATGCTGGCGCGCATCGACCGCGCATTCGCCGACCGCCAGAGGTCTGTCGAGCAGATGCGGCGCTTCGTCGGCGACGCCTCGCACGAGTTGCGCACGCCGCTGGTGTCATTGCGCGGATACGCCGAGCTGTACCGCATGGGCGCCATCCAGGACCCCGACGATGTCGCGCAGGCGATGGACCGCATCGAGCGCGAGGCGATCCGGATGGGCGGGCTCGTCGAGGACCTGCTCGAACTCGCCCGGCTCGACGAGGCCAAGCCGCTGGAACTGGCCCCCGTCGACCTGCTGCCGATCGCGCAGGATGCCGCACTGGACGCATCCGTCTCGGCACCGGCCCGGCGGGTGACCGTCATCGTGCCCGAGCCGGCGACCGTGTCGGAGGTGGAGGCGCCTCCGGCCCTCGAGCCCGGCGAGCCGGCCGTCGTGGGAGCCGAGACGATCGTGTCGGGTGCGCCGGCATCCACGACCGCATGGGCGTCGACCCTGGCGTTCGCGGGGGCCACCCTGGCCCGGTTGCGCCGCCGCCGCCCGGCGCGCGGGTCGACGGCGTCCGAGCCGCCGCCGCCGGAGGTGGTTCCGCTGCCCGAGGTCGGGCCGATCGTGATGGCGAACGAGAACAAGATCCGGCAGGTGGTGACGAACCTCGTCGGCAACGCGATGCGCTTCACCCCCGACGACAGCCCGATCGAGTTCGCCGTCGAGGTGGATCGCGAGGGCGGCTACGGCCAGATCTCGATCGTCGACCACGGCGAAGGCGTGCCGCCGCAGCTGCGCGAGAAGATCTTCCAGCGCTTCTGGCGTGCCGACACCTCGCGCACCCGCGACACCGGCGGCTCGGGGCTGGGGCTCGCGATCGTCGCCGGCATCGTGGCGAATCACGACGGGCACGTGGAGGTGCTCGAGACGCCGGGAGGCGGGGCGACCTTCCGGGTGAGTCTTCCGCTCCTCACCAGCACAGAGCAACCGGCGGCGTCCACCGAGGCGTCCGCGGCCCCTGGCAAGAAAGGTTCGCGTCCCTAACCTCGGCGCATGACCAGATACCAGGTAGACAGTGACGCGGTCGCCGCAGTGACCGGCAACGTTCGGGCCTCGATGGGGCGCATCCAGGGCGAGGTGAGCGGGCTGCTCGGCCAGCTCGTCGGCTTGCAGAGCTCGTGGACGGGCCAGGCCTCCGCGGGGTTCCAGGGCGTCGTGACCGACTGGCGCGCGACCCAGCAGCGCGTCGAAGAGAGCCTCGCCGCCATCGGCGCGGCCCTCGAACAGGCGGCCCGTGGCTACGCCGACATCGAGCAGGCGAACGCGCAGCTGTTCCGGCGCTAGGCGCGTGCCGCGCCGCCCGACCGAGCACGTTCGCGCCGACCGAGCACGTTTGAACGTGCTCGCTCGATGCCGAACATGCTCGCTCGACGCGCGAAACGGGCGGCACCTCCTCCGAGGAGGAGGGGTGCCGCCCGTTTCGGGTGGAACAGGGGGTGGAACAGGTCTCGACACGCGTCCGCGCGCGGGCGCTACTCGACCCTGACCCGACGGTTGATGCCGCTGGCGGCGTCAACCATTGGGTCAGAAGTCCATGCCACCTGTCGGGTCGCCGGACGGAGCGGGGTTGCGCTCCGGCTTGTCGGCGACGACGGCCTCGGTGGTGAGGAACAGGCCTGCGATCGACGCGGCATTCAGCAGCGCCGAACGCGTGACCTTCACCGGGTCGTTGATGCCGGCAGCCAGCATGTCGACGTACTCACCGGTCGCGGCGTTGAGGCCCTGACCGACGGGAAGGTTGCGCACCTTGTCGACGACGACGCCGGGCTCGAGCCCCGAGTTCAGCGCGATCTGCTTCAGCGGGGCGTCGATGGCGACACGCACGATGTTCGCGCCCGTCGCCTCGTCACCCTTGAGGCTCGTGATGGCCTTGCCCTCGAAAGCGGTCTTGCCCGCCTGGATGAGAGCGACGCCACCACCGGCGACGATGCCCTCTTCGACGGCGGCCTTCGCGTTGCGCACGGCGTCCTCGATGCGGTGCTTGCGCTCCTTGAGCTCGACCTCGGTCGCGGCACCGGCCTTGATGACGGCCACGCCGCCGGCGAGCTTCGCCAGGCGCTCCTGCAGCTTCTCGCGGTCGTAGTCGCTGTCGGTGTTCTCGATCTCGGCACGGATCTGCTTCACGCGACCCGCGATCGCGTCGGCCTCGCCTGCACCTTCGATGATCGTGGTCTCGTCCTTCGTGACGATGACCTTGCGGGCCTGACCGAGCAGGTCGAGGGTCGCGTTCTCGAGCTTGAGACCGACCTCCTCGCTGATGACCTGGCCACCCGTGAGGGTCGCGATGTCCTGCAGCTGCGCCTTGCGACGGTCACCGAAGCCGGGAGCCTTGACGGCGACCGACTTGAAGATGCCGCGGATCTTGTTGACGACCAGCGTCGCGAGAGCTTCGCCGTCGACGTCCTCGGCGATGATCAGCAGCTGCTTGCCCGCCTGGATCACCTTGTCGACGATCGGAAGCAGATCCTTGATGTTCGAGATCTTGCCGTTGACGATCAGGATGTACGGGTCTTCGAAGACCGCTTCCTGGCGCTCCGGGTCGGTGACGAAGTACTGCGACAGGAAGCCCTTGTCGAAGCGCATGCCCTCGGTCAGCTCGAGCGTGGTGCCGAAGGTGTTCGACT
>JAODAS010000164.1 GCA_025463555.1 Schumannella sp.
ACCGTCCGGAACACGGGGCAGATCTCGTTCTCGACGGTTCCGGATGCGTCGGTCGCCCGGTAGCGGAAGTCCGGCAGCACCGATTCGACGGCGGCGATCTCGAGACCGAGTTCTGTCGCACCGCGACGCCGCACGGCATCCGCCTGGTCTTCGCCCGGTGCCGGATGCCCGCAGAAGCTGTTCGTCCAGATCCCCGGGAACGTGCGCTTCGCGAGCGCGCGCCGGGTCACGAGGACCCGCCCGTCGGCGTGGAAGACATGGCATGAGAACGCCAGGTGCAGCGGCGTCACGTCGTCATGGATCACCGACTTGTCGGCGCTGCCGAGAACGGTTCCGTCGTCGTCGAGGAGGACGACGAACTCGGGGATCTCGGCGGCCGCAAGGCCTGCGGGGTGCGACATGCTGACCGGTAGTCTGCCTAGGTGGATGCTGCCGGCCTGAGTGCGGTCGCCCGGGCCGAACAGGCTCAGGAGCGACAGGCTCAGGTCGACGCCGTGCTGGGGCGCTTCTTCAGCCTAGCCAAGAAGCGCGCGGCGGTCCTGGGAGCCGAGTACGAGCAGCTCTGGGTCCAGCTCGAGGCGAACACGGTGGGCGGCAAGCGCTTTCGTCCGCGCATGGTGTTCGCCGCGTACCAGGCGCTCGGCGGCACCGACTCCGAGGCGGCGGCGTGCATCGGCGCCGCATTCGAGCTGCTGCACACCGCACTGATCGTGCACGACGACGTCATCGACCGGGATTTCGTGCGCCGCGGCGGGCCGAATCTCGCGGGTGCGTATCGCGACCGCGCGCTCGCCGCCGGCAACACCGACGCCGAGGCGGAGCACCGCGGCATCACGGCTGCGGTGATCGCGGGCGATCTGGCGCTGTTCAACGCGTACCGGCTCATCGACCGCAGCGGTGTCAGCGACGTGGTCCGCGGCCGGCTGGTCGAGGTCATGGACGACGCGCTCTTCGCCAGCGCCGCCGGGGAGCTGATCGATGTCGACTTCTCGTTCGCACCGGTCGTGCCGCGCGTCGACGACATCCTGACGATGGAGCGGCTGAAGACGGCCGTCTACTCGTTCGAATGCCCGCTGCAGGCGGGCGCCATCCTGGCGGGGGCGAGCGAGGAGACGGTGGCGACGCTGGGCGACTTCGGGCGCGAGATGGGGATCGCGTATCAGATCGTCGACGACCTGCTCGGCGTGTTCGGCACCGAGGCCGAGACCGGCAAGACGACGATCGGAGACCTGCGGGAGGGCAAGCGCACCGTCCTCATCGCCTATGCGACGTCGGCCGCCGGATGGGACGAGCTGGCACCGCTGTTCGGCGACCCCGATCTCACCGATGAGCAGGCGGCGAGGCTGCGCGCGCACCTGACCGACTGCGGCGCGAAGTCGTTCGCCGAAGGACTCGCTCGCTACTACGCGAACCGCGCCCTCGCCCGGCTGGTCGAGCCGCACATCCCGGCGGCGCTGCGCGACGAGCTGCACCCGGTCGCCGACGCGGTACTGGGTCGTGCCAGATGACGCGCGCGGCCCCCAGGCGGTCCCGGTGAGCAGGATCAAGATCGCACCGGGCCCGGTCGCGCGCCTGGCCCTGTACACGGATGTCGCGGAGCGATCCGCGAGCCTCGTGATCCGCCGGTACTCGACATCGTTCGGCATGGCGTCGCGCCTGCTCGGCCCGCCGGTGCGGCAGCACGTCGAGAACATCTACGCGCTGGTCCGCGTGGCCGATGAGATCGTGGATGGCGGGGCCGAGGAAGCCGGCCTGGACCGGCTGGTGGCGGCGCGGCTGCTGAACGAGCTCGAGCGCGACGTCGAACGCAGCCTCGAGGAGGGGTACAGCGCCAACCTCATCGTCCACGCGTTCGCGCGCACGGCAGGCGCCGCGGACTTCGGCGCGGAGCTGATAGAGCCGTTCTTCACGAGCATGCGGATGGACCTGTCGCAGACGGACCATGATGCCGAGAGCTTCTCCCGTTACGTGTACGGGTCGGCCGAGGTCGTGGGGCTGATGTGCCTGCGGGTGTTCGTGCAGGATGCGCCGCGCGAGTACTCCGCCGCCGAGCTGGCGACGCTCGAGGCGGGAGCACGTGCGCTCGGCGCGGCGTTCCAGAAGGTCAACTTCCTGCGGGACCTGGGCGCCGACGTGGATGCTCTCGGCCGCAGCTACTTCCCCGGCATCGATGTCGCGCACCTCACCGAGGCTCAGAAGCTCGTGCTGGTCGACGACATCGACGCCGATCTCGCGGCTGCGGCGCGCACCCTCGCGCTTCTTCCGGCGAGTTCGCGTCGCGCTGTCGCCCTCGCCCACGGCCTGTTCGCGGAACTCAGCCGCCGCATCCGCCGCACCCCGGCATCCGCTCTTCTGCACACGCGGGTGCGGGTTCCCGATCCGATCAAGCTCCGCATCGCGGCCGCGGCCGTGACAGGAAGGAAACAATGACCCGCACCATCGTCATCGGCGGGGGGATCGCGGGCCTGGCCACGGCTGCGCTGCTCGCCCGCGAGGGGCACAAGGTCACCCTCGTCGAGCAGAACGCAGAACTGGGCGGACGTGCCGGGTCGTGGGAGCGCGACGGATTCCGTTTCGACACCGGCCCGTCGTGGTACCTGATGCCCGAGGTCTTCGATCACTTCTACCGGATCCTCGGCACGACGGCGGAGCAGCAGCTCGACCTGGTGCAGTTGGACCCCGGCTACCGCGTCTACGGCGAGGGGCACGCCGACCCCCTCGATGTCAGCGCCAGCGTCGACGAGAACCTGGAGCTGTTCGAGCGCGTCGAGAAGGGTTCGGCGATCAAGCTCGCGAAGTACCTCGACCGTGCCCGCGAGATCTACGACCTGGCGAAGGAGCGCTTCCTCTACTCGACGTTCCAGCGGCTGGGGCCGGTCTTCGGCGGAGAGGTCACCGCGCAGGGGGCGCGGCTGATGCAGCTGCTGCTGGAACCGCTGGATTCGCTCACGAAGCGCACGGTGCACGATACGCGGCTGCGGCAGATCCTCGGCTACCCGGCCGTGTTCCTCGGCTCGGCGCCGAAGCTCGCCCCGAGCATGTATTCGCTCATGAGTCACCTCGACCTGGTCGACGGCGTCTTCTACCCGCTCGGCGGGTTCACCCGGGTGATCGAGACGATCGCGGGCCTGGCCAGGGCGCAGGGCGCCGACCTGCAGACGAGCACCACGGTGAAGCGCATCCTCGTGAACGACGCCGGTGCCGTCACCGGCGTCGAGGTCACGCACGGCAAGGGCAAGAAGGTCGCGACGCTCGACGCCGACATCGTGGTGAGCACCGCCGATCTGCACCACACCGAGACGGTCCTGATCGACCGGCCCGAACTGCGCACGTACCCGCAGGAGTACTGGGATAAGCGCACCGCCGGTCCCGGAGCGCTGCTGATTCTGCTCGGGGTCAGCGGCGAGCTACCCCAACTGGAGCACCACACGCTCTTCTTCGCGAAGGACTGGAACAAGGGATTCACCGCGATCTTCGGCTCGCAGCCGCGCATCCCGGACACGCTCTCGCTGTATGTCTGCAAGCCGAGCGGGGTGGATGCGGGGGTCGCCCCCGAGGGCACCGAGAACCTGTTCGTGCTGGTCCCGCTTCCGGCAGACCCGTCGATCGGCAGGGGCGGGATCGACGGAGCGGGTGATGCAGGAGTGGAGGCGCTCGCGGACCGGGTGATCGCGCAGATCGGCGACTGGGCCGGCATCCCGGATCTGGCCTCTCGCGTGGTGTTGCGACGCACCGTCGCGCCCGGCGACTTCGTCGCCGACTTGAACTCGTGGAAGGGCAGCGCGCTCGGCCCCGCGCACACCCTTCGCCAGAGCGCGTTCTTCCGCGCGGGGGACGTCAGCCGAAAGGTGAAGAACCTGTTCTACGCGGGCTCCTCGACGATCCCCGGAGTGGGGTTGCCGATGTGCCTGATCAGCGCCGAACTGGTGCTGAAGCGCGTGCGCGGCGACACGTCGGCTCATCCGGTGGCCGAGTCTCTGCGGGTGACCCGCGCGACGTCATGAGCGCGCTGTACCTGATCGGCCTGCTGGTGGCGCTGACCGGGATGGTGGTGCTCGATCTGCGCTTCCGGCTCTTCTTCCGGGTTTCGCCGGTGCGGGCCGCGATCGTGATGGCTGCCGGGATGGCGTTCTTCCTCGTGTGGGATCTGGCGGGCATCGGGCTCGGCGTGTTCTTCCGCGGCAACCCCGCGTTGCTGGTCGGCGTGCAACTGGCGCCCGAGCTGCCGCTCGAGGAGTTCTTCTTCGTCGCCCTGCTCTGCTACACCACCATGAATCTGTTCGCGGTTCTGACCCGCGCGGTTGAGCGGCGGTTCGGCCCGTGACCGGCGCGCTCACCTACTGGGTGCTGAACGCGCCGTTCCTCGGCGCGGCGCTGCTCGTGGCGCTCGCCGCGCTGCTGGTGCGCCGGGCGCCCCTGTGGCGGGTGCTCGGTCTCACCGCCCTCGGAGTCCTGCTCTTGACGGGACTCTTCGACAACGTGCTCGTGGGCACCGGCATCGTCGGATATGACAGCGCGCGAATCAGCGGCGCGTTCGTCGGCGTCGCCCCGATCGAGGATTTCAGCTACGCCGTCGCGGCGGTGCTGCTGCTGCCCTCGCTGTGGAGGCTGCTGACTCCGCCGCCGAAGGACCCGCCCGCCGGGGAGGGCCCGTGATCCGCGCGCTGTTCCTCACCAGCCGGCCGCTCAGCTGGGTGAATACGGCGTTCCCCTTCGCCGCCGCCTACCTGGTCGCATCGGGGCGGGTCGACGCGACCCTCGTGGTCGGCACGCTGTTCTTCCTCATCCCGTACAACATGGCCATGTACGGCATCAACGACGTCTTCGACTACGAATCCGATGTGCGCAACCCGCGCAAGGGCGGCGTCGAGGGTGCGCTGCTGCAACCCCGGTGGCACCGCGCGACTGTGCTCGCATCCGGGATCCTCGCCGCGCCGTTCGTGGCATACCTGGTCGCGGTGGGTGGCCCCGCGAGCTGGCTGGTGCTGGCGATCAGCCTGTTCGCTGTGCTCGCCTACTCGGTGAAGGGCCTGCGTTTCAAGGAACGGCCGTTCCTCGACTCGATCACCTCGAGCATCCACTTCGTGTCGCCTGCGGTCTACGCGCTGGTGCTGGTTGGTGCGCAGTTCACGGCGGGCCTGATCGCCGTGCTGGCCGCCTACTTCCTGTGGGGAGCGGCGTCGCACGCGTTCGGCGCGGTTCAGGATGTCGTGGCCGATCGCGAAGCCGGCATCGGCTCGGTTGCGACCGGAATCGGTGCACGCGCGACGGTGCGGCTGGCGATAGGGCTGTACCTGGTCGCCGGGGTGCTGCTGCTGTTCACCGGGTGGCCTGCTGCGCTCGCCGCCGTCCTGGCGCTCCCCTACGCGCTGAACGCCGCCCCGTGGTGGAACGTGACCGAGGAGAGCGCCCCCACCGCGAACCGCGGGTGGAGGCGTTTTCTCTGGCTCAACTTCGTCACCGGCTTCCTGGTGACGATGCTGCTGGTGGGCTACGTGCTGCTCGGGTAGCTACCAGGCGAGCTCCGCCGGGTAGTCGCCGCGCGCCGTGACGATGGCAGCAGCCGCGGAGAGGTGCCGCAGCGTCAGCGCCTGCGGCCCCGGACCGAAGCTCACGCGGGCCACCCCCAGCTCTGCGAGCTGCGCCAGCGGCAGGTAGCCGTGGTACGCGATCACGGCGATGGGCCCGTCGATCTCGGCGACGGCACGGGCGACCAGTTCCGCGGTGTCGAGCCCGAGCACGAAGACGGAGTCGCCCCCGGCGGCGAGGTAGGCGTTGGCGCGCTCGACCGCCTGGGCGAACGACTCGCCGCGGCGGAGGGAGTCGACCCGGGCGTTGAGGCAGAGCGGTACTCCGGCGGCGTCGGCACCCGCGCGCACGGCCGCGATGCGTTCGAGCTGCTGCGCGAGGGGACGCATCGCGTCGCCCGGCAGGCTGTCTTCGAAGTTGAGGCCCGCCGCCCCGGCAGCGGCGAGACGTTTCACGTTCTCGGCGACGCCCGCGGCATCCGTCGCATACCCCCGCTCGAAGTCGACCGACACCGGGAGGTCGACGGAGCGGACGATGACGCCGGCCGCATCCAGTGCCTCATCGACCGTCAGTCCCTCGCCGTCGGGGACGCCGCGCGCCTCTGAGATGGCGTGGCTCGCGGTGGCCAGCGCCCGCACGCCGGGAACCGCGGCGACCGCACGGGCCGAGGCGGCATCCCACACGTTCGTGACGATCAGCGGATCGCCGGGGACATGCAGGGAGCGGAGGAGTTCGGCGCGTTCGGGGTGGGCGGTCATGCGTCCAGCATGCTGGAGACGACCGTCAGTCGTTCCAGCCGAGGTTGCGCGCCATCCGCTCGAGGGAGACGGCGGCGGCCGCCTGCTCCTCGTCGCTGAGGCCCTCGGTGAGGGTCGCGCGCAACTCATCGACCACGTCCGCCAGGCGGTCGTGCGCTGCCGCTCCGCGATCCGTGATCGTGTACACCCCGTCGGAGGTCACCCAGCCGCTGTCGACCAGCTCACCCAGTTCTTCGGCGGCAGAGGTGCCGTCGCGCTCCGGCGGCATGTCGCTCAGCGCCCCCTCCAGATCGGCGCCGGACGCCGGGCCTGACGCGAGCACGCCGAGCACCCGGTACTGGATGCGCGTGACCCCGTGTTCTTCGAGGGCCGACGAGAACCGCTCCTCGACCAGACGGTCGACGAGCGCGAGCCAGAATGCGAGCGGCCTCTCTGCCATGGTTTCGAGAGTACCCGCCGACTCAGTCGAGGGCGCCCGGCAACTCCGGGGTGTGGTGTACTCGCAGATCCGGCAGTTTCACGAGCAGCAGCAGCACCAGCCCGACGAGCAGCACGATCGCGATGCCGATCACGCCGAAGATCGTCACCCCCGAGATCGCGATGAAGAGGGTCCACATCGCCGGCGAGATGAACGAGGCGACACGGCCGGTCGTCGCGTACAGGCCGAAGATCTCGCCCTGCAGCCCGACCGGGGTGACGCGCGCGAGCAGTGAGCGGCTCGCCGCCTGTGCCGGGCCGACGAACGCGGCGAGCACCAGGCCGCCCACCCAGAACACGATCGTCCCGAGGTCATGGAAGACGAACACGACGACCGCCATGGCCACGAGTCCCGAGAGCGCGAACACGATCACCGCCTTCGGCCCGAACCGATCGTCGGCGCGCCCGGCGAAGATCGTCGAGACCCCCGCGACGATGTTGGCCGCGATGGCGAAGATGATCACCTCGTTCGCTCCGAAACCGAACGACACGGTCGCGAGGACGCCGGCGAACGCGAAGATGCCGGCGAGCCCGTCGCGGTAGATCGCGCTGGCGAACAGGAACCAGAAGGCGGGCCGCGAGGTCCGGAAGAGCCGGGCCAGGTCTTTCACCAGCAGCACGTAGCCGGCGAAGAAGTTGACCTTGCGATGCTCGGGGTCGACGGGAGGCGACTCGGGCACGTTCAGGAAGATCGGGATGCTGAACACGATCGTCCAGACCGCAGCGCCGACCGCGATGAGCCGGTACGCGAGCCCGTCGGAGGTGTCGAGCCCGAACCAGTCGGCGAACGTCAGGGCGACCACGATGACGAGCGCGACGATGCCGCCGATGTAGCCGAGGCCCCATCCCAGGCCCGAGACCTTGCCGATCGTTCTGCGGGTCGACACCTGGTGCAGCATCGCGTTGTAGTTGACCCCCGCGATCTCGGAGACGACCGCGCCGAGGGCGAGGAACGCGGCGCCCAGCCAGAAGTACGACGGCTCGGCGTGCACGAAGAACAGGCCGAACTGCAGCAGCGCCAGCAGCATGGTGAAGAGGAAGAGCGCCCCCTTCTTGCGCCCGGTGGCGTCAGCGCGCTGTCCGAGCACCGGCGCGAGCAGCAGGATGAGGATGCCCGCGGC
>JAODAS010000168.1 GCA_025463555.1 Schumannella sp.
GTCCGGGGGAACGCGCGGCCGAGCTCGTCCGCGGTGCGCTGAGCGCCGATGCCTGCTGGACGCAGCTTCGTGCCTGAGCAGTTGGTGCACCGCCAGGCACCCTCGATCGCGCCGCACCAGGTGCAGCTCGGTGGAGCGCCCTGACGGCGCTGGCGCAACGGCCCCCCGCAGCGGCGACAGCGCGCGGCCTGGCCGCAGTCGGCGCACCTCAAGCCGGGAGCGAACCCCGGCCGCGCGACCTGCACCAGGACGGGTCCCGTGGCCAGTGCCTCCGTTGCGGCACGCCAGGCGATCGACGGGATACGCGCCTGCGACGCGAGAGCGTCATCCCCGATCGTGTTCGCCGTCGGGAGAACCCGCGGCCGCGGCCCTTTGAGGGGGCGCAGGGACTGCAGATAGCCGACCTCGACGAGTCGCTCGACCTCCGTCGTGCGGGTGTGTGCGGCGAACACGAGCGCGCCGCCCTGCTGCTCCTGCCGGATCAGGGCGGCATCGCGGGCGTGCACGTACGGAGTGAGCGGTTCCGTGAGGAGCGGGTCGCCGTCGTTCCAGATCGCGATGAGCCCCAGGTGCTCTGCAGGCGCATACACGGCGGACCGGGTGCCCAGCACCACGAGCGGCCCCGCGCCCGCGCGCAGGAGAGCGCGATAGCGGTCGGCGTTCGGCTGCCGGGAGTCCCAGCGGGCCACGGTCTCGGCGGGAAGCACCGACGCGAGAGCCTGCGCGACCTGGTCCTGGTCCCGGTAGTCGGGGACGACCAGGATGGCGGTGCGGCCGCCGGCCCAGACGCGTGCTGCCGCCGTGGCGAGCGTCAGCGACCAGCGGCCGACCCACGCCCCCGAGGGCAGCTGCAACACGCCCGGCTGCACTCCCAGAGCCACCCGTGCGCCCGCGTCGAGCATGCCCTCGAGCACCCCCTCGGCGTAGCCGGGGATCGGCGCCGGCTCGAGCGGGACGGGCGCCTGCGCGCCCCCCGCGAGCCACGCCTTCTCGACCCGCACCTGGCGCGGCGGGATCGCGAGACGGAGCACGTCGTTCGCCGAACCGGCTGCGCGATCGGCGACCGCGCGTGCGAGCCGCCACACCTCGGGCCGGAGGACCGGGATCGGCGAGACGACCGCTTCGATATCGCTCAGCGGCCCGGGAAAGTCTTGCTGCTGCGCGAGTTCTACGACGAAGCCCTGAGCGACCCGATTGGCGCTGCGCAATGGCACCGAGACCCGCACGCCGGGTTCGACGCCGTCGAGATGTGCGGGGATGCGGTAGTCGAGCAGCCGGTCCAGTTGCGGCAGGGACGAGTCGACGAGGACCCGTGCGATCGTCGCCGCGGGCACGTCAGAGACCGGCGGCGGACCGGAGATCGTCGACGCGGTCGGTGCGCTCCCAGGTGAAGTCGGGCATTTCACGGCCGAAATGGCCGTAGGTCGCGGTGGCGGCATAGATCGGCCTCAGCAGATCGAGGTCGCGGATGATCGCGGCCGGGCGCAGGTCGAACACCTGCTGGATCGCATCGGTGATGCGCTGGTCGGGCAGGTGACCGGTGCCGAAGGTCTCGACGTACAGCCCGACGGGAGACGACTTGCCGATCGCATACGCGACCTGCACCTCGAGGCGGTCGGCGAGGCCCGCGGCCACCGCGTTCTTCGCCACCCAGCGCATGGCGTACGCCGCCGAACGGTCGACCTTCGACGGGTCCTTTCCCGAGAACGCCCCGCCGCCGTGACGCGCCGCTCCGCCGTAGGTGTCGACGATGATCTTGCGTCCCGTCAGACCGGCATCACCCTGCGGTCCGCCGATGTGGAACACGCCCGTCGGATTCACCAGGACCTTCAGGCCCGAGACGTCGAGGTCGACGCGGGACAGCACCGGATCGATGACGAGTTCACGCAGGCTGACGCCGAGCTCGGCCGTGCTGACCCGAGGCGAGTGCTGTGTCGACACGACGACGGTGTCGACGGCACGAGGGATGACGCCGTCGTACCCGATCGTGACCTGGGTCTTGCCGTCGGGCCGGAGGTAGTCGACGACGCCGGTCTTGCGCACTTCTGCCAGCCGTTCGGCGAGGCGGTGGGCCAGCCAGATGGGAAGGGGCATGAGCTCGGCGGTCTCGCGCGTGGCGAACCCGAACATGAGCCCCTGATCGCCCGCGCCCTGTGCATCGATCGCGTCGGTCGTGGCACCCTCGCGGGTCTCGATCGAGGTGTCGACGCCGATCGCGATGTCGGGTGACTGGCCGCCGATCGACACCGAGACCCCGCAGGAGCGCCCGTCGAACCAGACGTCGGACGAGTCGTACCCGATATCGGTGATGCGCTTGCGCACGATTCCCGGGATGTCGACGTAGCCGGTCGTGGTGACCTCGCCCGCCACGACCACGAGCCCGGTCGTGACCAGCGTCTCGACGGCGACGCGGGCGCGCGGGTCGACCGTGAGCAGTGCATCGAGGATCGAGTCGCTGATCTGGTCGCAGACCTTGTCGGGATGCCCCTCGGTGACCGACTCTGACGTGAACAGCCGGAGGGGATCAGACACGGGCGCCTTTCGATTCGGTGGGACGGGCGACGAGGTCGAGGATGCGGTCGGCGACCGACCCCTTCGATCCCGCGGCCTCGCTCACGATAGCTCCACCGGCATCCAGCATGATCACCGCATTACGGTCTGTGGCGAATCCCTCGTTCCAGCCGACCGTGTTGACGACGAGATAGTCGACGCCTTTGCGCGCGGCCTTCGCCCTGCCGAGCTCGATCAGCGCGTCCCGGTCCGGTTCGGTCTCGGCGGCGAAGCCGATCACGACCTGCTCCTCGCGACGCGCGGCAGTGAGCTCGCGCAGGATGTCCGGGTTCCTCACCAGGCGCAGATCCAGGGTGTCGCCCTGCGTCTCCTTCTTGATCTTGGCGTCCGCCACAGTCTCGGGCCGGTAGTCGGCCACCGCCGCAGCCATGATCACGACGTCGGCCGTCCCCGCCTCCAGCAGCGTCGCCTCCTGAAGCTCGAGCGTGGTCGACACGTGCACGACCTCGGCCCCACTCACGCCCTCCGCCGCCAGGACGCCGTCCTCGATGTTCGCGACGATGAGGGTCACGTCGGCGCCTCGCGCGGCGGCGGCACGTGCGAGCGCGACCCCCTGCCTGCCGCTCGAGCGATTGCCGATGAACCGCACCGGGTCGATGGGTTCCCTCGTGCCACCCGCGGTGATCAGGATGTGGCGGCCGGCCAGGTCGTGCGACTGCGCGGTGGACGCGTCCAGGACGCTCAGCGCGGCAGCGACGATCTCGTCGGGCTCCGCCATGCGCCCCGGCCCCGAGTCGGATCCCGTGAGCTGCCCGGTTGCCGGCCCGACGATGTGCGCGCCGCGCTCGACGAGCGTGGCGACGTTGGCGACGGTGGCCGGATGCTGCCACATCTCGGTGTGCATGGCCGGTGCCAGCACGAGGGGCGCCTTCGAGGCGAGCACCGTGTTCCCCAGCAGATCGTCGTCGAGGCCGGTTGCGAGCTTCGCAATGGTGTGTGCAGTCGCCGGGGCGATGACGATAAGGTCGGCGCGCTGACCGAGAGCGACGTGGCGCACCTCGGCGACGCCCTCGTACAGGTCGGAATGGACCGGATTGCGGCTGATGGCCTCGAGCGTCGGGCGGCCCACGAAACGCAGCGCGGCATCCGTCGCCACGACATGCACGTCGTGACCCGCCAGCACGAAGGCGCGCACCACGGCCACGGCCTTGTATGCGGCGATGCCGCCGGTGATCCCGACGACGATGTTCACAGCGACGGAGTCCGGACTCTAGATCGAGTAGACGGGTGGTGTTACGGAGCCGCGGG
>JAODAS010000001.1 GCA_025463555.1 Schumannella sp.
TGTCGAGACCGGCGAGCTTCGTCGCTCGCAGGCGGCGCTCGCCCATGATGAGCTCGTACTGCGGTTCGCCCGGAGCGGCACCGACGCGCGGCCGCACGACGATCGGCTGCAGCACCCCGAATTCGCGCACCGAGACGACCAGCTCTTTGAGCTCGTCCTCTCCGAATTCGGTGCGCGGTTGCACCGGGTTCGGCACGATGTCGTCGGGCGAGAGGTTCGCCAGCCGCGCGCCCGGGACGGCGACGAGGCTCTCGTCGTGCTCGTCGCCCCCGAAGAAGACGTCGACCGGACGATCGGTTCCGTCGTCGGTCGGGATCAGTGCGCCGATGCCCCGGCCGAGTCCCGTGCGCTTCGTCGCCATCAGCGGGCTCCTCGGTTGTGTTCACCGCGTATGGCGATCTCGGATGCGGCCTCGCGGTACGAGAGCGAGCCGGGGGAGTTGTTGTCGTAGCTGATGACGCTCTGTCCGTAGCTCGGCGCCTCGGAGATGCGGACCGACCGCGGGATCAGCGTGTCGAGTACCTGCTGCGGGAAGTGCTGACGCACCTCGTCGACGACCTGGTTCGCCAGGTTCGTGCGTCCGTCGTACATCGTGAGCAGGATCGTCGACACCTTCAGATCGGGGTTGAGGTGACGCTCGATGAGTTTGATGTTGTTCAGCAGCTGGCTGAGTCCCTCGAGTGCGTAGTACTCGCACTGAATGGGGATCAGCACCTCCTTCGCCGCCACGAAGGCGTTGATCGTCAGCAGGCCGAGCGACGGAGGGCAGTCGATGAACACGTAATGGAACGTCTGCTCGGCCAGGTAGGTCTCGAGAGCACTGCGCAGACGCTGCTCGCGCGCGACCAGCGACACCAGTTCGATCTCGGCGCCCGCCAGGTGGATCGTCGCCGGCACGCACCAGAGCCCATCGAACTCCGGGCTCTTCTGGACGACATCGCGCATCGGCACGTCGTTGATGATGACGTCGTAGACACTCCGCGTCTCAGAGCGGTGCTCGACACCGAGGGCCGTGGATGCGTTGCCCTGGGGATCGAGATCGATCACGAGAACCTGCGCGCCCGTCTGCGCGAGCGCGGCGGCGAGGTTCACCGTGGTCGTCGTCTTGCCGACCCCGCCCTTCTGGTTGGCCACCGTGAGGACGCGGGTTCGCCGAGGCAGGGGAAGGCTCTGCTCGGCCAGCGCCACGCGGCGCCGGGCGATGTCGGCGACCTCGCGCGCCAAGGGCGTCGTCTCGTCGTAGCTGCTCACCTGGTCGGTGTCCCTCTCGGATGTTTCACGTGAAACATTGCATGGTGCCCGCCGGGTACGGGGCGTGACCGGCGGAAGTCAAAGACCCACTGTAGCCCGAAAGACGCGCGTGACCTCGGGGACGACTCCCTCGCCCAGAACCAGCACCTCGACGCCTGTCAGGCGGGCGGCTCGGACGGCTTTGGCGGCCCCCGCCAGCTCCTCCTCCACACGCGCGCCCTTCATGAACAGCAGCTCCCCGCCGCGCTTGACCAGCGGAGCGGTGATCGGGATCAGCTTGCTGAGCGCAGACACCGCTCGTGCCGTCACCTGGTCGAGGGGAGCAGCCGGCCGCGCCTCTTCCGCACGCGCCCGCAGCACCGTGACGTTGCTCAACTCCAGTCGGGCCACCTCGGCGGAGAGCCACTCGACCCGGCGCTCCATCGGTTCGATGAGGACGAGGTCGACGTCCGGGCGTGCGATCGCGAGCACCAGGCCCGGCAAGCCGGCGCCGCTGCCGACGTCGCCGACGACGCCCGGGCGGAGCAGGGGAGCGAGCAGCGCGCAGTTCAGGATGTGCCGGGACCACAGCCGCGCGGGTTCCAGCGGGCCGATGAGCCCCAGCTCCTCGCCGCGCGCGCCGAGTTCGGCCGCGAACGACCGGGCGATGTCGATGCGGGGGCCGAAGAGTTGCGCTGCGACCGCCGGTTCCGTTTCGAGATCAGGCACGGATCACCGATGTTTCACGTGAAACATTTCCGCGCACGCCGTCTCGGTCAGGAGCGCGTGATGACGGTGTGCCGGTCCCGGCCTTCGCCTTCGGACTCGGAGGTGAATCCGCGCTCGGCCACGAGGTCGTGCACGATCTTGCGCTCGTAGCTGGACATGGGCGGGAGGGACGCCGTCGCCGCGCCGCCCTCGATACGGGTGACCGCGTGGTCGACCAGCGAGGCGAGCTCGGCCGCGCGGGCGTCGCGCGAGCCTCCGACATCCAGGATCAGCCGGGAGAACCTGCCCGTGCGGTTCTGCACCGCCAGACGCGTCAGCTCCTGGAGAGCCGCGACCGTATCGGGCTTGGCGAGCTGACGCAGATTCGCGTCCCCCGTCGCGGTCACGGAGATGTAGGCACGGCCCGACCGGGCGTCGATGTCGATGTCGCCGTCGAGGTCGGCGATGTCGAGCAGTTCCTCGATGTAGTCCGCGGCCAGATCGCCCTCGTCGACCAGGTCCTGCTCGGTCGGCTCGGCCTCGGTACCGCGCTCAGAAGCCGCGGCCTCGGAGTCCGCCTCCGTCGCCGCCGGGGTCTCGGCCTCATCCACTTCGGTGCTATCGCTCATCGCTTGTTGGTTCCGCTCTTCTTGGACCGGTTCTTACCCACCGGCTGCTGACGCTGTGTGGTGACCGGCTTCACCGGCTCGTCGGCCGCGGCCGCCAGCGCGGCTGCGTCCTCGAACATGCGGCTGCGGTTGCGTTTCGCGAGCCGGGCCTCGCGGGCGATCGCCGCCTCCGAGCCGGGCGTCGGCATGTTCCGGATCACCAGGAACTGCTGAACCATCGTCCAGATGTTCGAGGTGAGCCAGTAGAACATCACGCCGATCGGGAACGCGAAGCCGGAGAACGCGAAGACCAGCGGAAGGATGTACAGCAGGATCCGCTGCTGCCGGTACATCGGGCTCGCCTTCATCTCGGGCGACTGGTTCTTCGACATGATCTGCAGCTGGGTGATGAACTGCGAGGCGGTCATGATGACGACCATGGCAGCGGCGATGACCACGACGACGACCTCGACCGGATGAGCGGCGAGAGCCGACTGGATGCTGTACTTCAGCGGCGCGATGTCGAACAGCGACGAGCTGCCGAACTGCTTGGAGAGCTCCTGCGTCAAGAATCCGACGCCCGCGTGATAGGTGCCGTCCGCCTGCTTCTTCGCCTCGTTCAGCACGGAGAAGAGGCTGAAGAAGATCGGCATCTGGATCAGCAGCGGCAGGCACGAGCTGAAGGGGTTGGTGCCGGCCTTGCGGTACAGCTCCATCGTCTCGCGCTGCATCGCCTCGCGCGAGAACTGGTCCTTCTTGCCCTTGTACTTGTCCTGGATCTTCTTGAGCTGCGGCGCGACCTCGAGCATCTTGCGCTGGCTCTTGATCTGGCGCACGAAGATCGGGATCAGTGCCGCGCGCACGATCAGCACCAGGCCGACGATGGAGAGCACCCAGGTGATGCCGTCGCCGGCACCCATGCCGATCGCGGTGAGCACCGAGTGGAAGCCGACGAGGATCGCCTCGATCACCCACTTGATGGGGAAGAGAATCGTTCCGATGGGATCCATGGGGGTCAGGCCTTTCCGTTGCCCGTCGCGACGACGAAGCCGAAACGTGTGATCTGGTAGTGGGCGAAGGCCGAACTCTGCCGGCGCTCGGGGACGTCGTCGACGCCGCCCTTCGCCCAGGGGTGACACCGCGCGATTCGCCAGGCGCCGAGACCGATGCCGCGGACGACACCGAACTGCTGGATGGCGCCCAGCGTGTACGCGGAGCAGCTGGGGTAGTACCGGCAAACGTCGCCGTACAGGGGTGAGATGACGGCGCGGTACGCCCGCAGGATGAGCACGCAGAGGTTGCGCGGAAGCAACCACACGAACGAAAGCACGCGCGTCATCGCGGCATCGACTCGGGGTCCAGGGCGTGGTGCATGTCGGCGGAGAGACTAGCCCAGCCATGCTGTGCGCTGCCGGGGAGTGCGCGCACCACGACATCCGCACCGCGCGAGCCGCCATCGACCAGCTCGCGTCCCACCGCGCGCATGCGCCGGCGCATCAGGTTGCGCTCGACCGCGCCGCCGACCGCTCGCGACACGATGAAGCCGAAGCGCGCCGGGTCGCCCGCATCGCGTTCGAGCCGGTAGTACACGGCCAACGGCGATGCGATACGGCGACCTCGACGCACGACGGTGCGGAAGTCCTCGGGCCGGACCACCCGGTTCGCCCTGGCCAACACGGCGCGGACTATCGCGCCGGTCTAGGCGCTGAGTTCGGTGCGCCCCTTGCGGCGACGAGCCGCGAGGATGGCGCGGCCGGCGCGGGTGCGCATCCGCAGGCGGAAACCGTGGACCTTTGCCCGCCGACGATTGTTCGGCTGGAAGGTGCGCTTGCTCATGGTGATATCTCCAAAACCCGAATACACGATCTGATGAACAGAGTGCCGGGAAAGAACGAGGTAGGCCGGATGGCCGTCAACTGATTAAAAATAGGGCCTCAAGGGCACCTGGTCAAACCTGGGGAGGCCAACCGTCCATTATCCACACGACTGTCCCAGAACGATGCTCGCGACACGGACAGGAGAACTAAGGTGTTTCCACAGTCGTACCGGGGCGGGCCGAAGCGACCAGAACCCTTTTCCGCGGTCTCGTCGGCCGGTGGATAAACCTGTGCACAACTTCGATCGAATCAGACAGGCAAGGCGAGCATGACCGACACCCCCGACCCGATCGACCCGATCCAGGGCATCTGGGAGTCGGTGGTCACCCAGCTCAGCACCGACGATCGCATCACCCCTCAGCTGCACGGATTCATCAACCTCGTCGAACCGAAGGGTGTGCTCGGCGGAACCCTCTATCTGGAGGTACCGAACGACCTCACCCGCGGCATGCTCGAGCAGCGCATCCGGCTGCCGCTGCTCAACGCCCTCTCGACGGTCGACGAAGAGCACGACATCACCAACTTCGCGATCGTCGTCAATCCCGAGATCCGCACCGCGGTTCTTCAACCGGTGCCCGACAACGCCGTCGATGCCGCAGCGCCCATCACCGAGCAGAGTCCTCCGCTCATCGGCGACGGCGGCAAGCGCTCCGACTCCCGCCTGAACCCGAAGTACAACTTCGACAACTTCGTCATCGGCGGCTCGAACCGATTCGCCCATGCGGCCGCTGTCGCCGTGGCCGAGGCGCCGGCGAAGGCGTACAACCCGCTCTTCATCTATGGCGACTCCGGCCTCGGCAAGACCCACCTCCTGCACGCGATCGGCCACTACGCCGAGAATCTGTACCCGGGCATCAAGGTGCGCTACGTCAGCTCCGAGGAGTTCACCAACGACTTCATCAACTCGATCGCGAACAACAGGGCGAGCGTCTTCCAGTCCCGCTACCGCGAGATCGACATCCTGCTGATCGACGACATCCAGTTCCTGCAGGGCAAGGACAGCACGCAGGAAGCCTTCTTCCACACGTTCAACACCCTTCACGATCACAACAAGCAGGTGGTCATCACCAGCGACGTGGCGCCGAAGCACCTGACCGGATTCGAGGACAGGATGCGGTCGCGCTTCGAGTGGGGACTGATCACCGATGTGCAGGCACCCGACCTCGAGACGCGCATCGCGATCTTGCGTAAGAAGGCGCAGAGCGAGCGACTGCAGGTGCCGGACGAGATCCTGGAGTTCATGGCGACGAAGGTGTCTTCCAATATCCGCGAACTCGAGGGCACACTGATCCGGGTTACCGCGTTCGCCAACCTCAACCGCACGCCGGTCGATCTGCAGCTCGTGCAGACCGTGCTCAAGGATCTGATCACCCTCGACGACGACAACGTGATCGCGCCGGTGGACATCATCAATCACACGGCGGACTACTTCAAGCTCACCGTCGATGACCTGTATGGATCGAGCCGCTCGCAGGCCGTCGCCACGGCCCGGCAGATCGCGATGTACCTGTGCCGTGAGATGACCAGCCTGTCTCTTCCCAAGATCGGGCAGTTGTTCGGCAATCGCGATCACACGACGGTCATGTACGCGAACAAGAAGATCAGCGAGCTCATGAAGGAGCGTCGCTCGATCTACAACCAGGTGACCGAGCTCACCAGCCGCATCAAGCAGAACCAGCGTTACAACAAGCTCTCCTGACGCTCGCGTGCGTCGAATGCGTCTACCCCCGTTCGGGGGAGTAGACAAACCGGTGCCGACATCACGATTGCACATGCTGTGGATAACTTGTGGATAACTTGCGCAAGAGCCGCTGGCCTGTGAACAACCGGGTCGCGGCTGTGGGAACCGTCCCGGCTCGATTTCCGCTCTCCACCGATCGGACGCCGGCCCGCACAGCTCCGCTCACATCTCACACGGTTGTAGTTTCCCGCCCGTTGCTCGCCCGACGCCGGTTGTCCACAGATCCCACAGGCGTTAAGAAGATTAACTCTTCCTTCTCCTCTTCGATGATCCACAACTTTCGGACGGTGCCCGCCCCGCCCGGTCGTCCCGCAGGATCCTGCTCTTCCCTGTGCCAGGATCGGGTGAGAGTATGGGCGCCCAGCCCGGTCGGAAACCATCGGCTCCAGCGATACGAAGGAGGTCTGCGTGAAGTTCCACGTCAACCGGGACGTTTTCAGCGAGGCCGTGTCGTTCGCCGTCAAGCTCCTTCCGCAGCGCACGACCCAGCCGATCCTCAGCGGCGTGCTTCTCGAGGCGGTGGACGGAGCCCTCGTGCTGTCGTCGTTCGACTACGAGGTCTCGTCCCGCACCGAGATCGCAGCAGAGGTCGATGAGATCGGGACCGCCCTGGTCTCCGGCCGCCTCCTCGCCGAGATCGCCAGCCGGCTGCCCAACGCGCCGGTGCAGTTCTCCACCGACGAGGGCAAGATCGTGGTCAGCTGCGGCTCGGCCCGCTTCACGCTGCTCAGCATGCCGGTCGAGGAGTATCCGACCCTTCCTCAGGTGGACGAGCGCACGGGCGTGCTGCCGGCCGAGGATTTCGCGACCGCTGTCGCGCAGGTGGCCGTCGCGGCATCCCGAGACGATGTGACGCCCGTGATCACCGGAGTCCAGTTCGAGGTCGGCGAGAACAGCCTCTCCCTGGTCGCGACCGACCGTTACCGGGTCGCCGTCCGCGACATCGACTGGGACGCCGGCAACACCACGGCGGCCGGAACGACCGCGTTGATCCCCGCTCGAACGCTCGCCGAGGTGGGCAAGACGTTCGGCCATTCCGGCACGGTGGCGGTGTCGATCGTGCGCACCGACGACCGTGAGCTGATCGCCTTCAGTGCCGACAAGCGCACCGTCACCTCGTTGCTGATCAAGGGGAACTTCCCGCCGGTCAAGCGGCTGTTCCCCGAAGAGGTGGACAACTACGCGGTTCTCAACACCGCCGAGCTGATCGAAGCCACTCGCCGGGTCTCGCTCGTGCTCGAGCGGGAGGCGGCGTTGCGTTTCAGCTTCTCGATCGACGGGCTGACTCTCGAGGCCGCCGGTTCCGAGCAGGCGCAGGCGTCCGAGACGATCGACGCGCACCTGCACGGCGAAGACACCGTCGTCTCGCTGAAGCCCTCATTCCTTCTCGACGGCCTCGGTGCCGTGCACTCCGAGTTCGTGCGCATCTCGTTCACCAAGACCGACAACCCCAACAAGCCCGGTCCGGTGCTCATCACCAGCCAGTCCTCGAAAGACCAGCCCGGCGCCGACAACTACAAGTACCTGCTGCAGCCCAACCTGCTGCTGCGTTAGTCCGCTATCTGGAGGTCTCTGGTGGCCACCGCCCCACAATCGAAGAGCAGGGCGAAGAAGTACAGCGTCGGCCTGGTCGGGCTCGGCAAGATGGGCTTCAACATGAGGGCCCGGATGCGCAAGGCCGGGTTGCGCGTCGTGGGCTACGACCCCAACCCCGCGGTCACCGATGTCGCCGACCTCGCCGGCCTGGTCGAGGCGCTCCCCGCTCCCCGCGTCGTCTGGATCATGGTGCCGTCGGGTCCCATCACGACCGGCGTCATCAAGGACCTCGCCGCGGTGCTCGCCAAGGGCGACCTGGTCATCGACGGCGGCAACTCCCGATTCACGGACGACGCGATCCACGCGGCGCTCCTGGCCGAGAAGGGGATCCGGTTCGCGGATTGCGGCGTCTCGGGCGGCATCTGGGGTATCAAGAACGGCTACGGGCTGATGGCCGGCGGCGAGAAGCGCGACATCACCCGCGCGATGCCGATCTTCGACGCGCTCCGCCCGGCCGGGCCCCGCGCCGAGGGGTTCGTCCACGCGGGCGTGGTCGGGGCAGGGCACTACGCGAAGATGGTGCACAACGGCATCGAGTACGCGCAGATGCAGGCGCTCGGCGAAGGGTACGAACTGCTCGACGCCCGGTCCGATCTGATCCACGACGTCACGGGCATCTTCAAGGCCTGGCAGCGCGGAACGGTCGTCCGCAGCTGGCTGCTCGAGTTGCTGGTCAAGGCCCTCGAGGAGGACCCGGAGCTGAAGGACATCGAGGGCTATGTGGAGGATTCCGGCGAGGGTCGCTGGACCGTCATGGACGCCCTGGATCACGCGGTCCCGGTCCCGACCATCAGCGCGTCGATCTTCGCCCGGTTCGTGTCGCGGCAGAAGGACTCTCCGGCGATGAAGGCGGTCGCCGCCCTGCGCAAGCAGTTCGGCGGTCATGCCGTGCGCAAGGCCTGAGCCGCGCCGTCGTGATCGGCACCGTGTGATCGTCGCGCACCTGAGCCTGGTGGACTACCGCAACTACGAGACCGCGGAGGTGCCGCTCGTCCCGGGGCCGAACGTGTTCGTCGGCTCGAACGGTCAGGGCAAGACGAACCTGGTCGAGGCGATCGGATATCTGGGCACCCTCTCGTCGCACCG
>JAODAS010000251.1 GCA_025463555.1 Schumannella sp.
CCGCTGCCGCGCAGGACGAGGCTGAGCCCGACTTCTGGCACGACCCGCAGGCCGACGAGACCTACCAGGACGCGCTGTTCGGCGCGTACGGCGACACCAGCAACACCTCGAGCGACCTGCGCCACGACGGCGACGCGCTCGGAGATCAGGGCGACCGGCTCGGGTTCTACACCGCCCTGATGGCGATCACGCTGTTCCTGCTGGGCATCGCCGCGGTCGTGAAACGCGCCGAGATGCGCTGGGTGCTGATCGCCGTCGGCATGGGCATCTTCACGCTCACCGCCATCTTCACGGCGTTGATCCCGTTCGTGTGGATCGGGTTCTGAGGGCGGGTTTCGATACGCCGCTGCGCGGCTACTCAACCACCGGGCGGTTTCGATACGCCGCTCCGCGGCTACTCAACCACCGAGTCTGAGGGCGGTCTTCGCCAGCGCGCGGTCGCTCGCCGGCACCTGACCGACGGCCGGCACCTTGCCCGCCTTCCAGCGCTGCAGCACCCCCTGCGGCAACTCTTCGACGGTCAGCGCGAAGCAGAAGTGGTCGCGCCAGTCGCCGTTGATGTGGATGAACCGGCGCCGCAGCCCCTCGTAACGGAAGCCCAGCTTCTCGACGACGCGCAGCGACGGCTCGTTCTCGGGCCGGATGCAGATCTCCATGCGGTGCAGCCCCACCGTGAAGAAGCAGTGATCGGTGGCCAGCGCCACCGCCGTCGGGGTGACGTTGCGGCCGGCGAACCGTTCCGCGACCCAGTACCCGATCGACGCCGACGACAACGACCCGTACGCGATCGACGAGACGTTCAGCTGCCCGGCGAATTCGCCATCCACCTCGATCGCGAACGGCAGACCCGAACCGCCGCGGGCATTCGACTGAAGCGACCGGATGCTGGCCCGGGTATCGAAACTGATCGGACCGTGCGGGTTGGTCGCCTCCCACTGCCGCAGCCAGCCGCGGTTGGACATGAGCTCCCGCTCGAGCACGCGCGCATCCCGCAGCCGGATGGGGCGGATGGTCACCGACCCGTCACGCAGTGTCGGCGTGGTCATCGCGGGTCCTGCGTCATTCCGAAAGCGTACCGACGAACTCCCGCAGCCATGGCCGGAAATCCGGGCCCAGATCGTCGCGGTCGCTCGCGAGTTGCACGATCGCCTTCAGATAGTCGAGCCGGTCGCCGGTGTCATACCGACGGCCCCGGAACACGACCCCGTGCACCCCGCCGGTCCACGCCGGGCCGATCGCCATCTCCTGCAGGGCGTCGGTCAGCTGGATCTCGCCCCCCTTGCCCGGCTCGGTGCGTTCGAGCACCTCGAAGATCTCGGGGCGCAGCACGTAGCGGCCGATGATCGCGTAGTTGGAGGCCGCCTCGCCCGAGATCGGCTTCTCGACGAGGCCGGTGATCCGCACGACATCGTCCTCGTCGGTCTTCTCGACCGTCGCGATGCCGTACAGGTGGGTCTGCGAGGGATCGACCTCGAGCAGCGCGACGACGGTGGTGTTGCGGGCCTGCTGCACCTGCAGCATGCGGGTCAGCAGTGGATCCCGCTCGTCGATGATGTCGTCACCCAGGAGCACGGCGAACGGCTCCTGCCCGACATGCATCTTCGCCCGCAGCACGGCGTGACCGAGGCCGAGGGCGTCTCCCTGCCGCACATAGTGCACGTCCGCGAGGTCGGTCGAGTACCGCACCTTCTCGAGCTTCTCGTGGTCGCCCTTGCTGCGGAGCACCGCCTCGAGCTCGCCGACCTTGTCGAAATGGTTCTCGACGGCGCTCTTGTTGCGGCCGGTGATCATCAGCACGTCATGCAGACCGGCCGCGACCGCCTCCTCGACGACGTACTGGATGGCCGGCTTGTCGACCACGGGCAGCATCTCTTTGGGCATCGCCTTGGTCGCGGGCAGGAATCGTGTTCCCATACCGGCGACGGGGATGACCGCCTTGGAGATCATGAAGGGCATAGCGATCAGGCTAACCAATTCGTCGCACACCTAGACTCATGGCGTGGCGGACTCGGCCCAATCACCGGCGGATACTCAGAAGCGCGCACTGCGCGCCGAGATCCGTGAGCGCCGTCGCATCCGCACCTCGACGGAGCGAACGGCGGCTGCCGCCGCGATCACCCAGAACCTCATCGACCTGGCGTCGGGCCTGAAAGTGCGGTCGCTGTCGGCGTACCTGTCACTGCCCGATGAGCCGGGTACGCGGGATTTCGTCGAATGGGCGTGCGGACGGGACATCCGGGTGCTGCTGCCGGTGTCGCGCGCCGACGGCCTGCTGGACTGGGCGCCCTACGACGGCACCGACGAGGACGTCGACATCCTGGGACTGCCCGCGCCGACGACCGAGCTGCTCGGCCCGATCGCGATCAACGACGTCGATCTGATCGTCATCCCCGCCGCGGCCGTCGACAGGTCGGGCATGCGGATGGGCTGGGGACGCGGGTACTTCGACAAGACCCTCGGATCGATGGAGGGCTGCCCTCCCGTCTATGCTGTGATCTTCGACGACGAGCTCGTCGACTCGGTGCCACGGGAGCGGCACGACCAGCCGGTCAACGGCGTCGTGACGCCTGCCGGCATCGTCACGTTCTCCCGATAGCCGCGCATTCCGCGCACCAAGGACCCATGCCTACCTATTCGTACCGCTGCACGGTGTGCGGCACCGCCTTCGACATCCAGCAGGCGTTCACCGACGACTCGCTGACCGTCTGCCCCCAGATCATCGACGGGGTTCCGTGCGGCGGCAAGCTGCGCAAGCTGTTCTCGGCTGTCGGGGTGTCGTTCTCGGGATCCGGGTTCTACCGCAACGACTCGCGCGCCTCGGAGACGGAGGCGCGCGAGAAGAAGGAGTCTGCGGCCGCGAGCGCGTCGGCGGATTCTGGGTCGGGGCCGTCTGGGTCGGGGTCGTCGGGGTCGGGGTCGGCACCCTCGGGCTCGTCGGGTTCCTCGGGCTCCTCGGGCTCCTCGGAGTCGAAGACCGCCGCCTCGAAACCTGCCGAGTCCTCGAAGCCGGCGAAGGCATCCGCCCCCGCCGCGACGAAGACCGCTGCGCCCTCGCGTCCGTCCAACCGAGTCAAGGAGTAGGAGTAACCGTGCTGAAGGGTTTCCGCGAATTCATCCTCCGCGGCAACGTGATCGACCTCGCCGTCGCCGTCGTCATCGGAGGAGCGTTCACCGCCATCGTCACCGGGCTGGTCGACGGCATCTTCAATCCGCTGATCTCGCTGATCTTCAATGCGGGCGACCTGGCGAGCGCCGGGGTGACCCTGCGCGACAACCCCGGCACGGGTAACGACATCGTGCTGTCGTGGGGGCTCGTGATCTCGGCGCTGATCAAGTTCCTGCTGATCGCGGCGGTGGTCTACTTCGCGCTCATCGTGCCGATGAACTACCTCAAGAAGATCTCGCTGAAGAAGAAGGCCGAAGAGGTCCCCGCCGAGACGCCGCTCACCGAGACGGACCTGCTGGTGCAGATCCGCGACCTCCTGCAGGCGCAGCGCGAGTCCTGAGCCCACCGAGCACGTTCGCGACGAGCGAGCACGGTGCACCACCCACGCTCGTCGCAAACGTGCACGGTGGGTGGGGGCCGCGCGCCGCGGGGCGCGCTAGTAGTGCGGCGGCTTGTCTTCGCGCAGGCGCCGGTCGTTCTCGGTCTGGGCGTGACGCGGGGGCTCGGATGACGGGGTCGGGTCGGTCCCGGGCGGCGGCTCGGTCCTGACGCGGCGTCGATGACGCGCGGGCCCGTTCGCCGGCGTCGGATCCTGCTCGTGCCCGTGCTCGAGTGCAGGGCCGTGCTCAGGCCCGTGCCCGTGCTCGCCGCCTCCGGCGGCATCGCGGGCAGCGGGCTTACGCGCCAACGACCGGGATCTCCTGCGTCATCGCCCCGCCCGAGAGACCGGCGAGCCGCGCGATGCGGTCGGCCACGGCCTCCGGGTCGGCGAACAACTCGAACGCGTGCACCCGCGCGTAGTGCCACCCGAGCCGGCGCAGCACCTCGGGACGCAGCCGCAGCGACTCCCGCAGCGAACGCCCGATCAGCACGCCGTCCGTCTCGACCACGATGCACGTTCCGCCGTTTGCGGCGACCAGTCCCAGCTTGCCGCGGTGCCCGAGTGCGACACGCAGGCCGCGGGTCTCGAGACGGCGTGACAGGTCGACGAGCATCGGGTCGCTGTCGTCGGGAATCGGCGTCTCCGCGCGGCGGGCGGCCACCTCATCCAGGATCTCGGCGAGCGCGACCGCGCCGTGCTTCAGCCGGCCGTCCTCGATGTCACTGGGCTTGAAGCAGGTCACGATCGAGAGCGAGCGGCGCGCACGGGTCATCGCGACAGCCAGCAGCCGCTCGCCGCCTGGCTGCCCGAGGGGTCCGAAGTCGCTGAGCACGCGGCCGTGCGGCGTGCGGCCGTATCCGAGCGAGAACACCACGCGGTCACGGCTCTGGGCGACGGCGCGGGCGATCGGCAGTACATCGAACGGCTCGGCGCGGTCGCCGACGACGAACTCGGCCAGTTCGGGGTGCGCGGGCATCGCATCCAGAACCGCCTGCATCACGCGCAGGGCGTGCTTGTCGCTGGCGGTCACCACCATGAGCGATTCGTGGGAGCGCTGCGTGGCGTGTTCGAGGACGAGTTCGACGACCCGGTCGACTTCGGCGTCGACGCTCTCGACGGCGCCAGTGACCGCGTCGGGCATGCCGGTTCCGTCTTCGACGTAGTCCAGCACGAGGCTCCCGTGCCCGAGGAACGTGCCCGCCCACGGCAGCGAGTCGA
>JAODAS010000267.1 GCA_025463555.1 Schumannella sp.
GGGGCCGGCTTGCCCTTGCCGAGCTTGCGCTGACGCTGCTCGTAGGCGGACTCGATGTAGCGCCGGCTGACCGGCCTCTCCGGCAGCGGCGGGCCCGCCGGGACCTCGTCCACGAGCGCCTCGCGGATGATCCGCCGCGGATCGTACTGGCGCGGGTCGAGCTTCTTCCAGTCGACCTCGTCGAACTCGGGCCCCATCTCCTCGCGCATGCGCTCCTTGGCACCATCGGCCATCGACCGCAGCGACTTCACCAGCCGCGCGAGCTGCGCCGCATAGCCCGGCAGCCGGTCGGGACCGATCAGGAAGACCGCGATCACTGCGATGATCAGCAGCTTGTCGAAGGTCAATCCGAAGGACACCGCCTCAGCCTACGCCCGCCGATATGACCCTGCCCTTAGTCTGAAAACCACTCGAAGGGCAGCACGTGTCGAAGCAGGATCTGAGCTGGAAGTACGCAGAGGAGTTCGTCGACGAATCCCTCCCGATCCGCACCGCGCGCGCTCACTCGCTCGAACTGGGTGTCGAGCCCGTCTCCCCCGCGGTCGGTGCTCAGCTCGCGGTGCTGGCGGCAGCGAGCAGTGTGCACTCGATCCTCGAGATCGGCACCGGCGCGGGCGTCAGCGGGTTGTGGCTGCTCACCGGTGCTCCGGATGCGATCCTCACCTCGATCGACGTGGAGTACGACCACCAGCAGGCCGCCCGCACGGCGTTCGCCGACGCAGAGGTGCCCGCCAACCGCATCCGGCTGATCACGGGCAACGCGAACGAGGTGCTGCCGCGCATGAACGACGGTGCGTACGACCTGGTTCTGGTGGATGCCGACGCGGCATCCGTGCTGGCGTACGTCGAGCATGGGCTCCGCATCGCCCGTCGCGGGGGCCTGGTGCTGGTGGCGAGGGCGCTCTGGAAGGGCCGGGTGGCGGATCCGGCTCAACGCGACGACACCGTCGCGGACTACCGTGCCCTGCTGTCGACGATCAATGAGTCGGGCGCCGTGCAGGCGTCGTTGATCGTCAGCGGCGACGGGCTGCTGCAGCTGGTGAAGCTGAGCGACTAGGCCGGGTTGACCGCTGCCGCCAGCGCGTCGTGCAGTTCTTTGGCCTCGGCGTCGTTGACCGAGACGACCAGCCGGCCCCCGCCTTCGAGCGGCACGCGAACGATGATCAGGCGACCCTCTTTCACAGCCTCCATCGGTCCGTCACCGGTCCTCGGCTTCATGGCTGCCATCAGTGGTCTCCTTAAGTCAGTCTTTGTGGAACTGTCTCTATTATCCCGTATCCGGCGACCAGGCAATTACGGCGGAGTGAAATCCTGGCCGTCGACCCACCACGCGACATACAGCCAGGCGATCTGCCCCAGGATTCCGGCGCCGACGAGTGCTGCCCGGTACACCCGGTTCTCGGGGATCGCAAGTCCCCCCAGGGCGGGCGCGAGCGGCACCAGCAGCCGGAACGTGCTCGACTGGGGGAAGAACACGGCGAGCAGGTAGACGGCGTAGCTCAGCATCCAGAACCGCAGGTCGGCCCCGAGCGGGCGCGCCCACCGCGACAGCAGGAACGCGCCGAACCCGCCGACGAGCACCAGGACTCCGGCGACGCCGAGGGGCAGGGCCAGCGCATCCGGCACATGCCACCACTTCAGCCACCAGTCGGCACCCTGGATCCACGGGGTGAACGGCAGCAGGTCCTGCTCGCCGATGTACGCCCGGCGCCACACCAGCTCGGTGTCGGTGTAGGCGGTCGCACTGCCGGTGACGATCCCTGCGACGATCGGCCACAGTACCGCGGCGAACGCGGTGGTGAGCCCGACGGCGACGATGGATGCGAACGTGCCTGCGTCGAACGGGTCGCGCCGGCGTGTGGCGATGCGGTGGATGAGGTGCAGCAGCAACAGCAGCGCGAACGCGAAGCCACTCGGCCGGGTGAGCGCCATCGCCGCCGCTACGGGGATGAGCAGCAGATACCTGCGCCGCAGCAGCAGGATCAGCGCAGCGAACAGCAGGAACATCGCCATCGATTCCGCGTACGACACCTGCAGGATCGGCGACAGCGGCGCCGTGCAGAACAGCACGACGGCGAACATCGCGGTCGAGCCGGGCAGCTTCATCGCCAGCAGCTTGTAGAACAGCAGGGCGGCACCGGCGGCGAAGACCGTCGAGACGAGCGGCGCGAGCACGGTGAACGGCAGATGGTGCCCGAGCGTGACCACCCACATCACCACGGGGTAGCCGGGCAGGAATGCCCACGCGTTCTCGGTCACCTGCCCCAGCTCGTTGTGGGGCAGCGCCGACGGGTAGCCCTGCAGGCTGATCAGCCAGTACCACTGGCCGTCCCACAGGGTCGCGAACGTGAAGTAGTCGGGCGAAGCGCCGGTCCGGTAGCTGAGCGGCTGCGCTGCCGCGAACGCCGCGAAGATGATCGTCGTCACGATGCGCGACGCCAGGAAGATGACCAGCACCTTCTGCCACCACGGCAGCAGGCGCCAGCGCACCATCACGCGCTCAGCCACGCTCGCAGGCCCGCCTCGACGCGCTCGATCTGCTCCACCGGGACGCGCTCGTCGTCGGCGTGCGCGAGCGCGGGGTCGCCGGGGCCGTAGTTGACGGCCGGGATGCCCAGTGCCGCGAAACGCGCGACATCGGTCCACCCGTATTTCGGTCGCGGCTCGCTGCCGACACTGGCGACGAACGCCTGCGCGAGCGGGTCGTCCAATCCGGGTCGTGCGCCCTCGGCGAGGTCGGTGACCGTCACCTCGTAGCCGGCGAACAGGGCCCGGATGCGCCCCTCGGCATCCGCACCAGACTGATCCGGCGCGAACCGGTAGTTGACGGTGACGACGCACTCGTCGGGGATCACGTTGCCGGCCACCCCACCGCGGATGCCCACGGCGCTCAGCCCCTCGCGGTACACCAGCCCGTCGACCTCGACATCGCGTGCGTGGTATCCGGCGAGCAGCTCGAGGATCGGTGCCGCCTTGTGGATCGCGTTGTCGCCCGTCCAGGCCCGCGCCGAATGCGCGCGTCTTCCCGTGGTGCGCACTTCGGCCCGCAGCGTGCCGTTGCAGCCGCCCTCGATCTCGGCATCGGTCGGCTCGGCCAGGATGGCGAAGTCGGCGGCCAGCCACTCCGGATGGTTGCGGCTGACGCGCCCGAGGCCGTTCAGTTCCGAGGCGACCTCTTCGTTGTCGTACCAGACCCAGGTCACGTCGACGGCGGGGTCGGTGAGCTCGGCCGCGAGCTTCAGCAGGATCGCGCACCCGCCCTTCATGTCGGCCGTGCCGCGCCCCCACAGGATGCCGTGGTCGTCGAGGCGGGACGGCAGGTTGTCGTTCACCGGGACGGTGTCGAGATGACCCGCGATCACGGCCCGCCGTTCGCGACCGAGATTCGTTCGCGCGACCACGGCGTCGCCGTCGCGGGTGACGTCGAGGTGCGCCAGCGGGCGGAGAGCCGCTTCGACGAGGTCGGTGATCTCGCGCTCAGACCCGGACACCGAGAACACGTCGACGAGGTCGGCGGTCAACTCGACCGAGGAGCGGGTGAGGTCGAGCGCGGGCACCTCGATAGCCTATGTGCATGACTTCGGCGTGGGGCCACGGGCTGGCGACACTCGC
>JAODAS010000269.1 GCA_025463555.1 Schumannella sp.
GACCGCGATCGGCTCCGTGCTCCAGAACCCGTCGCGCCTCGTCGGATTCCACTTCTTCAACCCGGTGGCCGTGATGCCGCTGGTCGAGGTCGTGAACACCGACGCCACCTCCGACGAGACGCTCTCGACGGCGATGGTCGTCGCGAAGACGCTGGGCAAGAGCGCGGTCATCACGACCGATGCTCCCGGCTTCGTGGTGAACAGGATCCTCGCCAAGCTCCTCGGCGAGGCCATGCACGCGGTCGAGACCGGCACGCCCTTCGAGGTCGTCGACCGTGCGACCGCGCCGTTCGGCCTGCCGATGACCCCCTTCGAGCTGCTGGAGCTCGTCGGTCTGACGGTGGGCGCGCACGTGCTCGACACGCACCACGCGGCGTTCCCCGACCGGTTCTTCGAGTCCAAGGCGCTTCACGAGCTCGCCGATCACGGGCACATCCTCGAGAAGGACGGCAAGGGCAAGGTCACCGGATACGACAAGAAGGCGCTCGCGATCGTCGCCTCCCATACGCCGAAGGACGCGAAGCCGTACACGGCAGCCCAGTTGCAGACGCGGATCGAGGACGGCCTGGCCGACGAGATCCACCGGATGCTGCAGGACGGCGTCGTCGCGGCAGCCGAAGACATCGACCTCGGGATGATCCTCGGCGCGGGCTGGCCGTTCCAGATGGGCGGCGCGACCCCGTACCTGGATCGGGTGGGCGCGAGTGAGCGCGCGTTCGGCGACACGTTCCATCACCCCGTCATCAGGGGCGTCGAGTAGGTCGGCCTCTCTCCGGGATACGCAGTCCTACCGATGCGGTCGCAGGGTGCCTAGACGCACGCTAGGTACATGGAAACCACCACACCCGAACAGTTCGAAACACAGCTGCGCGACGTCGGCAGGCAGGTCCGGCAGGCATACTCGCGCCTGCGTGCCGCCGAGGCGGCTGGACCGCACCATGGCCGCCCGGTGCGACGGACCGTCCTGAGCA
Organism: Schumannella sp.; assembly: GCA_025463555.1. Taxonomy (GTDB): domain Bacteria; phylum Actinomycetota; class Actinomycetes; order Actinomycetales; family Microbacteriaceae; genus JBDSKH01. The sequence goes on from JAODAS010000269.1 coordinate 972, forward strand.
TCCTCCGGCGTCGGCCGGCTTATCCGTCGGCTGCCCTCCTCAGCGGAAAATAGGGATATCACCCGATGTCGGTGCCCTACCTCAGATCGGAGGCTTGAGCACATGGACATCCTCTCCGACTACCGCATCACCGCCATCGCCCCCTCGCAGCGCCTGCTCGCCGAGCGCGCCGAGTGGGCGCGCATCGCGCTCGAGCGGGCCGAGAACGCCGCGCCCGCGACCTCCGCAGCCTCCGCCCGCACACAACCGGCCACCGGGTCTCTCGCCTGCGTTCCGGTCTCCCACTGAACAGCCGATCCTCCGCGCCAGGGCGACGGGCGGCTGCCGGGGGTCGGTGGCACGATAGGACGATGCCGCCGACTCGCACCGCTCAGATGGTCGGCCGCGCTCCCGAACTCGACGAACTGCTCGGGATCGCCGAGACGGCGCTCGAGGGCGATCCGCGCATCGTCGTGATCGGCGGTGAGGCCGGGATCGGAAAGACCCGGCTGACCGAGGAGTTCACCTCGCGGCTCGCCGGCGACGCGGTCGTCGTCACCGGGCAATGTGTCGAGTTCGGCACGGTCGGGCTGCCATACGTGCCCCTGGCCGGCATCTTCCGCGGACTGGCTGCCGCGTTCGGCTCCGACGCCGTGTTCGAGGCCGCCGGCGCGGGGCGCCCGGCGCTGCAGGGAATGATCGAGGGGGCGGCGCCCGTCGAGCGCGACGAGCGCATGGGAATCGAACGCCTGGATGAGGTCGTCACCACGCTCCTCGAGCAGCTGAGCGCCCGCCGCCCGCTGGTCGTGATCATCGAAGACCTGCACTGGGCCGATGCGGCCACGCTCGACGTGCTGCGCTTCGCCGCACGCGTGCTCACCGGCGGGCACCTGCTCCTGGTGCTGACCTATCGCACCGACGACGTGGGCCGTGGACACCCGCTGCGGGCATTCCTCGCCGAACTCGAGCGCAATCGCCGCACCCGGCGCATTCCGCTCGGTCGCCTCACCGCCGAAGAGGTGCGCACGCAGGTGGCCTTGCTGCTCGGCTCCGCGCCGAGCCCTGACCAGGCGCGTGTTCTGTTCGATCGCAGCGAGGGCGTGCCGTTCTTCGTCGAGGAGTTGCTCTGCGTCGAACAGGTCGTCAACGGCGGCCCGGTCCCCGAGACCATGCGCGAACTGCTGCTCGGCCGCTACGAGAGCCTGGGCTCCGACGCCCGTGCGGTCGTGCGGGTGCTGGCCGCCGGCGGCGCGCGTGTCGATCACGACGTCGTGACCGAGGTGGCCGATATCGACGACGCGGTTCTCGACGACTCCCTCCGCGAGGCGGTCGATGCCGGCGTGATCGTGGTCGACGGGCGCGGGTACGACTTCCGGCATGCGCTCGTGCGCGAGGCCGTTTCCGCAGAGCTTCTGCCCGGCGAGAGCGCACGCCTGCACACCGGATACGCCCGTTCGCTCTCGGCCCGCTCCTGCGATCCCACCCAGCGCGCCGCCCGAGCCGTGCTCGTGTCGTACCACTGGATGGAGGCGCACGACCTCGAGAAGGCGTTCGCCGCATCCCTCGAGGGGGCCCGGCTCAGTCGCGCGGCCTTCGCGTACACGAGCGCCGCCCAGCTGGGTGAGCGGGCGCTGGCGCTCTGGGATCAGGTGCCCGATCCGGTCGGTGCCTCGGGCGGTTCGCACGTCGAGCTGCTCGACTTCACCGCGGTGAGCTGGCGCAACGCGGGCGAACCGCAGCGCGCGCTCGCCACGATCGAGCTCGCCCTCGGCGAAGCCGACCCGTCTCAGCGCGAGACGGTCGCGCGCCTGCTGCGCAACAAGGGCATGATGCTCAACGTCGACGGCCGCAGCGAGGCCATCGGCGTCTTCGAACAGGCGCTGGCCGTGCTGGGTGCCGATGGCGACCGCATGCTGCGGGCCAACATCCTGGGCGAGGTGGCGGCCCAGTACATGGTCTCGGGCCGGGTCGACGAGGCGATCGCCGCCTCGACGGAGGCGCTGGAGATCGCGCCGCCGACAGCGCACCGTTCTCGTTCCGTGGCGGCGAACATCCGTGGCGGCACGCTGCTTCATGAGGGGCGCATCGACGAGGGCATGGCGGACTACGACCGTGCCCGCGAGTATGCCCAGGGCGACCGGGATGCCCTGCTCCGCTACTACGTCAACAGCTCGGACACCATGAACCTGCTCGGCAGGTTCGCGGAGTCGATCGCCCTCGCCGAGCAGGGCTATGAGCTGGCACGCGAGGCCGGGGTGGAACGCACTTCGGGTGCCATCCTGACCGTCAACACCGTCGACCCGCTGTTCGCCCTCGGCGAGTGGCGCCGTGCGGACGCGCTCATCGACCGATCCCTCGAGCTGAACCCGCCGGTCGTGTTCCGCAATTACCTGCGCCGCGCGAAGGTGCGCTCCGTGCTGTGGAGCGGCGATCCTGCGGCGGCTCTGGCCCATTTCGAGCATTGGGCGCCATCGCTGACCGAACTCGCGGAGTTCGAGAACCAGACACGCGCGGGCCTCGCGCTCGACCTCGCCGACGTGCAATTCGCGCTGGGTGATCTGGATGCCGCCTGGGCATGGGCGAGCCCGCTGGTGACCGAGACGCGCATCGCGTCCGCGGGCTGGGAGCTGCCGCTTGCCCCGACCGTCGCGCGCATCCTCGCTCGCCGGCGCGAGGCGGGCCGCTGGGGGTCGATGGATGCGGAGGAGGCGCGCCTGCGCGAGGTGATCGCCAGAGACGCGTGGCCCACCCGCCCGATCTGGTCGGCGTTCGTCGACGCGGAACTCTCCGGCGACGACAGGACCGGCACGGACGTCGCGGTGTGGTTGAGGGCGCGCGAGGCGGTTCAATCGCCCGAGGCCCCCGCGCTGGCCCGGCTGCTGGTGGAGTACGGGCTCGCCCGCGCCCAGGTGCTGTCAGGCGACCGTGCGGATGCCGCCGAAACGCTCAGCCGGCTGCGCGCGTCCGCCGCTGCCGTCGGTGCCGGCCTCATCGTCACGTGGGCCGGCGAGCTGGAGTCGCGCGCCGGTCTGGCCGGCCGCGCCACCGCGGTCGACGGCGACCGGCTCACCGGACGTGAGCAGCAGGTACTCGACCTGGTGGCGGAGGGCCTCAGCAACGGCCAGATCGCCGAGCGGCTGTACATCAGCCGCAAGACGGTGAGCGTGCACGTGTCGGCGATCCTGCGCAAGACAGGCGCGGCGAGCCGGACCGAAGCGGTTCGGCTCGCCGCGCGCTAGCTGTGCTCGAGGCTCAGTGCTCGGCCGGAGCCCACTCACCCTCAGGGGTGACCGGGATGTCCAGCTTGCGGATGAAGAAGGTGAGCGCGATCACCGCGAACGAGATGATGCCGCCCGCGATGAACGCCAGGTGCGCGCCGGCGGCGGCCTCGGCGGCAGACGGGTGATCGGGGTCGAGATTGCCGGCACCTGCGAGTCCGGTGGCATAGAGGGCGACGAACAGCGCGATCCCCGCGGCCCCCGCGACCTGCTGCAGAGTCGCGACGGTCGCACTGCCGTATGAGTACAGCTTCGGCTCGAGAGACCCGAGGGACACGCTGAACAGCGGCGTGAAGAGGAACCCGAGGCCGAGGCTGAGCAGGATGAAACCGCCGAGCAGGATGACCCACGACGACCCCTCGCCCAACGTGAGCGCGAAGAGCCACAGCGCCGCCGAGACGGCGATCGCACCGGGAACGATGAGCGGACGCGGCCCGTACTTGTCGTAGAGGCGGCCGATCAGCGGCCCGAGAAGCCCCATCAGCAGGCTGCCCGGCAGCAGGATCGCGCCGACCCAGAGCACATCGAGCCCGAGCGTGTAGCGCGCGTACTGCGGGATCAGGATGATCACCCCGAACATGGCGAGCATCGCGACGGCGAGCAGCGTGACCGAGAACGTGAAGTTGCGAGACAGGAACGTGCGCAGATCGAGGAGCGCCGAATCGGTGCGCTGCAGCCGCAGCTGGCGCCAGATGAACGCGCCCAGCACGGCCAGGCCGACCGAGGTCGGGATCCACGGGGCCACCGGAGCGGCGCCGAGTGCGGCGCTGCCGATGCTGCTGAGACCGTAGACGAGCGCGGAGAACGCCACCGCGGAGAGGATCACGGACAGCACGTCGAGCGGCGCCTCGCGCGTCTCGGAGACGTTGGGCACGAACCGCGCGCCGATGGCCAGCATCACGAGGGCGATGGGCAGCATGACCCAGAAGAGCCCCTGCCACGGCAGGAACTGCAGCAACGCGCCCGACACCGTCGGGCCGACGGCCGGGGCCACGGCCATCACGATCGAGATGCGGCCCATGATGCGACCGCGATCCTGCGGAGCCACGATCGTCATGACGGTGGTCATCATCAGCGGCATCATGATCGCGGTGCCGATCGCCTGCACCACGCGCCCGACGATCAGCATCTCGAAGATAGGCGAGAGCGCCGCGATCAGCGTGCCGATGCTGAAGGTGATCATGGCGGTGATGAACACGGGCCGGGTGTTGAGGCGCTGCATCAGCCAGCCTGTGGTCGGGATGACCACTGCCATCGTCAACGCGAACGCGGTGGTCAGCCACTGCCCCTGCGTGGCGTCGATGCGGAGCGCTTCTTGGATCTTGGGAAGCGCGACCGTCATCATCGTCTCGTTCAGGAACACGACGAACACCGCGGCAAGCAGGAGGATCAGCGCCATGCGGTTGCGCGCGGCCAGGGCGATGCCCTCGGCGTCCGCGACGGGATTCTTGTCGGTCTGGGGCGCTGCGGTGTCGTTCGTCATGTCATCCTCGTCGTCAACTGCATCATCGTCGGAGAGCGCCGGGTCGCCCGAAGCAGCGTCAACGGCGGGAGACACCGGGCCTCACCGCCGTTGTGAACACTGTCCACATATAGTACCGCGGCCCTCCGACATTGCAAGTCGAAGGGCCGCGACGCTATTCCTCAGGAGCTTCTCGGGCGCCGGCTCCTCAGCGGTTGACGCCGGACATGTCCGCATAGCGATCCCCGACCGGAGCCTGGACCGCGCCGAGGGTCGCGAGCTGATCCGCGGTCAGCACCACCGCATCCGCCCCGGCGTTCTCCTCCAGGCGCTGGACACGCTTGGTGCCGGGGATCGGAGCGATCCCCTCGCCCTGCGCGAGGATCCAGGCCAGGGCGACCTGGGCGGGGGTGGCGCCCGCCTCCGTCGCGACGGCTTCCACGGCATCCACGATCGCGAGATTGGCGTCGAGGTTCGCGAAGCGCGGGTTGGCCTTGCGGAAATCGTCGTCCGCCAGTTCGTCGACCGAGCGGATCGCCCCGGTCAGGAAGCCCCGGCCCAGCGGCGAGTAGGGCACGAATCCGATGCCGAGCTCGCGGAGCAGCGGAAGCAACTCCGCCTCCGGCTCACGGGACCACAGCGAGTACTCGGTCTGCAGCGCGGTGACTGGATGAACGGCATGGGCCCGGCGGATCGTGGCGGGCGCCGCCTCCGACAGCCCGTAGTGCCGGATCTTGCCCTCGGCGATCAGTTCAGCCAGCGCGCCGACCGTCTCCTCGATCGGAGTACCGGGATCCATCCGGTGCTGGTAGTACAGATCGATGTAGTCGGTGCCGAGGCGGCCGAGCGAGCCCTCGACCGAGAGCCGGACATTCGCAGCGCTTCCATCCAGGCGGCGCTCGTTGGTCGCGTGGTCGAGCGTGCCGAACTTCGTCGCGACGACGACGCTGTCCCGATCCGCGCCGAGCGCGCGGCCGAGCAGTTCCTCGTTGATGTACGGGCCGTACATCTCGGCGGTGTCGAAGAAGGTGATGCCGAGCTCGAGCGCGCGCCGGATCGTGCGGATCGACTCCGCGTCGTCGACGCCGGCACCGGTGTAGAACGCGGACATCCCCATCGTCCCGAGGCCGAGGCGCGAGACCTCGAGAGTGCCCAAAGTGGTGTGCTTCATCGTGTGGAGAACCTTTCGTAAGTGGCGATCTTGAAATCGATGGTGGCGAGGCTCTGCTGGATCTCGGCGAGCTGGCTGAGCACCCGTTCGCGGTGCTCGACCAGGAGGGCGAGGCGGGCCGGTGTCGTGATCTCCCCCTGGCGGGCGAGTTCGGTGTACCGGCGGATGTCGCGGATGGGCATTCCGGTGCTCCGCAGCTTCGTGATGAAGCCGACCCACGCGATGTCCTCGGGTGAGTACCGCCGATGGCTGCTCGAGGCGCGATCGATCTCGCCCCTCAGCAGCCCCTCCTGCTCGTAATACCGCAGAGTCGAGGTGGTGAGGCCGGTCTCGGCGGCCACCTCGGAGATGCTCAGCCCGGGAGCCGGCTCGGTCATCGTCATGCTTCGACGGTACGACTTCGAGTGCACTCGAAGTCAAATTCCGATGGTTCTGACAGCGGGACTACTCCCGCTCGCTCCGCTCGATGCGAGTGGTGGCACCCAGCCCGAGTTCCTCGGGCAGCCGCCGGGCCACCGGGATGCGCGTCCCCTCGGTGCCGAGCACCTGGGAGACGATGTCGCGTGCGATCCGCTGATCGGTCAGGCCCACATCGGCGAGGATCGACTCACGGTCGCCGTGCTCGAGGAACTGGTCGGGGAGGCCCAGCTCGTCGACGGGCGTGTCCACGCCGGCCGCACGCAGGTCTTGTCGGATGCGCGTGCCGACGCCTCCCACCCGGACCCCGTCCTCGATCGTGACGACTAGGCGGTAGTCCCGCGACATGTCGATCACGCTCTGCGGAACGGGCACGACCCAGCGTGGATCGACCACCGTCGCCCCGATGCCCTGGGCCGCAAGCCGCTCCGCGACCTGAAGCCCGAGCCGGGCCATCGGCCCGACGGTCACGATGAGCACGTCGCGATGCGCCGCCTCGCGCAGCACGTCGACGCCGTCCGTCGTGCGGCGCTGGGCATCGAACTCCGTCCCGACGCTGCCCTTCGAGAAGCGCAGCACCGTCGGGCCGTCGTCGACGGCGACCGCTTCGCCGAGCTCTTCGCGCAGACGGGTCGCGTCACGCGGGGCAGCCAACCGGATGTTGGGGACGACCTGCAGGATCGCGAGGTCCCACATGCCGTGGTGGCTGGGCCCGTCGGGTCCGGTGACACCCGCCCTGTCGAGCACGAACGTGACACCCGCGCGGTGGAGGGCGACATCCATCAGCACCTGATCGAATGCACGGTTCACGAAGGTGGCGTACAGAGCGACGACCGGATGCAGCCCGCCGAAGGCGAGTCCGGCGGCACTGGTGACCGCGTGCTGCTCGGCGATCCCGACGTCGAAGACCCGGCCCGGGTGCTTCTCGGCGAACCGGTGGAGGCCCGTCGGGCGCAGCATGGCGGCGGTGATGCCGACGAGTCGCGGATTGCGGTCGGCCAGCTCGACGATCTCGTCGGCGAAGACGCTCGTCCAGGAGGGACGGCTGGCCTGTTCGACCGGCTCCCCCGTCTCCGGATCGATCTGGCCCACGGCGTGGAACTGGTCGGCCACGTCGGCGACCGCCGGCTCGAAGCCGTGGCCCTTCTCGGTGATGACGTGGACGATGACCGGACGGCCGAGGTCCTTCGCCTGCTTCAGGGTGGCTTCCAGCGCCGGAAGATCGTGACCGTGCACCGGGCCGATGTACTTGATGTCGAGGTTGGAGTACAGCGCCTCGTTGTTCGTGAAGCGGGCAAGGAACCCGTGGACCGCGCCGCGGATGCCGCGGTAGAAGGCCCGTCCGGGCGCACCGAACCTGGCGAACATCCGCTCACTCGAGCGGTGCAGGTTGAGATAGGCACGCCGCGTGCGCACGTTGTTCAGGAAGCGCGCCATGCCGCCGATCGTGGGCGCATACGACCGGCCGTTGTCGTTGACGACGATCACCAGGCGCCGCATGTTGTCGTCGCTGATGTTGTTCAGCGCCTCCCAGGTCATGCCGCCGGTGAGAGCGCCGTCGCCGACCACGGCGACCACATACCGATCGTCCTGGCCGGTCATGGCGAACGCCCGCGAGATGCCGTCGGCCCAGCTGAGGGAGCTGGAGGCGTGCGAGCTCTCGACGATGTCGTGCTCGGATTCGGAGCGCTGCGGGTATCCGGCGAGCCCGCCCTTCATGCGCAGGCGGCTGAAGTCGTGCCGCCCGGTCAGCAGCTTGTGCACGTAGCTCTGGTGACCGGTGTCGAACACGATCGCGTCGTGCGGTGAATGGAACACCCGGTGGATCGCCATCGTGAGCTCGACCACGCCCAGGTTCGGCCCGAGGTGTCCCCCGGTCTTCGACACCTCCTCGACGAGGAAGCGCCGGATCTCGTCCGCGAGGTCGGTCAGCTGCTCGCGCGAGAGGCCGTCCAGGTCGCGCGGAGTCCGGATCCCTTCGAGCAACGACATGCCTTCAGCGTACGCGTTGCGCATTGCAGGATCAGGCAACCGGATCGGACCCGTAGACCTCGCGGTGCAGCTCGCGAGCACTCGACATCCAGTCGTCGCGCTCGATGCGGCCGGGGAAGATCTCGAGCGCCTCGTTGACGGTGACGACGTCGGCTGCGGTCAATCGCGCCACCTGCCGGAAGCTGGTGATGCCCATCGCGGTGAGCAGACGCGCGATCTTGGGACCGACACCGTGGATGCGGACCAGATCGTCGTGCGGCGGCGTCAGGCCACCTGCTGTGCGAGCGGCGATCTCGGCGACCCGGTCCCGGGCCGTGCGCGGAGCGAAGGGCGACGTGACGGGTTCCGCGAAGGTGCCGGAGGCACCGGTGTCGATGTCGGCCACGCTGGTTCCCGGCCGCTCGTCCGCGATGACGACGGGTGTCGGCGCCGCCCGGCGGCGCGGCGGACGCAGGATGCCACGCAGCAGCCAGCCGAGCACTCCGCCCAGGATCGCGGCGAGAATCAGCCAGAGAACGATCTCGCCCGCCGTGTACCACGACATCAGCCGGCCTCCATGAGAAAGACGGTGACCCGCCGGTTGGCAGCGGCGCCCGCCTCGGTCGCATTGTCGCCGACAGGCTGAGACGATCCTGCGCCCACCGTGTCGATCCGCGACGCCTCGATCCCATCCGCGACGAGGGCGTCGGCGACCGACTGCGCCCGCTGCAGGCTGAATGCGACGGCATCGGCCTCGGTGCCGACCGGGATCGCGATGTGGCCGGTGAGGGTGACGCCGATGGTGGGGAACCGCCGCAGAGCATCTGCGAGCGATGCGACCTGCTTCCGCGCGGCGGCATCGAGCGTGACGCTGTCTGCCACGAACCGGATCACCGTGCCGTCGATCGCAGCGGCTTCCTCATCGGTGGGCCCGGCCGGGACGAGCGCGGAGACCAGGGGGATCGTCCCGAGTGCCGACTCGAGTTGCCCGACGACCGCGGCAGGATCGGCGGCCTCACCCGCGAGGTGCGCCCCGTCGGCATCGAGAGTGAACTCGATGCCGTGGACCTGTGCAAGCGCCGCGAAGAGTTGCTGCTCCGATCCGGACCACGACGGCACGGCCGTCCCGTCCTCGACGGTGATGACCGCGCTGGTGCCCGGACCGAATGTGGCGAGCGCCGCATCCTGGATCGCCGAGGCGGCGGCCGCCGTACCAGCGAGACCCGTCACGTCGACCTCGCCGTCGGCTCCTTCGCGCACCACGAGATTCGGCGGCGACGCCGATGGATCGGAGGGCAGGATGGTCGCCCAGCGCACACCGTCGACAGCCTCGATCACCCGGTCCGCGTCCCGCAGCTGACCCGCTGTGGCACCGGCGGGTGAGAGGAACGCCTCCCGGCCCTCGAACCGCACGGCCACGCCGGAGATGCCCGCGTTCTTCAGGGCCGCCTGAGCGCTGCGCGTCAGCGGCACCTCGAGCGCCTGTGCCCCGATGATGCCGACGGCCGCGATCATGCCGCCGAGCAGGGTCGCGCTGATGATCATCGCGAGGCGCGGCGGCGTCGTCGCGCGCTCCCGCTGATCGTCGCTCACGGGGTCGCCACCCGTGCAGTCGCTCCGGTCATGCAGTCAGACTTTAGACGAGGCTCCTGAGCACGTACTGCAGGATTCCGCCGTTGCGGTAGTAGTCCGCCTCGCCGGGGGTGTCGATCCTCACGACGGCATCGAATTCGATTGTCTGGGTGCCCGCCGGCGAATGCTCGCTGGGCTCCGCGACGACGTGGACCGTCTTCGGCGTGCTGCCCTCGTTGAGGGCCGCGATCCCGGAGATCGTGACGATCTCGGTGCCGTCAAGTCCGAGGCTGTCGGCGGTCTGCCCCGACGGGAACTGCAGCGGGATCACGCCCATGCCGATCAGGTTCGAGCGGTGGATCCGCTCGAAGCTCTCGGCGATGACGGCTCGCACCCCGAGCAGCGAGGTGCCCTTGGCCGCCCAGTCCCGGCTCGAGCCCGAACCATATTCTTTGCCGGCGAAGATCACCAGGGGTGTCCCGGCGGCCTGGTACTTCTCGCTGGCGTCGTAGATGAACGCCTGCGGTCCGTCCGCCTCGGTGAAGTCGCGCGTGTAGCCGCCCTCCACGCCCGACCCGTCGTTGGCTGCGGAGAGCAGTTGATTGCGCAGGCGGATGTTCGCGAAGGTGCCGCGGATCATCACCTCGTGGTTGCCGCGCCGCGAGCCGTAGGAGTTGAAGTCCTTGCGGTCGACCCCGTGTGCCTGCAGGTAGGTGCCGGCAGGGCTGTCCGCCTTGATCGATCCGGCAGGCGAGATGTGGTCGGTCGTGACCGAGTCGCCGAGCTTGGCCAGGACGCGGGCACCCGCGATGTCGGTGACCGGACTGGTCTCGATCGTCATGCCGTCGAAGTACGGGGGCCGGCGGACGTAGGTGGAGTC
>JAODAS010000281.1 GCA_025463555.1 Schumannella sp.
GAGGTCTCCGGAGTCGATGCGCACCGCCCCGAGTTCGGTCCCGGCCACCCGCACGGCCGTCGCGACGCCTTCGGTGATGTCGTAGGTATCCACCAGCAGTGTCGTTCCGACGCCCATCGCGGCGACCTGGGCGGCGAATGCCTCCTCCTCGGTGTCGTGTAGCAGCGTGAACGAGTGGGCTGCGGTGCCCATCGTGGGCACGCCCCAGGTGCGTCCCGCTTCGAGGTTCGACGTGGATGCGAAGCCGGCGATGTAGGCGGCGCGCGCAGCCGCGATGGCTGAGCGCTCTCCCGTACGGCGCGAGCCCATCTCGGCGAGGGGCCGGCCGTCGGCGGCGGACACCATGCGGGCGGCGGCGGATGCGACCGCGGAGTCGTAGTTGAGCACGCTGAGCGCCAGCGTTTCGAGCACGACCGCCTCGGCGAACGTGCCCTCGACGACGAGCAGGGGCGAGCCCGGGAAGTACAGTTCCCCTTCGCGATAGCCGCGGATGCGCCCGCTGAAGCGGTACGACTCCAGCCAGTCGAGGGTGTCGGCGGCGACGACCTTCTCGCGCTTCAGGAACGCGAGCTCATCCGGCCCGAACCGGAAATCCCGGATCAGCTCGAGCAACCTGCCCGTGCCCCCGACGACGCCGTAGCGCCGTCCGGTCGGCAGGCGCCGGGCGAACAACTCGAACACGCTGCGATGCAACGCCCGCCCGTCGCTCAGGGCGGCATCCACCATGGTGAGCTCGTACCGGTCGGTCAGCAGCGCTGTGCTCATGGTCCGAGCCTAAGGTCTCGACGAGCCCGCCCAGCGGGGGTGGGTAGGCTCGATTCCCGTGACGACTGACGCGACCGATGCGCCGATCGGCGTTTTCGACAGCGGCGTCGGCGGGCTGACCGTCGCCCGCGCGATCCTCGATCAGCTGCCGAACGAGTCGATCCTCTACGTCGGCGACACCGCGCACAGCCCGTACGGCCCCAAGCCGATCGCCGAGGTGCGCGCGTACGCGCTCGAGGTGCTCGACGACCTGGTCGCGCAGGGGGTGAAGGCGCTCGTGATCGCCTGCAACACGGCGAGCGCGGCGATGCTCCGGGATGCCCGCGAACGGTACACCGCGGCCAGCGGCATCCCCGTCGTCGAGGTGATCCAGCCCGCAGTGCGTGCCGCCGTTCGCGCAACCCGCAACGGGCGAGTGGGTGTCATCGGCACGTCGGGGACGATCCAGAGTCGCGCGTACGACGACGCTTTCGCCGCCGCATCCGGCCTGGAGTTGTTCACCCGCGCCTGCCCCCGCTTCGTCGAGTTCGTCGAGGCGGGGGTGACCTCCGGCGCGGAGCTGTTCGCCGTCGCGGAGGAGTACCTCGCACCGCTCCGCGACGCGGGTGTCGACACCCTGGTGCTGGGGTGCACGCACTATCCGCTGATGTCCGCCGCGATCCAGTATGTAATGGGAGCGGAGGTGCGACTCGTGTCCAGCGCGGAAGAGACCGCGTCGGACGTCTATCGCACGCTCGTGTCGCACGGCATCGAGCGGCGCGCGACCGCTCGCCCTCAGCACCGGTTCGAATCCACCGGGGACGACGAGCGGGCGTTCCGGATGCTCGCCCACCGTTTCCTCGGTCCGGAGGTGCGGCACGTCGAGGCGTTCCCCACCGGCGCACTGTCCCTGCCGCACGACACCGAGTCCATCGAGAGGACCCCATGACCGACACCAAGCCCCGTGCCGACGGACGCGCTGCCGATCAGCTGCGCCCCGTCACCATCGAACGCGGCTGGAGCTCGCAGGCGGAGGGCAGCGCGCTGATCAGCTTCGGAACCACGAAGGTGCTGTGCACGGCCAGCTTCACCAACGGAGTGCCGCGCTGGCTGACCGGCAAGGGAAAGGGCTGGGTCACGGCGGAGTACGGCATGCTGCCGCGTTCCACCAACGACCGGATGGACCGGGAGAGCGTGAAGGGCCGGGTGGGCGGTCGCACTCACGAGATCTCGCGGCTGATCGGACGCTCGTTGCGCGCCATCATCGACACCAAGGCGCTCGGCGAGAACACCATCGTGATCGACTGCGACGTGCTGCAGGCCGACGGAGGCACGCGCACGGCCGCGATCACGGGGGCCTATGTCGCGCTGGTCGACGCGGTCGAGTGGGGCCGCGAGCAGGGCTTCATCGGCAAGAACGCCAAGGCGCTGCACGATTCGATCTCCGCGATCAGCGTCGGCATCATCGACGGGCAGCCGATGCTCGACCTGATGTACACCGAGGACTCGCGGGCCGAGACCGACATGAACGTCGTCGTCACCGGTCGCGGCCTGTTCGTCGAAGTGCAGGGCACCGCCGAGGGCGCCCCGTTCGATCGGACGGAACTGAACAGCCTCCTCGACCTCGCGCTCGGCGGCACCGCGACCCTGGCGAAGCTGCAGGCCGAGGCCCTCGCGTCGTGACCCGGTTCGTCCTGGCGACGCATAACGCGCACAAGGTCGAGGAGCTGCGGCGCATCCTGGGCGAGCGGCTCGGCCCGCACGAGCTCGTCGCATACGACGGACCCGAGCCGGTCGAGGACGGCGGCACCTTCGCCGAGAACGCGCTGATCAAGGCGAGGGCGGCTTCCGCGTACACCAGCCTGCCCGCGCTCGCCGACGACTCGGGCATCTCGGTCGCCGCGCTGGGGGGCGCCCCGGGCATCCACTCGGCGCGCTACGCCGGAACCCGCGTCGACGCCGACAACGTCGCGCATCTGCTCGCGGAGATGTCCGGCATTCGCGATCGCTCGGCCACGTTCGACTGTGCCGCGGCCCTCGTCGACGGGGAGTACGAGCACATGGAGCTGGGCGTCTGGCCCGGTTCCGTGCTCGAAGCTGCGGAGGGCGAGAACGGGTTCGGGTACGACCCGGTGTTCCGGCCGGACGGGCTGGGCGGTGCGAGCGCGCTGCTGACGCCCGACGAGAAGAACGCGATCAGCCACCGTGCCCGGGCGTTCGGTGCGCTCATCGAGGTCGTCCGCGCCCGCTACGGCTAGCGAGACCCGTCTACCCTGGATGTCATGGGTCACGATCACGCGCACGGTGCGGGATCGAACCGCACCCGGCTGGCGATCGCGCTCGCCATCGTCGGGGTCGTCCTCGTCGCCGAGGTGGCGGGCGCCGCGCTCTCGGGCTCGCTCGCGCTGCTGGCCGACGCCGGGCACATGGCCAGCGACGCGATCGGGCTGACCGTCGCCCTCGTCGCCACGGTCGTCGCGTCGAGGCCGGCGACCGACCGGCACACGTTCGGATTCCAGCGGGTCGAGGTGCTCGCGGCGCTGGTCAACGGCGTGCTGCTCAGCGTGGTCGCGGTGTGGGTCGCGGTCGAGGGCATCCGGCGCCTCGTGGACCCGGCACAGCCGCAGGTGCAGGCGCTGCCGCTGGTGGTCATCGCTGCTGTCAGCCTGGCGGCCAATGGCGCCGCGCTGCTGGTGCTGCGCGGGGGAGACCGGAGCTCGCTCAACATGCGCGGCGCCTATCTGGAGGTGCTCGGCGATGTTCTCGGATCGCTCGCTGCGCTGGCGGCCGGTGCGGTCATCCTGCTCACCGGTTTCGCGAAAGCGGACGCGATCGCCTCGCTGGCGATCGCAGCGCTGATCGCGCCGCGGGCGTTCGTGCTGCTGCGTGATGTGGTGCGCGTGCTGACCGAGTCGACCCCGCGGGGAACCGATGTGGAGGAGATCCGCGAGCACCTGCTCGAGACGCCCGGTGTCGTCGCCGTCCACGACGTGCACGTGTGGGCGATCACGTCGGGGCAGCCGGTCTTCACCGCTCACGTCGAATGCACGGCGGAGACGTTCGCCCGCGGAGAGACCGGCGCGATGCTCGACCGTCTCGGCGACTGCCTCCGGGGTCATTTCGACGTCGAGCATTCCACGTTCCAGCTCGAGCCCGCGGGGCGGGCGGACTCCGAGGAGCACGCTCATCGCTGACTCCGCGCGCGCCGTCGAGGACTACCTCAAGGTGATCTACGGGCACACCGAATGGCAGCCCGAGCCGATCACGCCGTCGCAACTCGCCGGGCGGCTGGGGCTCGCTCCGAGCACCGTCACCGAGATGGTGAAGAAGCTGGTCGCAGCCGGCCACGTCGCTCATGCGCCCTACGGAGCGGTGCGCCTCACCGCATCCGGCCGGGCAGAGGCGCTGCGCATGGTTCGCCGCCACCGGCTGGTCGAAACCTGGCTGGTGTCGCGATACGGCTACGGCTGGGACGAGGTGCATGACGAGGCAGAGGTGCTCGAGCATGCCCTGAGCGACCGGCTGCTGGATGAGATCGACGATCAGCTCGGGCATCCGGTCCGCGATCCGCACGGCGATCCGATCCCGCGGGGGGACGGTTCGGTCGAGCAACCGGATGCGGTGCTGCTGTCGGGATTGCCGGCTGCGGCCCGAGGGCGGGTGGCGCGCATCAGCGACCGTGACCCCGCGGTGCTGCGAGAGCTTGCGGCTGCGGGCGTGGGGCTCGATTCCGAGGTGTCGAGTGGGGACCTCAGCACCGATTCGGCCGCCGCCGTGTGGGTCGTCCGGCTCTGACAAGGTCACAGTAGACCTGTCAGTCCACCCCCAGCCGTTGACTTATGCCCGTATGGGGGTCACCCTGGGAAAAGGACCAGCTGAAATCCCCCGAGAGCTGCACAACTTGCTGATCATGACCGGTGCTGTCCAAAGTCATGACCACAAGGAGTTCTCGTGTCCACACTCGTCACCCGCCGCATCGGCGCCGTCCACATCG
>JAODAS010000282.1 GCA_025463555.1 Schumannella sp.
ACGAGTGAGTCGGCGGTCAGGTGAAGAAGTCGACGATCAATGCGCCGATGCACAGCGCCGGACTGAGAACGGCGAGCACCAGCCCGATCCGGAGCGTCCAGCGGATCCTGGCGATCTCGCGCGCGTCCTCGGAGAAGCCGGGGAACGCAGCGGAAGCCAGGACGGCGACGGTGAGCCCCGCGAGGGCGGCACCGGCCCAGAACACCCGTTCCGGGGGATCGTCCAGCACGCCGGCGAACCAGCCCGAGACGATGACCGCGCCGCAGACGGTCGCCATGGCCAGCAGGTAGCCGACGAACAGCAACGCCGCGCGGCGCTCGAGGGACTCGCGCATCCGGGTCCCCTAGATCCAGTAGTCCGCGAACACGGCGAACGTGCACAGCACCGGTGCGAGAAGGAACAGCACCATCCCCGCCCCGATCAGACGGGTGGATGCGCGGCCGGGGATCGACGCGACCCCCAGCAGACCGACACCCGCAGCGCCGAGGATGGCACCGGTCCAGAACACCCACTCGACGCTGTTGTCGAGCACGCCCGGTTTCCATCCGGCGATCCGGATGCCCGCCACGGTGATCGCGACCATCAGGCCCGTCGCCGCGAACAGTGCTGTCGCCCGTCGTCCCGCTTCGTCGTCCATCGCTCACACCCCGTCCGGCAAGGCGGTCTCGAGCCGCTCGTATCCGCGCCGCAGCACGACCGTGGTGTCGCTGACTCGCGCGATGTCATCCCACCCGACCAGGAACGAGCCGCGGTGGCGCCAGCGCAGGAGCCTGTCGATCACGACCGGCCGTGATGCGGAATTGCGCTCGTAGCCGAGGTACGACGACGCGGAACGGGGGCTGACGATGAGCCCGATGAGCCGGGCCTTCGCCGGCTCCGTGCGCCCCTCCAGACGGAACCGCGCGTCGACGACACGTCCGACCTTCGCGCCGGAGTCGTCGAAGACCGGGTTGCCGAGCAGGTCACTCAGGATCATGCTTGCCTCCCGGAATGCGCCCGACCACCCGGTCGCGGGCCCAGCGCTCGGGCCAGGTGACATCCAGCTCGTCGCCGTGCACGCTCAGTCGCAGCACCGTCGCCAGGTCGGTGATCGTGCCCCACAGGATGCGGTGCCAGCGCGATGCCGGGGGCCTGCCGCCGAAGATCCGGGTGGCGAGGACGGGCCCGCTCAGCAGGCTCTCGATCACCGGCGCGGGGGTTCCGCGCTTCAGCTCGGTGTCGAAGGGCACGTCGGTGAGTTCGAGGTCGTCCACCGCGGTCAGCGGGACGCCGTCGACATCCAGCACCTGCCGGTCGAGCAGATGCACCTGCGCATCGAGGACGCGGCCCGCGCGCACACTGGGTCTGCTGGTCATGCTCCGGCTCCCGTGATGATCATGAGCGGGATCGCGGCGATCGACGCGATCAGGATGACGACCAGGTAGACCAGGCCGAGCCCGTTCGCCGCTCGCCCGTTGACATCCGACCCCATGTACTCGCGGTCGTTCGCGATGATCAGGATCGGGATGTAGGTCAGGGGCAGCGCGACGGCGGAGAACACGACGGAGTATTCGGTGATCAGGATGGGATCGACCCCGGTCGCCAGGATCCCCATCGAGGCGAGCAGGCCCGCGATCATCACGATATGGAACCGCGCCGCCTTGGCCGGGCGACGGAACTTGCCCCACGACCACCCGAAGTACTGGGCGATCGTGTATCCGCTCGACAGCGTCGTCTCGAGCGCGGCGCCGAACGTGGCAGCCAGGATGCCCACGACGACGAAGCAGAATGCGAGCGTCCCCCCGGCCTGCACGACCGGAAGCACGACCTGCGACAGCGACGTCACGGCGATCGCCTGCGGCAGGAGCACGATCGCGGCACATGCGGCGATCGCGAGTGACAGGATCCCGCCGAGCGGGAACCCGACCAGCACGTTCATGCGCGCCTGGCCGAGATCTTTGCGCTTCCAGCCTTCCTCCACCGCGCCGGAGGAGAAGAAGAACACCTCGTAGGGCGTCATCGCGGCGCCGAACAGGGCGATCGCGTAGTACCAGTAGGTCGCGGGCTGCTCGCCGGACGGCAGGCTGGGGGTGAAGGTCTGCTGCGCGAGCGCCCCCCAGTCGGGCATCAGCATGGCCACGGCGACGGCGAACACGATGAGGCTCAGGCCGAGCAGACCGGTGGCGTTCTCGAGCATCGAGAACTTGGCGCGCCAGATCACGATCCAGACGCCGAATGCCGCGAGCGGGACGAACAGCATCGGCTCGATGCCGGTGACCAGTTGCAGAGCCAGGGTGATGCCGCCGATCTCGGCCGTCATCGTCATCAGGTTGATGAAGAAGCTCGCGCCCAGGTTGGCGAGCCCGGCACGCGGGCCCAGACGCTCGCGGATGATCTCGAACGTGGCGCGGCCGCTGACCGCCGCCACGCGACCCGACATGTTGGCGAAGACGCAGATGCCGACGACGCCGATCAGCACCACCCAGGCCAGCGACATCCCGAACCGCGAGCCGACGACCGCGTTGGTGACCAGGTCGCCGATGTCGACGAACCCGCCGATCGCGGTGAGCACGCCGAGCGCGACGGAGAAGATGCGTTTCACGATCCGCTGCTCCCGCCGAAGTCGTGCAACGCATCGGTGACGTGGCCCAGCACGGTGACGGCGTCGTCCGGATCGCCGCCGGCGGCGACGACCTCCCGGGCGGCGAGCACCGCATCGGTCGCGGCCCGGATCGTGGCGAGGGCGGCATCGCGTTGCTTGGCGGCCCCGCTGTCACCGATCGGCCCGAGCTGGCTCAGATCGCTCTCCGCGCCGCCGAGTTCGGTGAGCGCATCCCCCAGAACCGTGTCGGTCAGCCCCGGCAGGGCGCGTCCGTCACCGTAGAGACCGAGGGCGATCGAGGCGGATGCGGTGGCCGACTCGGCGGAGTCGATCGCGTCGGACACGCGAGAGCCGGTCGACGCGCACGACGACAGCACGAGCGCCGCCGCCGCCGCGAGGCAGGCGAGCGCGACCCTGCGCGACGCGTCACCCAAGGCGCTTGCCCTCCGGTCCGATGACCCGGAACCACCGGTAGCCGTAGCCGTCCATGGGCAGGCTCGCCCGGCCCTTCGCGTCCAGGTCGATGTTGCGCCCGTCGACCAGCAGATCGACCAGGTGGTGGCCCGCCGACGCCTGCGGGACGGTGATGTCGACCACGGCGCCGGCCTCGCTGAAGTTGTGGACCGCGACCATCCGGCCCTCCGCCCCGGCGAGCGTGTGAGCCAGAACCGACGGTGCGGACTGCGGAATCAGTTCGAATTGACCCCAGCCCATCTCGGCCGATGCGCGATAGCGCTCGATCAGTATCCGCATGAAGCGCAGCAGCGATTCGGGGTCGTGCCGCTGATCCGACGCGTTGACATGCTCCGGGGCGTAGCCGTCACGGACCATCGGCCGCACGAGCTTGCGGGGTGGTGCGTCCGAGAATCCGCCGTTCCGGCCGCGCGTCCACTGCATCGGAGTCCGCACCGCCAGCCGTGAGCCGACGGCCAGGTCCTCGCCCATTCCGAGTTCTTCGCCGTAGAACAGCACCGGCGTGCCCGGCAGCGAGAACATCAGGCTGTAGACCATGCGTACACGCCGGGGATCGCCGTCCAGCATGGGCGGCAGCCGGCGGATGATGCCGCGGTCGTAGACCTGCATCTCGGGTTCGGGCCCGAACGCGGCGAAGACCTCCTGGCGCTCCGAGTCGCTCAGCTTGTCGAGGGTCAGCTCGTCGTGGTTGCGCACGAAGTTCGCCCACTGCGACTCGATCGCGACATCGGGCCGCGACTCCAGCGCTGCGATCAGGGGGGCTGGATCGGCCCGCGCCAGAGAGAGGTACAGGCTCTGCATCGTGATGAAGTCGAACTGCATCGTCAGGCCGTCGCCGTCTTCGCCGCCGAAGTAGTCAACCTGATCCTTGCGGGGCAGGTTCGCCTCGCCGAGCATCACGGCGTCGCCCGAACGACGGCCGAGGAACGCGCGCAGCGACTTCAAGAAGTCGAGCGGGTGGGGCAGCGCGTCCTCCGGTTTCTCGACGCCCGCCTCGTCCAGCAGGAACGGCACCGCATCGACACGGAACCCGGACACCCCGAGTTCGAGCCAGAACCCCATGATCTTGGCCAGCTCATCCCGGACCCGCGGGTTCGTGACGTTCAGGTCGGGCTGGAACCGGTAGAAGTGGTGCAGGTAGTACTGACCGGTCTTCTCGTCGAGTTGCCAGACACCGTCTTCGGCGTCCGGGAAGACGTTCTCTTCTTTCGCCCGAGGTGGGCGGTCCCGCCAGACGTAGAAGTCCCGCTTCGGGTTGTCGCGTGACCTGCGCGCTTCGACGAACCAGGGGTGGGTGTCGGAGGTGTGGTTGACGACGAGGTCGATGAT
>JAODAS010000289.1 GCA_025463555.1 Schumannella sp.
CCGTCGAGGAGACCGCGACGGCGCTGGACGAACTGACCGCGACCGTGCGCCAGACCGCCGAGAGCGCTCGCCTCGCCAGCCATGCGACGAGCCAGGTCAAGACCGAGGCCGAGCAGTCGACCTCGATCGTGCGCGATGCGGTGCTGGCCATGGGCGGCATCGAGAAATCGGCCGACGAGATCTCGCAGATCGTCGGCGTCATCGACGAGATCGCCTTCCAGACCAATCTGTTGGCCCTCAATGCGGGGGTCGAGGCCGCCCGCGCCGGCGACGCCGGCCGCGGCTTCGCGGTGGTCGCCGCCGAGGTGCGGGCCCTGGCCCAGCGTTCCGCCGACGCCGCCAAGCAGATCAAGACGCTGATCGGCGACGCCAGCCGTCAGGTCGAGTCGGGTTCGGCCCTGATCGCGCGCACCGACGGCATGCTGCGGCGCGTGGTCGGCCAGGTCGCCGAGATCGACACCCTGGTCAGCGGCATCGCCCTGTCGGCGCAACAGCAGGCGGCGGGCCTGAGCCAGGTCAACGGCTCGGTCAGCGGCATGGAGACGATCCTGCAGCAGAGCGTCGCCATGGTGGACAGCGCCGTGGTCTCGACCCGTTCGCTGAACGACGACGCCGGACGGCTCAAGGCCCTGCTCGACCAGTTCAGGCTGCGCGGGCGCGAGCGGGATTTGCCGCGTTTTGAGGCCGCGTAAAAATCCGCCACACTCAAAAATCGTCATCCCGCGATTTATTCGCAGGACCCAAGATCGTTATCGAAAACGTTTAGCCGCCAGGCGACGGCCGGCGATGCCGTGTAGTCACACCGAATTGTGTACCTGGGTCCCGCGACTAGATCGCGGGATCACGGGAGGGGTGGGCCCCGCCGCGCTGACAACCCCCTCGCGGCATTTCATCAGCGGCTGAATCTTCGTTCCGAAGGCTTCCATGCCGGCGACGAAATCGTCGAAGACCAGCAGCACGCCGGCCGTGTCGGGCACGCCCGCCACCTCGTCGAGCATGCGGGCGATGCTTTCGTATGAGCCGACCAGGGTGCCCATGTTGAGGTTCACGGCCGCCTTCTGCGCGGCCAGCTGCACGACATTGGTGTCCTCGGCCGTGTTCATCGCCGCCTGCCCTACCAACCAGGCCACGGCCTCCTTGTCGACGCCGTCGCGGTAGGATTCCCACTTGGCAAAAGCGGCCTCGTCGGTCTCGTCGGCGATGATCATGAACAGGATATAGGCCCCGACCTCGCGCCCGGTCTGGGCCTTGGCGGCGCGCAGCCGGTCGACCACGTCGGAAAAGGCCGTCGGCGTGTTGGTCCCCTTGCCCAGGGCGAAGCTGTAGTCGGCGTACTTCGCCGTGAACGCCAGGCCCTCGCCGCTGGACCCGGCGCAGATCCGCTTGGTGTCGGCGGCGCGCGGGCTGACCCGGCAGTCGGTCATGGTGAAATAGTCGCCCTTGAAGTTCGACACGCCGGTGTCGAACAGGTCGCGCAGGATCTGGGCGTATTCGGCTAGGTAGTTGTAGCGGTCCTTGTAGTGCTTCTCGCCGGGCCACAGCCCCATCTGGCTGTACTCGCCCTCGGCCCAGCCGGTGATCAGGTTGATGCCGAACCGTCCCGGCGCGATGGAGTCGATCGTCGCGGCCATGCGCGCCACGATGGCCGGCGGCATGGTCAGGGTCGCGGCGGTGGCGAAGATCTTGATCCGCTTGGTGACCGCGGCCAGGCCCGCCATCAGGGTGAAGCTTTCGAGATTATGGTCCCAGAACTGCGTCTTGCCGCCAAAGCCGCGCAGCTTGATCATCGACAGCGCGAAATCGAGCCCGTAGCGGTCGGCGGCCTGCACCACCTGCTTGTTGAGCTCGAAGCTGGGCATGTACTGCGGCGAGGTCTCGCTGATCAGCCAGCCGTTGTTGCCGATCGGGATAAAGACGCCGACTTCCATGGAGCAGGTCCTTTAGGCCAGGAAGGCCAAGAGCAGCGCATTGAACGCCTCGGGCGCGGTGACCGTAAAGCCGTGACCGCCCCACGGCGCGATGTCGAGCCTGGCCTTGGGCAGGCCTTGGGCAAGCTTTCGCGAACACGACACGGGAATGAGCATGTCGTCGCCGCTGGCGCTGACCAGCACTTCGGCTGCGATCTCGCCCAGGTGGGCCTCGATGTCGAAGGCCAGCACGGCCTCGATCCGCGCAGCCACGATCGCCTCGCCCGGGAAAGTCGCCAGGTGGTGCGCCTCCTCGGCGTCCAGCCGGTCCGAATGGCGGCTGATCCACTCGGCGGGAAACAGGAACAGCGGCTGGGCGTGCAGATAGGCGCTCGCGCCGCTGTCTTTGAGGAGGTGAAGACGGGTGTCGAAACAGCGGCGGATATGCGGATCGGGCGCCGCCCAGGCGTTGACGACGGCGAGCCTGTCGACGCGGTCGGGATGGCGCAGGGCCAGCGACAGGCCCACCAGCCCACCGGCCGCGTGCCCGACGACGTGGGCGCGGGGCTGGGCGGCGGCATCCATGACGCTGACGATGTCGTCGGCCATGGCGTCGACGCTGTGCGGATCGGTCAGGGCGCGAACGCTGCGGTTCGTGCCGCGGTGGTCGTAGAGCACAACGGTGTGGGCGGCGGTCAGCGCCTCCATCTGCGGCGCCCAGTAGGCTCCCGAACCGCCCAGGCCCGCCGACAGGACCACCGCCGGCGCGCCCGCCGGGCCGGGATGGATTTCGTAATAGAGGCCGTCCGGCGTGATCACTTTTTTCCGATGTGGGCGATGGAGGCGATCTCGACCAGGAAGTCGGGCCGCACCAGGCCGCAGACGATGCAGAAGCGCGCCGGCTTCTCGCCGGGGAAAAACTCCGCATAGACCTTGTTCATGGCGGCGTAGTCGGCCCAGTCCTTGAGGAAGATGTGGTTCATGGTCACGTCGTCCATGGTCCCGCCGGCGGTCTCGATGACGGATCGGATGGTTTCCAGCACCTGGCGGGTCTG
>JAODAS010000011.1 GCA_025463555.1 Schumannella sp.
CGGCTTCAGGGACCAAGCCGGGTTCGCTCGCCTCACTGTTCGATTCATATCCGTGAGGTTTACGTGTCCGCGAACCCGCTCGCTCCGGAGTGGCTGACCCTCCCCGACGATGCGAACGCGCTCGCGCCCCAGGTCTGGCCGCAGAACGTGGCCCGCACGGCATCCGGTGCCCTCAGCATCGACGGCGTCGACGCCACCGACCTGGCGCGCGAGTTCGGCACGCCGCTCTATGTGATCGACGAGGCAGACGTGCGCAACCGGGCAGCGAACCTGAAAGCCGCCTTCGACGAAGCGTTCGGCACGCCCGTGAAGGTCTACTACGCGGGGAAGGCGTTCCTCAGCACCGAGATCGCGCGGTGGGTCACCGAGGCGGGTCTGAACGTCGATGTCTGCAGCGGCGGTGAGCTCGCGGTCGCCCTCGCGGCCGGCGTCGAACCGTCCCGGCTGGGCATGCACGGAAACAACAAGAGCCACACCGAGATCGACCGCTGTGTCGAGGTGGGTGTGGGCGCGATCGTCCTCGACAGCGTCGTCGAGGTCGATCGCGTTGCCGACGCCGCCCGCCGCCACGGCACGGTGCAGAACGTGCGGTTGCGAGTCAACTCGGGCGTGCACGCCAGCACCCACGAGTACCTGGCGACAGCGCGGGAGGATCAGAAGTTCGGCATCCCGCTGAGTGAGGTCGCGGATGTCGTGGCTCAGATCCGTGCGCACGATTCGTTGCGCTTCCTCGGCTTGCATTCGCACATCGGGTCGCAGATCTTCGAGTCGGACGGCTTCGCCGAAGCAGCCCGGCGCCTGCTCGCCGTGCACGCGCAACTGCTTACCGGTGGCGAGGTGCCCGAGCTCAACCTCGGCGGCGGGTTCGGCATCGCCTACACGAGCGCCGACGTGGTGACCCCGATCGAGAGCATCGCCGCCGACTTCGCGCGCGTCGTGACATCCGTGTGCGGCGACCTCGGCATCCCGGCGCCGGTCGTCGCGATCGAGCCGGGCCGCGCGATCATCGGCCCGAGCACCGTGACCCTGTACGAGGTCGGCACCATCAAGGACGTGCGGGTTTCGACAGGCTCAACCGGCGAGGCCGTCCGCAAGTACGTGAGCGTCGACGGCGGCATGAGCGACAACATCCGGCCCGCTCTGTACGGCGCCGATTACAGCGTGCGCATCGCGAACCGTTCGTCGGATGCCAACCCGGCCCTGGTGCGCATCGCCGGCAAGCACTGCGAATCCGGCGACATCGTCGTGCACGCCGACTACCTCCCGGCAGATGTCACCCCCGGCGACCTGGTGGCGGTGCCCGCGACCGGCGCCTACTGCTGGTCGCTGGCCAGCAACTACAACTACCTCGGTCGTCCCGCCGTCGTCGCGGTGCGCGACGGGAAGGCGCGCGTGATCGTGCGCCGCGAGACCGAACAAGATCTGCTTTCACGAGACATGGGACTGCACCCCGAGGAGATGGCCCGATGATCGAGTACCGCAACCTCCGCGTCGCGATCCTGGGGGCCGGGTCGGTGGGGGCCCAGGTGGCGTCCCTGCTGCTGGAGCACGGGGACGAACTCGCCAGCCGCGTGGGCGCGGGGCTCGAACTCGTGGGTGTCGCCGTCCGTGACCCGAAAGCGAAGCGCACCACCGACATCCCGAAGCACCTGATCACGACGGACGCGCGCACCCTCATCCTGGGTGCCGACATCGTCATCGAGCTGATGGGCGGGCTCGAGCCGGCCCGCGAGTACATCGAGCTGGCCATGAATTCGGGCGCGGATGTGATCACCGCCAACAAGGCGCTGCTCGCCACCCACGGCCCGGAGTTGTTTGCCATCGCCGAGCAGGTCGGCGCGCAGCTGTACTACGAGGCCGCCGTCGGCGGCGCCATCCCGATCATCAGGCCGCTGCGCGACAGCCTCGCGGGGGACCGCGTGCACCGCATCCTCGGCATCGTGAACGGCACCACCAACTACATCCTCGACCGCATGGACACCGAGGGCGACTCGCTCGAAGAGGCCCTCGCCGCAGCGACCGAGCTCGGGTATGCCGAGGCGGACCCGACCGCCGACATCGGCGGGTACGACGCGGCGCAGAAGGCGACGATCCTGGCGAGCCTCGCCTTCCACACCGCGGTTCCTCTCGAGAGCGTCTACCGCGAGGGGATCGAGAAGATCACCCACGCCCAGGTGCTCGCGGCCCGCAATGCCGGGTACGTCGTCAAGCTGCTCGCGGTCTGCGAGCGCATGGTGGATGCCGAGACGGGTGTCGAGGGCGTGAGTGCGCGGGTGCATCCCGCCCTTGTTCCCCTCGCCCATCCGCTCGCCGCGGTGCACGGTGCGAACAACGCGGTGTTCCTCGAAGCCGAGGCGGCCGGCTCGCTCATGTTCTACGGCGCGGGTGCCGGTGGCGTGCAGACCGCGTCCGCGGTGCTCGGAGACGTCGTCTCGGCCGCACGCCGGCACGTGATCGGTGGCCCCGGAGTCGCCGAGTCCACCCAGGCGAACCTCCCCATCCTGCCGATCTCGAGCGTGACGACCCGCTACCAGATCACCCTCGAGGTCGTCGACAGGCCGGGCGTGCTCGCGGCCATCGCGACGATGTTCAGCGAGCACGGCGTCTCGGTCGAGGCCGTGCAGCAGTCGGTGCGCCCCGAGCCGG
The DNA here is from genome assembly GCA_025463555.1 of Schumannella sp. Classification (GTDB taxonomy): domain Bacteria; phylum Actinomycetota; class Actinomycetes; order Actinomycetales; family Microbacteriaceae; genus JBDSKH01. The sequence continues at coordinate 2,647 of JAODAS010000011.1, forward strand.
TGCAGGACGGCGGCGCGCCCACCGCTACCCTGGTAATCGGCACGCATGAGGCGACGGAGTCTGCGCTCGCCGCGACCGTCGCGTCACTCGATGCGAACGAGTCGGTGGCCGAGGTCACCAGCGTGCTTCGAGTCGAAGGAATCCAGATGCCGGAGCTTGTGCGATGACTCAGTGGCGTGGAGTGCTGAACGAGTACCGCGACCGTCTTGACGTCACCGACGCCACGCCGATCATCACCCTGGGCGAGGGCGGCACGCCGCTGATCCCTGCTCCCGCGCTCGAGGCCCGTACCGGGGCACGCGTGTGGGTCAAGTTCGAGGGCATGAACCCGACCGGTTCGTTCAAGGACCGTGGCATGACGATGGCCGTGTCGAAGGCGGTCGAGCACGGCGCCAAGGCGGTCATCTGCGCCTCGACCGGCAACACGAGCGCGTCGGCCGCCGCCTACGCAACGCACGCGGGCATCACCGCCGCGGTGCTCGTCCCGGAGGGCAAGATCGCGATGGGCAAACTCGCACAGGCGATCGCCCACGGTGCGGAGTTGCTGCAGGTGCGCGGCAACTTCGACGACTGTCTCGACATCGCGCGCGAGCTCGCGGATCACTACCCCGTGCACCTGGTCAACTCGGTCAACAACGACCGCATCGAGGGGCAGAAGACGGCCGCGTTCGAGGTCGTCGAGGTGCTGGGCGATGCGCCGGACTTCCATTTCGTGCCGGTCGGCAACGCGGGCAACTACACCGCATACGCGCGTGGCTATGCGGAGGAGGCCGCGCGCGGCGCGACGACCCGGCGGCCGCGCATGTTCGGCTTCCAGGCCGCGGGCAGTGCTCCGATCGTGCTCGGCGAGATCGTCAAAGATCCCGACACGATCGCGAGCGCGATCCGCATCGGCAATCCCGCATCGTGGGAGCTGGCGCTGACGGCCCGCGAGCAGACGAACGGCTACTTCGGCGCGATCGACGATGCGGCGATCCTCGACGCTCACCGCATCCTCTCCAGCGAGGTCGGCGTCTTCGTCGAGCCTGCTTCGGCGATCAGCGTCGCGGGACTGCTCGAGCGCTCGGCCGCGGGCGAGATCCCCAAGGGTTCGACGGTCGTGCTGACCGTCACCGGCCATGGCCTCAAAGACCCGCAGTGGGCGCTTCGCACGGCAGACGGGGCCGATGTCGTTCCGACGAGCGTCTCCGTCGATGTGGAGGAGATCGCCGGCGTTCTGGGGCTGAGCGCGGTCCGGGCATGAGCGCAGCCGCAGGCCCGAAATCCAAGGGCTCCGTCCCGGTCGGCCGCAGCGTGCTGGTCAAGGTGCCGGCGACGACCGCGAACCTGGGCCCCGGATTCGACACGCTCGGCCTCGCGCTCTCGGTGTACGACGAGCTCATCGTCACGGCGCGCAAGAAGCCGGGCGCGACCGTCGAGGTGCTGGGAGTGGGTGCGGGAGAGGTGCCCACCGACGAATCCAACCTGGTCGTGCGTTCGATCGCCTACACGTTCGCCGCCTACGGCATCGATCTTCCGGGGCTCGACCTCGTCGCCCGCAACAGCATCCCGCACGGTCGCGGCATGGGTTCCTCCGGCGCTGCCATCGTCTCGGGCATCATGGCCGCGAAGGGGCTTCTCGAGGGCATCGTCGAGATCGATTCGCAGGGGCTGCTCGCTCTCGCCACGGCCCTCGAGGGCCACCCCGACAACGTCGCACCCGCCCTCTTCGGCGGGTTGACCATCGCCTGGATGACGCCCGAGGGGCCACGCCACAAGAAGCTCATCGTGCACCGCGGGGTGTCGCCGCTGGTCGCCGTGCCGGTCGAATCGATCATGTCGACAGCACTCGCGCGCAGCCTGCAGCCCGAATCGGTGCCCCACGAGGATGCGGTGTTCAACGTCTCCCGTTCCGCACTGCTGATCGCCGCCCTCATCCAGAGCCCTGAGCTGCTGCTCGCGGCGACCGAGGACAAGCTGCATCAGAGCTACCGCGCCAGTGCGATGCCCGAGACGGATGCGCTGATCCGTGTGCTCCGCGAGAACGACCTCGCGGCCGTCGTCTCCGGTGCCGGGCCTTCGATCCTGGTGCTGTGCAGCGACCCGTCGCAGCGGCTGGTCGCGACGGAACTGATCCACAAGCACTCGACGACGCCCTGGAACTGCCTGCTGCTGGCCGTCGACTTCCGGGGTGCTACAGTGATACCGCACTCGACAGAAGCCGTGGCTTAGACCCAGCTCGCGAGGCAATCCCTCTGAATTCATCGGTTCCGCGTTTGCGCGTGGCTGCCGAGAAGTTCAGGTCTGCCACATCCCCGCACTAATTCTGTGTGCGGGTTGAAAGGAAATCTTCCCGTGACCGATACCCGTATCGAGCTGAGCCGTCTTCGGCTGCCCGAGCTCCAGGCCCTTGCGGCCGAACGTGGGATCGAGGGCGCGGCGAAACTTCGAAAAGGAGAACTCGTGGACACCCTCGCTGAGAACGAGAACGACGGCGCGGCCGTCGAGCAGGCGCCGATCGACACGATCGCGCCCGAGTCGGGCAGCGACTTCGTGCAGGACCTGGCTCCGTCAGAAGATCTGCCGGCGGCTGAGGACGCCGACGTCGAGACCCCGACCGAGGCCAAGGCTCCGGCCCGTCGCTCGCGTCGCGTGAGTGCGTCGACCGAGGTCGCCGCCGAGCTGGCCGCCATCACCCCCGCGGGGACCACCCCGGTCGCTGCGGCCGATGTCGCCGCCGATCTCGACAAGCTGCTGCCCGAGGTCACCTCGGGTGCCGACGACGCCGACGCCGAGGGCGGCTCGCGTCGTTCGCGTGGACGCGGTCGCGGCGGCCAGAACGGTCAGCAGGGCGAGAAGGCCGCCGACAAGCAGCCTGCTCAGAGCCAGCGCAACCAGAACGCGGACCGCCAGAACGCGGACCGCCAGAACGCCGACCGCCAGAACGGCAACGGCAACCAGGGCAACGGCAACCAGGGCGGCGACCGCCAGCAGCAGGCCGAAGACGGCGAGAGCCGTTCGAGCCGCAGCCGCTACCGCGACCGCAAGCGCGGCCGTGGTGCCCAGAACGACGACTTCGAGCCCGAGATCAGCGACGACGATGTGCTCATTCCCGTCGCCGGCATCCTCGACGTGCTCGACAACTACGCCTTCGTGCGTACCTCCGGCTACCTGCCCGGCCCGAACGACGTCTACGTCTCGCTCGGCCAGGTCAAGAAGTACAACCTGCGCAAGGGCGACGCCGTCGTCGGCGCCATCCGTCAGCCCCGCGAGGGCGAGCAGGCCGGCAACCGCCAGAAGTACAACGCGATCGTCAAGATCGACTCGGTCAACGGCAACTCGATCGAGTCGGCGGGCGAGCGCGTCGAGTTCGGCAAGCTCACCCCGATCTACCCGAACGAGCGTCTGCGCCTCGAGACGGACCCGGCCAAGCTGTCGACCCGCATCATCGACCTGATCGCCCCGATCGGCAAGGGCCAGCGCGGCCTGATCGTCGCGCCGCCCAAGGCGGGCAAGACGCTGATCCTGCAGGCGATCGCGAAGGCGATCGCCGAGAACAACCCCGAGGTCCACATCATGGTGGTCCTGGTCGATGAGCGGCCCGAAGAGGTCACCGACATGCAGCGGTCGGTCAAGGGCGAGGTCATCGCCTCGACGTTCGACCGTCCCGCCGAGGATCACACCACGGTCGCCGAGCTCGCGATCGAGCGCGCCAAGCGCCTCGTCGAGCTGGGCAACGACGTGGTCGTGCTGCTCGACTCGATCACGCGCCTGGGCCGTGCCTACAACCTGGCCAGCCCGGCGTCGGGTCGCATCCTCTCGGGTGGCGTGGATGCATCCGCCCTCTACCCGCCCAAGCGCTTCTTCGGTGCGGCGCGCAACATCGAGGGCGGCGGCTCGCTGACGATCCTCGCAACCGCGCTGGTCGAGACCGGTTCCAAGATGGACGAGGTCATCTTCGAGGAGTTCAAGGGCACCGGCAACATGGAGCTGCGCCTGTCGCGGTCTCTGGCCGACAAGCGCATCTTCCCGGCGGTCGACATCTACGCGTCGAGCACCCGTCGTGAGGAGGAGCTGCTCAGCCCCGAGGAGATCAAGATCACCTGGCGCCTGCGCCGCGCGCTCGCCGGTCTCGAACTGCAGCAGCAGCTCGAGGTCGTGCTCGGCAAGCTGAAAGAGACGCAGTCGAACACCGAGTTCCTCGTGCAGATCCAGAGCAGCCTGCCCGCGCAGACCAACGGCAACGGTCACAAGGAGTAGGTCGTGTTCGAGTCGGTAGCATCGCTGCTGGCCGAACGCGATGAGCTTCAAGAGCAGCTCTCCGACCCGGCCATCCACGCGGATGCCGGGCGGGCCAAGAAGGTCAACCGCCGGTACGCGGAGCTGAGCCAGATCGCCACCGCGCATGCCAACTGGCAGAAAGCGGAGGACGATCTCGCTGCCGCGCGCGAACTCGCAAAAGAGGACTCGGCCTTCGCGGAGGAGATCCCCGGCCTCGAGGCGGGTCTCGAGGCGACGGCCGAGAAGCTGCGGCGCCTGCTGATCCCGCGCGACCCGGATGACGGGCGCGACGTGATCATGGAGATCAAGGGGGGCGAGGGCGGCGAGGAATCGGCGCTGTTCGCGGCCGACCTGCTGCGCATGTACCTGCACTACGCGGAGTCGCGCGGCTGGAAGACGGAGCTGCTCGCGAGCACCGACAGCGACATGGGCGGCTACAAAGACGTGCAGGTCGCGATCAAGTCGAACGCGACGGATCCCTCGCAGGGTGTCTGGGCGTCGCTGAAGTACGAGGGCGGCGTGCACCGCGTGCAGCGCGTTCCGGCGACGGAGTCTCAGGGCCGCATCCACACCTCGACGACGGGCGTGCTCGT
>JAODAS010000028.1 GCA_025463555.1 Schumannella sp.
GGCGCTGCGGATGTCGACGCTGCGGACGACGAATCCTGATGCGACGCGCTGCGGCAGCTGCCGGAACGGCCGCGCTGCTGCTGCTGACCGGGTGCTCGGCGTTCCCCGGAGGCTTCCCGACGGCCACGCCGTCCGGATCGGCGAGCCCGAGCTCCACCGCCGTTCCGATCGGCGCCGTTTTCGGAGACGTCGCCGCGCGCGAGTCCGTGACCGACGACCTCGGCACCTACCTGCACGTGACCCTCTCGCCGGCCGCGGCGGTCGCGACCGAGGTCGACCCCGCGACGGTCGGCGACCTCATCGCCGGCAGCTCGTGGGATGACGCGTCGCTGCTCGCGGCTCAGAGGTTCGTGGCCACGTTCGTCGCCGAGCAGGCGATCGACTCGTCGGCGCTGGACCGTGACGAGGCGGGATGGCAGGGCTGGCTCGCATCGACTGCACCCGTGTACTTCGGTGAGAACGCCGCCACGGTGATCGGCAAGCCCGCCGGAGGCACCGACCGGCCGACCCCGATCTTCAACGACCCGAACGACTCCACACCGATCCTGGTCCGCGACGGGCTCGCGCGACTCGATGATGCGACGATCACCGTCACCGAGCTGCAGAACGAGCCCCGCGAGGGCGGTGAGCGTCTGCGGGTCACCGGGTCGGCAGATGTGGCGTACCGCCTGAGCGACGAAGAGGCCATCGTCTATCTGCTCGATCAGGGCTACGACCAGGACTCGATCGACGGCTTCGGCCAGTTGAGCGACGGCGAGGACGGCCACCTCCTCACGCATCTGGACTGGAGCTACTCGGTCGAGCGCTCGGGGGATGCCTGGCTGATCCGCAGCTACACCCTGACGACGGACTCCAACATCGAGGGCGTGTCGCAGGCGTGAGCGCCTAGGCGAACCCGAACACCGGCGGCAGAACCAGCACGACGACGGCGATCCACGCAGCGAACACCGGCAGATAGCCCGTCTGCCACGACTCCAGCCGCGACGGCTGCGCGCGCCCTGCCAGGATGCGTCCGGTCAGCCAGGCGGTTCCGCCGAGGTTTCCCAGCAACAGCAGATTCAGTCCGAGTGCTGCCGTGCGGTTCGGAGTGAGACCGAATTCGCCGATCCGCACCAGCATCGACACGAGCACCAGCAGGTCGAGAGCGATCGCGGCGACCACGGCCACCAGCCTGAGCACGTCCATGAGCCGGGTGGCGCGGCCGGAGTCCCGCGCCGAGATCCCGTAGACGACGAGGCCGAGCACGACCAGCAACAGCAGGTCGAATACCGAGATCAGGTCGCGGTCGAAGCCCCGGCCGATTCCGGCGACCGCGTAGGCGACCGATGCGACCACCAGCATCGCCGCGAACAGCGGGGTGAAGATCGCGGTCAGCACGGGCGCGAGGTTCTCGATGATGCTCTTCTTCGCCTCGACCAGCCGGGCCGCGACGACCACCGCCCCGGCTGCACCCGTGGGAAGGACCCACTCGAACACGAACTGCGGTGCACCGGGCGCGATCGGCGTGAGCACCGCCAGGGTGAGCCCGATGAGCACCGCGCCGCCGAGCGCGATCAGGGCGTAGTAGATCGCCCATTCACCGCTGAACCGGATGAAATCCATGCGTCGCGCAGACGATGCCACGTCGCCGCCGACGTAGGCGGCGCCCACGACCAGCCAGAGCAGCACGGGGAGATGTATTGCCACGAGCAGCAGCGTCGCCGCCGCGGCGGCCCCGCTGGAACCCCCCGCGAACGGGTACAGGTTCACGGCGAGCGCGAGCACGACGACAACCGCCGCGAGTGGCACGACTCTGCGCCACGGCATCCGGCGCGCGACCGCGAAGTAGCCGGCGAGGACCGGCAGCACGAACAGGCTGACATCCCGGATGAACCACTGCGGGTCGGTGGAAGCGCCGGTGAGCAGGCGGCCCGTCTGCACCAGCACCGCGGCGACGGCCGCGAACACCAGCATCGTGACCACCGGGCGGGATGTGGCGTCGGCAGCCTTCGGCAGCGCGAGCTGCTTCCACAGCCGGTCGCCGTGCTCGCGCGCGAACTCGGCCGTCACGGCATCCACTTCTCCGAGGCGCTTGACGGCGACGAGGAATGCCTCGTCGGCGCTCAGCCCCACGGACTCCAGCTCGCCGATCTGCTCGCGGAGGTGCCCCTCGAGCTCATCCGCATCCGCCTCGTCCACAGCGCGGCTGCGGAGGACCGCAGTCCGCCACTGCCCGATCCGGGTCTCCGTCGCCGCGGTCGCATCCGCCCCCACGCTCATGCTCCCGCCGCCGGAATCGCCAGATCCCACAGACCGCTGAGGGTGCGGGTCGCCGTCGTCCACTGCCGGCGGTGCTCCGCCAGCTGGGCGCGGCCCTGGTCGGTGATCTCGTAGTTCTTGCGCCGGCGGCCCTCCGGCGACGCGCCCCACTCGGCGCGGATATGCCCGAGGCGCTCGAGCCGGTGAAGCAGCGGGTAGAGCATGCCGTCGGTCCATTCGACCTCTCCGGCGGACAGCTCGCGTACGCGCTTGAGGATCGCGTACCCGTAGCTGCCACCCTCGGCCAGGATCGCGAGCACGAGAGGCGTCGCCATCGCGGCGACCAGATCCTTGTCGATGTTCACGCGGACGATCGTATACCTAGCTGTGCAATGTACCTAGTGCAGCTAGGCGTGCCGCGCGACGGCGAATCAAGGGAGGAAGGGTGTGGAGCCTAGGGGAATCGAACCCCTGACCTCCTGCTTGCAAAGCAGGCGCTCTACCAATTGAGCTAAGGCCCCGTGCGACGAAACTCGTCCCGCTGGTTTCGACACGCGACCTGCGGCCGCTACTCAACCAGCGAGGTTCATCGGTGGGGCTACCAGGACTTGAACCTGGGACCTCTTCATTATCAGTGAAGCGCTCTAACCGCCTGAGCTATAGCCCCGAATCGGCCCGGAGGCCGGAGTTCACTGTACCCGACGGCGGCGGGCCCAGCGAAATCTAGCTGTTCTGGAACCCGACCAGCAGCCCGCCGGTGAAGCGCACGCTGAGGTTGTACAGCAGGGCGGCGATCGCGCCGAGGACGGTGCCGACCACGGTGTTGAGCAGGGCCACGACCAGCGCGAAGCCGACGACCTGCACGGGGCCGAAGGTGTTCTCGACGTGGAATCCCGGATCCGCCAGGATCTCTTGCAGCGTGTCGTCCAGCTTGCCGAAGATGCCCGTCGAATTGAGCACCACCCAGACGAGAGCGGCGGCCACCACCAGCGCGATGCCGAGGCACAGCCAGATGAGGAACGACAGCTTCACGACCGACCAGAAGTCGACGTAGACGAGTTTGAGGCGCACCTGCTTGGTGGCCACCCGGCGCTGCTCTTTACGTTGCAGCTTTTCGGCGACACTGGTCATGACTGGGGGTCGTCCTCTCGATCCTGCGGCTCAGCCGCGGGCGCTTCTGCCGCGGATTCCTCATCCGTCGGCTGGTCGGCGTCTGGTTCTTCGGGAACTCCGACTTCCAGGTTCCGCTCGCTGTTCTTGGCCAGGGCGATGATCCGGTCTTCATCATCGAATCGAGCGAAGACCACACCCATGGTATCCCGCCCCTTGGCAGGCACCTCGGCCACCGAAGACCGTACCACCTTGCCGCTGGCAAGAACCACGAGCACCTCGTCCTCGTCCTCGACTATCAGGGCTCCCGCCAGATCTCCACGGGCTTCATTCAGCTTCGCGACCTTGATGCCCAGTCCGCCTCGTCCCTGAGGACGATATTCCGACACCGCGGTGCGCTTGGCATAGCCGCCCTCGGTGACGACGAACACGGCCGAGGTGTCGGCGTCCGACACGACCGACGCCGACAGCAGCGAATCGTCGCCGCGGAAATGCATGCCGATGACGCCGGCCGTCGACCGGCCCATCGAGCGCAGGCTCGACTCCTCGGCGACGAAGCGCAGCGACATGCCCTTGCGCGACACCAGCAGGATCTGGCTGTCGTTCTCGACCAGCATCGCCGCCACCACTTCGTCGCCTTCGCGCACGTGGATCGCGATGATTCCGCCGGTGCGGTTGGTGTCGTACTCGCTCAGGCGCGTCTTCTTGATCAGGCCGCCGCGGGTCGCCAGCGCGAGGTACTCGGCTGCCGTGTAGTCCCGGATGTCGAGGACCTGGGCGATCTGCTCGTCCGGTTGAAGGGCGAGCAGGTTCGCGACGTGCTGACCCTTGGCGTCACGCCCCGCCTCCTGCACCTCATACGCCTTGGCGCGGTAGACGCGGCCACGGTCGGTGAAGAACAGCAGCCAGTGGTGAGTCGTGGTGACGAAGAAGTGCTCGACGACGTCGTCCGCACGCAGTTGCGCACCCTTGACGCCCCGCCCGCCGCGGTGCTGAGAGCGGTAGTTGTCGCTGCGGGTGCGCTTGATGTAGCCGCCGCGCGTGATGGTGACGACCATCTCCTCTTCGGGGATCAGGTCTTCGACGCTCATGTCACCGCCGTATCCGAGCAGGATCTCGGTGCGGCGATCGTCTCCGTACTTGGCGACCAGCTCGGTCAGTTCGTCGGTCACGATCTGACGCTGCTGCGACTCGCTGGCGAGGATCGCCTGGTAGCCGGCGATCTCGAGTTCGAGTTCGGCGAGCCGATCCTGGATCTTCTGTCGCTCGAGCGCGGCCAGCCGGCGCAGCTGCAGGGCCAGGATCGCGTCGGCCTGCAGCTCGTCGATCGTGAGCAGCTTGATCAGACCCTGGCGGGCCTGGTCGACGTCCGGCGAACGGCGGATGAGGGCGATGACCTCGTCGAGGGCGTCGAGGGCCTTCACGTATCCACGCTGGATGTGCGCATCGGCCTCGGCCTTCGCGAGCCGGAACGTGGTGCGCCGGACGATGACCTCGATCTGGTGGTCGATCCAGTGCGTGATGAAGCCGTCGATCGCCAGCGTGCGGGGCACGCCATCGACGATCGCCAGCATGTTCGCGCCGAAGTTCTCTTGCAGCTGCGTGTGCTTGTAGAGGTTGTTGAGCACGACCTTTGCGACGGCGTCGCGCTTCAGCACGATCACGAGCCGCTGGCCGGTGCGGCCCGAACTCTCGTCGCGGATGTCCGCGATGCCCGCGATCTTGCCCTCTTTGACGAGGTCGGCGATCTTGATCGCCAGGTTGTCGGGGTTCACCTGGTACGGCAGCTCGGTGACCACCAGGTTGGTGCGCCCCTGCGATTCCTCGACGCTGACGACCGCCCGCATGGTGATCGATCCGCGCCCGGTCCGGTAGGCATCCTGAATGCCCTTGACCCCGAGGATCTGCGCGCCGGTCGGGAAGTCGGGACCCTTGACCCGCAGGATGAGCGCCTCGAGCAGTTCGTCGCGCGACGCATCCGGGTGCTCGAGTGCCCAGAGCGCTCCTTCCGCCACTTCTCGGAGATTGTGCGGAGGGATGTTGGTGGCCATGCCGACCGCGATGCCGACGGAGCCGTTGACCAGCAGGTTCGGGAAGCGCGCCGGCAGTACCGTCGGCTCCTGCGTGCGACCGTCGTAGTTGTCCTGCATGTCGACGGTGTCTTCGTCGATGTCGCGGACCATCTCCATGGCCAGCGGCGCCATCTTGGTCTCGGTGTACCGGTGGGCGGCCGCGCCGTCGTTGCCGGGCGAGCCGAAGTTGCCCTGGCCCAGCGCCAGGGGGTAGCGGAGCGACCACGGCTGCACCAGCCGGACGAGTGCGTCGTACACCGACGAGTCGCCATGCGGGTGGAACTGCCCCATCACGTCGCCGATGATGCGGGTGCACTTCGAGAACGCGCGGTCGGGTCGGTAGCCGCCGTCGTACATCGCGTAGATCACGCGGCGGTGCACCGGCTTGAGGCCGTCGCGCACGTCCGGCAGGGCGCGTCCGACGATGACGCTCATCGCGTAGTCGAGGTAGCTGCGCTGCATCTCGAGCTGCAGATCGACCTGCTCGATCTTGTCGTGGCGATCCGGGTCGAGCCCGGTGTCGGTTACATCAGCCATGAGTCACTTTCGGTGATTGAGTAGCGCGAAGCGCGTATCGAAATCAAATGTCGAGGAAGCGAACGTCTTTGGCGTTCTGCTGGATGAATTGGCGGCGCGACTCGACATCGTCACCCATGAGGGTGGAGAAGACGCCATCCGCGATCGCCGCGTCGTCGAGCGTGACCTGGCGGAGCGTGCGACTCGCCGGGTTCATGGTGGTGTCCCACAGCTCCTGGTGGTTCATCTCGCCGAGGCCCTTGTAGCGCTGCACGCCGTTCTCTTTCGCGACGCGCTTGCCGGCCGCGAGCCCCGCCTCGAGCAGCGCGTCGCGCTCGCGATCGGAGTACACGTACTCGTGGTCGGCATTCGTCCACTTCAGCCGGAACAGCGGCGGCTGCGCCAGGTACACGTAGCCCACCTCGATGAGCGGTCGCATGTACCGGAACAGCAGGGTGAGCAACAGCGTCGTGATGTGCTGGCCGTCCACATCGGCATCCGCCATCAGCACGATCTTGTGATAGCGGGCCTTCTCGATGTCGAAGTCCTCGCCGATGCCGGTGCCGAACGCGGTGATCATCGCCTGGATCTCGGCGTTGCCGAGGGCGCGATCGAGCCGCGCCTTCTCGACGTTGAGGATCTTGCCGCGCAGCGGAAGGATCGCCTGGGTCTCGGGGTCGCGGCCGGTCTTGGCCGAGCCACCCGCCGAGTCGCCCTCGACGAGGAAGATCTCGCTGCGCGCCGGGTCTTTGCTCGAGCAGTCGCTGAGCTTTCCGGGCATGCCGCCGCCCTCGAGCAGGCCCTTGCGACGGGTCTGCTCGCGCGCCTTGCGCGCGGCCATGCGAGCGGCCGCGGCCTGGATCGACTTGCGGATGATGTCGCGCGCCTGGTTCGGGTTGCGTTCGAACCAGTCGCCGAGCTGGTCGCCGACCACCTTCTGCACGAAGGACTTCGCCTCGGTGTTGCCGAGCTTGGTCTTGGTCTGGCCCTCGAACTGCGGCTCGCTGAGCTTGATGGAGATGACGGCGGTGAGACCCTCGCGGACATCGTCGCCCGAGAGGTTCTCGTCCTTCTCCTTCAGCAGGTTCTTGTCGCGCGCGTACTTGTTCACCAGCGTGGTCAGCGCCGCGCGGAAGCCCTCTTCGTGGGTGCCGCCCTCGTGGGTGTTGATGACGTTCGCGTAGGTGTGGACGCTCTCGGAGTATCCGTTGGTCCACTGCATCGCGATCTCGAGCGCCATGTGCCGCTCGGTGTCCTCGGACTCGAAGGAGATGATCTCTTCGTGCACCGGCTCGATCTTCTTCGCCGAGTTCAGGTACTCCACATAGTCGACGAGGCCACGCTCGTAGAGGAAGTCGTCGGAACGGTGCTCGGTCTCACCCTCTTCGAGCGGACGCTGGTCGACCAGGGTGATGCGCAGCCCCTTGTTGAGGAACGCGCGCTGCTGGAAGCTCGTGCGCAGGGTCTCGTAGTCGAAGTCGACGGTCTCGAAGATGTCCGTGTTCGGCCAGAACGTGATGACCGTGCCGTGCTCGTCGGACTTCTCGTCTTTGCTGAGCGGAGCATCCGGCACCCCGTCGTGATAGGTCTGCCGGTAGACGTTGCCCTGCTGGCGCACCTCGACCTCGAGCCTGTGCGAGAGGGCGTTCACGACCGAGCTGCCGACGCCGTGCAGGCCGCCTGAGACCGCATAGCCGCTGCCGCCAAACTTGCCGCCCGCGTGCAGCACGGTGAGCACGACCTGAACGGCCGACACCTTCTCGATGGGGTGGATGTCGACCGGGATGCCGCGGCCGTTGTCCCACACGCGGAGCCCGCCATCCTCGAGGATGGCGACTTCGATCAGGTCGCAGTAGCCGGCGAGTGCCTCGTCGACGGCGTTGTCGACGATCTCGGTGACCAGGTGGTGGAGGCCGCGGGGCCCGGTCGAGCCGATGTACATGCCCGGACGTTTGCGCACAGCCTCGAGTCCTTCGAGGACCTGGATGTCGCCTGCGTTGTACGAGACTTCATCGGCCGCGGAAGAGGAGGGAGATGTCATGAAGAAGGGGGCTCCTGCCGGGGTCGGAATCCGGCAGCCGACAGGCCTCTCCGGACCCTGTAATTCTACCTCAGAGGACGCCTCAAAACCGGGGAAAACGGCCCTGTGGAGGCTTTTCGTGGCGCTCCTGACCAGATTTGCCTTCTCAGCCGTAAGTATCGCGCGGGCCACGCCCTGGGATTGCTCTGGGACCGCGTTTCCAGGAGGGGGCGTCCGGCCCGATGAACTTCACCGACTCGATGCCGGCCGCCGCGAACTCGGTGATGATCTTGGTGGTGATCGCGGCGCCCATCCGGCGCAGCTGGGTCGCCCACGCCGTGGAGTCGCATCGGACCGTGAGAAGGCCCTGCTCGATTCCGATCGGAATGGCGTGCGCCGCGGTCTCCTCGCCGACGATGCCGGGCCATCCGGCGAGCAGTTCGGCCTGCGCGATCGGGGAGTCCCAGCCCATCTCGGACGTGAGGTTGCCGAGCACGTCTCCGATGCCGCGGGGGTCGCGGCCGCGGCCGTACGGCACGCTCGTCTCGTCGCGCGAGGCCTTCTTGCGGCGGCGAGCGTCTCCGGAGCGCAGAGCCGGATCACCGAACACCGACCGGATGCGCTGGTAGACGGCGATGTGCTCGGGTTGCCGCGCGGGCATCCCGTCGCCGGCCGGCTTCGGCGGCGTCCCGTCGCTCACAGCTCGCCCTCCTCCAGAACGCGGCCCGCGCGGATGCGCACGGTGTGGCCGGCGAGCTCGGCCGGGATGTCGTCGAAGACCGCCGCGGTGATCAGAACCTGCTCGTATCCGCGGATGGCCGCGGCGAGCTGTGCCCTGCGCGATTCGTCGAGTTCCGCGAAGACGTCGTCCAGCACGACGACCGGATCGCCGATCTGCGAGTCGGCACGCAACAGGGCAGCGGACGCCAGCTTCAGCGACAACGCGAACGACCATGACTCGCCATGGCTGGCATACCCGCGGGCAGGCAGATCGTTGAGCACCAGCATCAGGTCGTCGCGGTGCGGACCGACGAGCGTGATGCCGCGGTCGAGCTCGGAACGGCGCACACGCGCGACGGCCGCGCGGAACCCGTCGGCGGTGGCGGTGCCGGCGGAGCCGGTCGCGAGATTTTCGGGGTCGAGCGCAGTCGGCACGCCCTCGTCCTCCGGCTGGGCGCCCAGGATGCTGAGTTCGAGCGCGAGATCCGCCCGGTGGCCGGCGCCCGCGATGCTCTCGTACGCCTGCGCGACGTGGGGACGCAGTCGCTCGACCAGCGCCGCCCGCGCGTCGATGATCTGCGAGCCGAGGTCGACGAGCCGTTCGTCCCAGAGTCCGAGCGTCGAGAGCTGATTCTCGGCGACCCGGCTGCCGCGCGCGGACTTCAGCAGGCTGTTGCGCTGGCGGAGCACTCGGTCGTAATCGGCGAGCACCCCCGCCAGTCGCGGCATCAGTTGCACGAGCAGCTGATCGAGGAACCGGCGGCGCCCGGACGGCTCGCCCCGCACCAGCGCCAGATCTTCGGGCGCGAACAGGACGGTCGAGATGTGGCGCGGAAGCTCGCGTGGCTTCACGCCCACCCGGTTCACCTGGGCACGGTTCGCACCCGAGCGGTTGAGCTGTACCTCGAGCAGCACCTCCCGGTCGGCGTGCTGCAGCCGGGCCCGCACGATCGCGGCATCCGTCCCGCTTCGGATGAGGGCCTGATCTGTCGAGACCCGGTGCGACGAGAGGGTGCCCAGATATCCGATCGCCTCGACCAGGTTCGTCTTGCCCTGACCGTTCGAGCCGACGAACACGTTCGGCCCCGGGACGAGCGGCACCTCCGCGGTCTCGTAGTTGCGGT
>JAODAS010000044.1 GCA_025463555.1 Schumannella sp.
GTCGGGCTGAAGACGATCGCAAGGCGGGCCTGCACGAAGTCGAAGAACTTGTTCGGCAGCATGTAGCGGTGGTTGGTCGTGATGATCGGCACGCTGTACACGCCGACATCGAAGGCGTTGAGCGTACCGGGCAGCTCGTGCGGCGCGACAGCGTCGTGGAACGTGATCCGCGGCGAGCCGGCCGCGAGCGCGCGCAGCTTCTTCCAGTACGCGCCGCCGTCTCCGCCGCGCACCAGGAAGAGGTCGAGCGTGAACCGCTCGTCCGCGGCGAGGGCGCCGTCGATGAGTGCCTCGATGTTGCGGCCGGGCACGGCGGCGCCGCTGTGCACCAGGCGGATGCGGCCCGGCTGCAGCGGTGAGGGCGCCAGATCCTGGGGGGCGAGCGAGTTGCGCACGACCTCGGTCCGGACGCCGAAGCGGTCGTGGTAGAGCGTCGCGATGGCACTGCCGACCGTCGTCACGGCGGCGCACCGCGGCAGATAGGTGGCGCACACCCAGGTCATGAACGGCGCCACCAGCAGCCGCCAGCTGAGAACATGAGTCCGCTCTTCGGGAGCCCACTCATGCATGTCGCCCCACACCGGCACCGAGTCGCCGGCGATCGCGAACGCCAGCGGCAGCGCGCGCGCCTCGTTCGCGACGATCAGATCGAACCTGCGGCCCTTCAGCACCGCGAGGGCCGCACGCACGGCTGGGGCGTCCAACTCGACGGAGCGGTGCCGATGCAGCGCGAGCTTCAGCACGCCCAGCGGCGTCTGGGGCAGGGACGCGGACACGGGGATCTCGAGGTGCTCGGAAACGGAACCCGCGGCCGGCTCGGGGGCCGGACCGAATCCGAGGCTGGTGACGTCCCCGGCCTCGCCGAGCAGCCGCAGCTGCCGCAGCACGCGGGCGTCGGAACGCAGCGGGGAGAAGGAGATCGAGAGGATCCGCGGGCGCTCGACCATGCATCCAGCCTATGGTCAGGTGCGCAGCGGGGCGACCGCAGGCCGTCCGGTCGCGGGTCAGCAGCGCCACGGCCCCCCTCATAGGATTGACCACGTGAAAATCGCTGTCATCGCCATGGGCAAGATCGGCCTGCCCCTCGCCGTCCAGTTCGCGTCACGCGGGCATGAGGTGGTCGGGGTCGACATCAACCAGGCGGCGGTCGACTCGATCAACGCCGGCGTCGAGCCGTTTCCCGGTGAGGCGCACCTGCAAGAGCTGCTGAGCGAACTGGTCCCGGCCGGCAAGCTGCGCGCGACGACCGACTACGCGGATGCGGTGCCGGGCGCCGACGCGGTCGTGCTGGTCGTGCCGCTCTTCGTCGACGAAGAGACAGCACAGCCCGACTTCGGGTGGATGGACGTCGCGACCCGCTCCCTCGGCGAGCACCTCACCAAGGGCACCCTGGTCGCCTACGAGACGACGCTCCCGGTCGGCACCACCCGTACCCGCTGGAAGCCGCTGCTCGAAGAGGTCAGCGGACTCACCGAGGGCGTCGACTTCGACCTGGTGTTCTCGCCGGAACGCGTGCTCACCGGCCGAGTGTTCGCCGACCTGCGCAAATACCCCAAGCTCGTCGGCGGTCTGAGCGAACGCGGCGCGAAGAAGGCCGTCGAGTTCTACGAGCAGGTGCTCGAGTTCGACGACCGGCCGGATCTCGCCCGTGCCAACGGCGTGTGGGACCTCGGGTCGGCGGAGGCCGCCGAGCTGGCCAAGCTCGCCGAGACCACCTACCGCGACGTGAACATCGGCCTCGCGAACCAGTTCGCACGGTACGCCGCCACCGCGGGCATCGACGTGTACAACGTCATCGAGGCCTCGAACTCGCAGCCGTACAGCCACATCCACCTGCCCGGAATCGCCGTGGGCGGCCACTGCATCCCCGTGTACCCGCGGCTGTACCTGTTCAACGACCCGGAGGCGACTGTCGTCAGCGCCGCGCGCGCCGCCAACGCCGGCATGCCCGAGTACACGATCGGCCTTCTCGAGGGCGCGCACGGCGACCTGAAGGGCTCCCGCGTCGTCGTGCTCGGCGCCGCCTACCGGGGCGGGGTGAAAGAGACCGCGTTCTCGGGTGTCTTCGGCGCCGTCGAGGCGCTGAAGCAGCGGGGCGCGACGGTGCTCGTGCAGGACCCGCTGTACACGGACGACGAACTGACGAAGCTCGGGTTCACCCCGTACCACCTGGGCGAGGCGATCGACGCCGCGGTGGTGCAGGCCGACCACGCCGAATACCGCACGATCGGCCCGGCAGACCTGCCCGGCATCCGCACGTTCATCGACGGGCGCCGCATCAGCACCCCCGAGCAGTGGCCGGGCGTCGCCTACCGCGTGATCGGCCGCGCGACGGTCCCGGCCGGCACGTAAGCCGCGCGGCCCGACGCCAGCCGGGGCACGACGATGAACACCAGCGCGCCGTAGGCGGCGGTGCCGATCAGCCAGACGGCCGTCGGTCCGAGCGGAAGCACCCACCACCACTCGGCACCGGCGTCGAGGTTCGGTGCTGCGCCGTCGATGCCGGTGACGTAGCGACGGATGTCGAAATGCAGCGAGATGAAATAGGCGCCCGTCAGCGTGGCGGCCAGCACGAGCGCCTGGATGCGCCCGAACAGGATCGGCCTCCCCGCAGGCGCGAGCATCAGCAGCGCGGCCAGCAGCACGATCAGCGGGAACAGATACCGCGGCTGCACCTGGTCGCCGACCGCGTCGCCCCCGCGCTGGAGCACGTAGGCCGGCAGCGCCCACAGCACGACGAATGTCGCGAGCGCGGCGATCGCGGTGCGGCGGTTCTTGTGCGCCAGACCGGCGAAGCCTGCCGCGACGAAGACGGCGATCAACGCCAGCGGCACCGCCCACGGCAGCGAGGTGTCGAGCCAGCCGAGTCCCCAGGTGCCGAACACCCCCGACCACAGGAACGGGATGTTCAGCAGGTTGTAGGCCAGCAACGCGAACCCGGTCAGGTGAGCGGAGAGGTCGCCACCGGCCGTCGGGGCCGTGGCGGTCGCGCCACCGGACCCGCCGAAGCCTCCCAGCCCGCTCTGCACCTGCTGCGCCGACAGGAAGAACGCCAGCGCCACCAGGCCCATCGCCAGAGGCAGGATGGCCTGCAACAAGAAGGGGCGCGCACGGACGAATTTCAGGCCCAGCACGATCGCGATCGCGAACCCGGCGTACAGGGCGGAGTCGCCCCGTGATCCGGCCGCCATCAGCACGGAGACCGCGAACAGCCCACCCAGCGCGATGCGCGCCCCGCCGGCAGTCTCGAAATACCCGAGAAGCGCGAAGAACGCCGAGCCCACCCCGATCATCGCCCAGGCGCTGGGGTTGTTCGAAGAGAAGAGCGAAAGCCCGAGCGGCAGCGTGCTGATCAGCCAGGTCCAGAGCAGGGCCGGCCGGCGATAGACGGGAAGCAGCACGTAGAGCGCCACCGTGATGCCCAGGAACAGGACGATCGTGAAGAGTCTCATCAGCAGCGCAGAGGTCTGGATGTCGGGGCCGGCGAACACGCTCATGACCGCGTAGTAGACGGGCGGGTAGGCACCGATCCAGTTGCCGCGATCCGTCTCGAAACGGGTGGTGCTGTTCCAGAGCGGGTCCTGGCAGGCGGCGCTGACCTCGGGGTGACTGGCGAAGCACGCGATGTCGACGAGGTCGTCCGGCACGTCGCGAGTCGCCGGGTCGCCGGTCGGCGCGCAGAACTGCGCCGCCGCCGTCGGGCTGGCGCACCACGTGCTCACCAGATGGAAGTCGTCGTCGGCACCCGAGCCGATGGGCGAGGCGAACATCCAGGCCACCAGCGCGATGAGCGCGAGAGCGGGCAACGCGGCGAGCCCGGCCAGGCGGGGAATGCGGTTCACTTCGTGACCTTGCCGCTGGGAACCTCGCCCTTGGGAACCTTGCCACTGATCACCTTGGCCGGCTTGGTGGCGGGCGCCTTGTCGAACGACATGAGCTTCACGTACTCCGCGACCATCGGAACGTCGCGGCGTACGGTCGCGAAGTCGCCCGACGCGGCGATCGCGCCCTTCTCGACGACGAACACGACATCGGCGTGCTGCACTGTCGAGAGGCGGTGCGCGATCACGACCAGGGTCGTGCTGCCGCGCAGCTTCTGCAGGCTCTCGCTGATCACCGACTCGGTGCCCGCGTCGAGACCACTGGTCGCCTCATCGAGCACGAGGAGGCTGGGCTGTGCGTAGAGCGCCCGCGCCAGGCCGATCCGCTGGATCTGGCCGCCGCTGAACGCATCGGCCTGCTTGCCGACGGTCGTGTCGATGCCGTCGGGCAGGGTGGCGATGAAGTCGGCGAGCTGGGCGAACGCCAGCACCTCGCGGACCCGGTCACGGTCGATCGATGCGGCCTGGATGCCCAGCGCCACGTTCTCGGCGATGGTTCCCGACACCATGCCGGGACGCTGGGGCACGTACGACACGGCGCCGGGAGATGCGGCGCGCAGACTGATCGGATCGGTGCCGCCCACCTCGACCGTTCCCGACGTCGGCAGCGCGAGTCCCAGAACCAGTTCTGCCAGCGTGCTCTTGCCCGCACCCGACGGCCCGACGAGCGCCACGAACCCGCCCGGTTCGATCGAGAGGGAAACGCCGGTCAGCGCCGGCGCCTGCTCGCCCGGGTATTTGTAGACCAGGTCGGACAGCTTCACACCCAGCGGTCCGGTGACGGCGGCACCGGTCACCGCGGCACCGGCCGCGACCTTCGCGCGGGTCTGTGCGTCGGCATCCGCCCGCACCTCGAGCAGCAGGGCGCGTGCGCGGGACGACTGCTCGGTGTTGACCTTCAGTGCGGCGACCGCGGTCTGCAGCGGCAGGATCGCGCCCATGATGCGCACCGCACCACCGAGGAACACGCCCAGCGTCGCCAGGCCGTCAGCCAGCTGGTTGGCGAGCAGCTGCTGTCCGACGAACAGCACCACCCCCAGGATCAGCGCGGTCTCGACGACGTAGCGGGGCAGACCCCCGAGGAACGCGAGCGTCGCGCCGCTGCGGGCCAGGCGGGTGCGGGATGCGGCGAGCCGCTCCATGTAGAGCTGGGAACGGCCCAGCACCGAGATCTCGCGGAACGTGTCGATCGTGTCGCTGACCGAGCCGACCGTCTCGATCGTGCTCGCCGCGGCATCCTCACCCGCGCGCTTCAGGATGCGGGCGATGCCCGCCTGCATGCCCACCACGATGATCGCGAAATACAGCAGCGCGAACAGTGCGACCACCGGATCGACGACCACGAAGGCGACCGCGACGAGCAGGAGGAGGAAACCCTCGACGAAGATGCTGGCGACGTTGTTGAGCACGCCGGTGAAGGTCCACTTCGTCGAGTCGGTCAGCGCGAACTGGAAGTCGGCCTTCGACATCCGCCGCACGTTCTCGAGCGTGCCGCTGAGCAGGTGCTCGGTGAGCTGCTGGGCGTTGCGCGCCTCGATGCGCGCGACGAACGCGGTCAGCAGACGCGAGAGGGCTATCGCGACGACCGCCTTGAACACGAAGACGACGAGCACGAAGACCACGAGCCAGAGCAGACCGGTCTGGTCGAGCGTCGGAAGGGTGAAGCCGACGAACGTCGGGCTCTTGCCCCCGGTCACCAGTTTCGTCGCCCCGAGCGCCGCGACCACGCCGACCAGCAGGATGCCGAAGACGTCGAGGATGCCGACCAGCATCCGCGCGGCGACGATGACGACGTAGATCATCCGCTCGCGCGTCGTCAGCAGCGACAACGTCTCTCGGGCGGCGCGGATCACCCGTTCAGAGTAGCCGGGAACGCGGACCCGTTCCGGCGCGGAGCTACCTGTCGATGCGCTTGATGGGGCCGGTGAGCCCGGTCGTGCCCGCGGGCATGTCGCGGTCGACCCGCCGGGGCCTCGCCGACAGCCGGTCGACGACTTTGCGCCGGACCGCGGTGAGCCCGCCGGTGCGCAGGTAGTGCAGGACGCGTCGCACGTCGTGCAGAAGCCCGTAGTGCTTGACCAGCCGCAGCCGCACGACGCTCTCGCGTTCGATCAAGCGGCGGTCGGGAGCCGGCCACGGATCGCGCACGTAGGTGGTCAGCGGCTCGAGCACGGTCTCCCAGCGGAAACGCTCCCGGACCCTCTGCACGTTCTCGCGCGCTGCCCGCGCGTACTCCTCATCGAAGAGACACCGCTCGAGGGCCTCCGCCAGCGCGTCGATGTCCTCCGGCGGCACCGCCACCCCGAGCTGCTCCCGCTTGACCAGTTCGCCGAAGCTGTCACCCTTGGTGACCACCATCGGCAGCGACGTCCACAGGTAGTCGAGGATGCGGGTGCGGAACGCCAGCGTCGTCTCCAGGTGGAAGCCGTGGGTGCTGGTGCCCAGGTCCGCCTCCATCAGGTAGTTCTGGCGCTCGTCGTACGGAACCCAGGACTCGTTGAAGAACACGGCCTTGTCGAGCACACCTAGCTGTCGCGCCAGATCGCGCGACTGCTGCACGATCGGCATCTCCTCGACGCCGGGGTGCTTGGTGCCCTGGAAGAACAGCCGCACCGACGGCCGGCTGCGATGCAGTTGCGCGACCGCGCGGATCAGCGTGAGCGGATCGAACCAGCTGTACAGCCCGCCGCCCCAGATGATCACCTTGTCATCCACCCCGATGCCGGGGATCACACCCTTCAGGACCTGCGCGTGGTGAACGGGCTCCTCCGCAGGCAGGCCGAACGGGACGATGCGCAGCAGCCGCTTCAGATCGGATTCGTCTGCGTAGGTCAGCGGGTTGAGCCTGCCCAGCGCCGCGAGCTGGCCCAGATAGAACAGCCGCTGCCTGTCGGAGGCGGCCATCAGGAAGTCGGCGCGCAGCAGCTGCTCGTTGAGCAGCTCGACGCGGTCGGCGACGATGCGCTTGTACTCGTCGAACGGCTTGTCCCGCGCCTGCTCGAGCTGCTCGATGTGCATCGGGTCGTAGATGTCCGCGACCAGCAGCTTGCGCGAGAAGCGCAGCGACCTGAACATCGACATCGCGTGTCCCTGGAAGACGATGACATCGGCCCAGCGCTCCAGCTTGGCGAACGCGCTGTGGCGTCCGGGCGGCACGAGGAACTGCTCGAACGGGGCCGGCTGCGCGTCCAGCAGAGACGTGGTGACGAGGCGCACGCTGTTCTCGGCCGACAGGACGAGAGCGATGTTCCAGCTGCGGATGGCGGGACCGGCCATCTTCGGCCCGATCGGATCGCTGGTCACCACCAGCACGTTTGTCACGGAATCAGCGTAGCCCGGCGACGTTGTGAGGCTGCATGAGGTCACGGAGCACATCGATACTGCCGCGGCTGTAGCGCGCGTAGTCGCCGCGGGCGGCCGACAGCAGGATGCGGGGAAGGCGTTCGAGGTGCACGCGCGGCAGGTCGCGGCGGCGACGATCGTGTTCCAGTCGTGCGCGGGCGGCGGCGAGCCGGGCAGGCGCCACCGCCGGTCCGAGTCGTTCCAGCGCGGTCACGAGGGCGGTCGTCCGGTCCACCAGCCAGGACGCACGCGGCTCGCGCGGTTCACGGAGCTTCGCCCAGCGATCCGCCATGCTCGGGCGGGCGGCGCCGATCTGATTGCCGCCGTGCTGCCGGTAGTCGATCAGCTCGGCCGGAAGCAGGCGCACCCCGCCGGTCGCCGCCGCGATCACCGCCAGCCATTCGTCGTGCACCCAGTCATCGGCGAAGGGGACCGCCGCATCCAGCAGCCGCCTGCGCAGCATGACGGTCGCGCCCGTGACCAGGTTGCGTCGCAGCAGCGTCGCGAAGGCGTCGCCGTGCTCGAGACCCGCGCGCTCGGCAGCGGTCGCCTCGAGCGCGTCGAGCAGCGTGAGCCCGGTCGGTGCTGCGTCGCCGTCGACCAGGCGCGCGTCGCTGTGCACCAGCAGCAGGCCCGCGTCCGCGGCGAAAGCAGCCGCGAGCGCGGCGAGCTTGCCGTCGTGCCAGATGTCGTCCTGGTCGCTCAGCGCGAGAAGGTCGCCGCGGGCATGACTCAGCCCGTCGGCGAAGTTCGCTGAGACGCCGAGCGCCGGATCGTGGTGGCGGATCACGAGCTCGGTCGCGCCCCCGCCCGCACGATGCGCATCCACCAGCCGCTCGACGATCGCCACCGTGTCATCGGTCGAGGCATCGTCCCCCAGCACGATCTCGAAAGGCTCGGGCACCTGGCGCAGGATGCTCGCGACCTGCTCGCCGACATAGGCCGATCCGTTGTGCGTGCAGAGCACCACCGAGATGCCAGCCTGCGCGTTCACGGGGCCAGCCTAGAGCGAGCGCACGTGGCTAGGATCGAAGGCACCATGGCCAACAGCAGCCGCGGACCGTCGGTGGGGATCGTGACGGTCGCCTATCGCTCGAACCGCGTGCTCGGCGGGTTCCTCGACTCCGTCGCCGCGGCGAGCGCGGATCCGGTCGCCGTCGTGGTGGTCGACAACATGCCGGGGGACGGCGATGCCACAGCCCTCACCGAGAAGGCCGGCGCCGTTCACATCCCGCTGCCATCGAACCCGGGATACGGAGGCGCGATCAACGCCGGCGTCCGCGAACTGCCCGCCAGCGTCGAGTGGGTGCTGATCAGCAACCCGGATGTCGTGCTCGCGCCGGGAGCGATCGACGCGCTGCGCCTGACCGGGGCATCGGACCCGCAGATCGGAGCCGTCGGCCCGGCGGTGCTGAACCCCGACGGATCGGTGTACCCGTCCGCGCGGGCCGTGCCCTCGTTGCGCACCGGAGTCGGGCACGCCCTCTTCGCGAACCTGTGGCAGCGCAACCCGTGGACGCTGGCATACCGGCGCGAGACGGACCCCAGCGACGAGCAACGGGATGCCGGCTGGCTGTCGGGGTCGTGCCTGCTGGTGAGGCGGACGGCCTTCGATGCGATCGGCGGCTTCGACGAGGGCTACTTCATGTACTTCGAGGATGTGGATCTCGGCTTCCGGCTCGGACGAAACGGATACCGCAACGTGTACGAGCCCGCGGCTTCGGTCACCCACGTCGGGGCGCACTCCACGGGCAGTGAATCCGCGCGCATGGTGAAGGCGCACCACGACAGCGCGCGGCGGTTCCTCTCGAAGAAGTACGTCGGCTGGTACCTGTGGCCCATCCGAGCGGGACTCGCCGTCGGGCTCGCGATCCGTTCCCGCTCGATCACGCGTCGCCTCCAGCGCGACGGCGCCGCGCCGCTCTAGCGCTCGAGCAGGCGCTGCAGGTAGGTGCCGTACCCCGACTTCGCGAGGGGCGCCGCGAGCACGGCCAGCTGCTCGTCGCTGATCCAGCCGGCGCGCCAGGCGACCTCTTCGATGCAGCCGATCTTGATGCCCTGCCGGTCTTCGATCACGCGGACGTACTCCGAGGCCTGCATCATCGACTCGAACGTGCCGGTGTCGAGCCATGCGGTGCCCCGATCCAGAACCCGCACCTGCAACGAGCCGGCGGCGAGGTAGTGCTCGTTGACGCTCGAGATCTCGAGTTCGCCGCGGGCGCTCGGCTGCACGGCTTTGGCGACCGCGACGACGGAGTTGTCATAGAAGTAGAGCCCGGGCACGGCGAACGAGCTCTTCGGCTTGTCCGGCTTCTCTTCGATCGAGACCGCGGTCATCGTCTCGTCGAACTCGACCACCCCGTATGCCCGCGGGTTCGCGACCTGATAGGCGAAGATCAGGCCCCCCTCGATGCCGCCGGAACCGTCGAGCGCCGTACCCAGCCCTCCGCCATGGAAGATGTTGTCCCCGAGGACCAGAGCGACCGAGTCTGCGCCGATGAACTCCTCGCCGATGAGGAATGCCTGCGCGAGCCCGTCCGGAGACGGCTGCTCGGCATAGCGGATCGACATGCCCAGTTCGCCGCCGTCGCCGAGGAGCGCCTGGAACTGCGACGCGTACTCCGGCGTCGTGATCACGAGCACCTCGCGGATGCCCGCCAGCATCAGCGTCGACAACGGGTAGTAGATCATCGGCTTGTCGAACACGGGCATCAGCTGCTTCGAGATGCCCTTCGTGATCGGCCAGAGCCGGGTGCCGGATCCCCCAGCCAGAATGATGCCCTTCACGCGCGCAACTCCTCTGCGAGCGCAGCCTCGTAGGCCACGCAGTCGTCGTAGGACGGCAGCAGCCCGCCGTCGATGGCCTGCTGAAGGCTGGGCGCCGACACGTCTTTCGGCGAGAGCAGCGGCACGCCGGCTTCGGCGGGGAACTGCAGCCCGATGTCGGGGTCGGTGGGCGAGATCCCCAGCTCACGGACGGGGTTGTAGACCTGCGACACCAGGTACGACACCACGGCGCCCTCGGTCAGGGCGACGAAGCAGTGCCCGAGCCCTTCGGCGAGATAGACCGCGCGACGGTCGACGTCATCCAGCCGCACCGATTCCCACGTGGCGAAGGTGGGCGATCCGACGCGCAGATCGATCACGTAGTCGAGCACGGCGCCGCTCACGGCGGTGACGTACTTCGCCTGCCCGGGCGGGACGAGGGCGTAATGGATGCCTCGCACCGTGCCGCGCTTCGACACCGAGGTGTTGCCCTGCCGCACCGTGAACGGATGGCCGAGCGCGGCTTCGAGAGGCTCGAAACGGTAGTGCTCGAAGAACACACCGCGGTCGTCACCATGCTGAGAGGGGGTGAATTCGACGGCTCCGGAGATGGTCAGGGGCCTGGATTGCACGCGGGAAAGCCTACCGTCGCGTCCCCGTAGACTTTCAGGGTGAGAATCCTGGTCACCGGAGGCGCCGGCTTCATCGGCTCGAACTTCGTGCGACGCACGCTGGAAGACGCCTATCCCGGCCTCGAGGGCGCCGATGTCGTCGTCTACGACGCGCTCACCTACTCGGGCAACCTCGCCAACCTCGCTCCGGTCGCCGGCAACCCGCGCTACTCGTTCGTGCACGGCGACATCCGCGACCGCGCGCTCCTGGAGCAGGTGCTGCCCACCATCGACACCGTCGTGCATTTCGCGGCGGAGAGCCACGTCGACCGGTCGGTGCGCGACGCCGGGCCTTTCGTCGACACCAACGTGGTCGGCACCCAGCGCCTGCTGGATGCGAGCCTGACCGCCGGCGTCCAGCGTTTCCTCCACGTCAGCACCGACGAGGTCTACGGCTCCATCGCGGAGGGCTCGTGGGATGAGACCCGTCCGCTCGAGCCCAACTCGCCCTATTCCGCCAGCAAGGCCGGCAGCGACCTGCTGGCGCGCAGCTACTTCCGCACCCACGGCATGAACCTGTCGATCACGCGCTGCTCGAACAATTACGGTCCGTACCACTTCCCCGAGAAGGTCATCCCCCTGTTCGTCACCAACCTGATCGACGACAAGCACGTGCCGCTCTACGGTTCCGGCGAGAACATCCGGGACTGGCTGCACGTCGACGACCACACGCGTGGCATCGCGCTCGTGCTCGAGGGCGGTCGCGCCGGCGAGATCTACAACATCGGCGGCGGCACCGAGCTGAGCAACCGGCAGCTGACCCAGCTGCTTCTGGATGCCACCGGCAAGGACTGGTCCTACGTCGACGAAGCTCCCGATCGCAAGGGACATGACCTCCGCTACTCGGTCGACATCGGCAAGATCCGGTCCGAGCTGGGCTACGAGCCCCGGGTGCCGTTCGAGCAGGGGCTCGCCGACGTCGTGCAGTGGTATCGCGACAACCGGGCGTGGTGGGAGCCCCTGACGGCGCGCGCGGCGCTCGCCTGATGGCCGGCGCGAAAGGGCGGTACCTGATCCTGGGCGGCGGCGGCATGCTCGGCACCGACCTGCAGGCAGCCCTGCCCAGCCGCCAGGTGATCGCGCCGTCGAGTGCCGAACTCGACATCCGGGATGCCGCCGCGGTCCTCGAGGCGGCGGCCGGCTCGGAGGTGGTCATCAACGCCGCCGCCTACACGCGGGTCGACGACGCGGAGGCGCACGAGGATGACGCGCACGCCGTCAACGCGATCGGCGCCGAGAACGCGGCCCGCGCCGCAGCCGAGGCGGGCGCGCGGTTCGTGCAGCTCTCGACCGATTACGTGTTCGACGGCCGTGCCGAGGACCCGTACCGCGAGGACGCCCCCCGCGATCCCGCGGGCGCCTACGGCCGCACCAAGGCCGAAGGCGAGGAACGGGTGCTCGCCGCTCACCCCTCGCCGTTCATCGTGCGCACCGCCTGGCTGTACGGCGCCGCGGGAGGCAACTTCCCTCGCACCATGCTGAGGCTGGCGGCCGAGCGCGATACGGTGTCGGTCGTGACCGACCAGGTGGGCCAGCCGACCTGGACGGCCGACCTGGCCGGATGGATCGTCACCCTGCTCGATTCGGGTGCCGAACCGGGCATCTACCACGGCACCAGCAGCGGCAGTGCGACCTGGTTCGCGTTCGCGCGCGCCGTGTTCGAACGTGCCGGACTCGATCCGGAACGGGTGCTCGCCACCGACACGGCGACGTTCGCCCCGCGCGCGCCCCGCCCCGCGTATTCGGTGCTCGGCCACGCCGCCTGGACGCTCGCCGCCCTCGACACGCCACGGGACTGGGCCGCCGGCCTCGATGAGGCGTTTAAGCGCGGCGTGTTCGACGTCGAGCTCGAGGGGCTGAAGACGTGAGCACGCTGCGGGTCATCGTCGACGACGTGATAGCCCCCGGCACGGCCGGTGTCGGCCGCTATGCGGAGGAGCTGACGCGCGAGCTGATCCGCACCGCTCCCCGTGGGTCGAGCGTCTCGGGCATCGTCTCGGCCTCGCCCGAACCGGACTACATCGAGCTGGAGCAGAGGCTTCCGGGGCTGCGCGGCCTCTACAAGAGCCCGCTGGCACGCCGGGAGCTCTCGGCAGCATGGCAGCACGGCTTCACGCTGCTTCCCGGAAGCGGGATGGTGCATGCCACGAGCCTCCTGGCACCGCTGCACCGGCACGATCGCACCACGAACCCCGGTGAGCAGACCGTCGTCACGATCCACGATGCGATCGCGTGGACCCGGCCCGACCTGCTGCCCACCCGTTTCGCCAGCTGGTGCCGGGGCATGGGCAAACGCGCCGAGCGCTACGCCGACGCCGTGGTCGTGCCCACCCACGCGGTCGCCGACGAACTGAGCGATCACCTGGACTTGAGCGGCCGCATCCGGGTCATCGGCGGTGCCCCCGCGACCGACCTGGTTCCCGTCGTCGACGCCGCAGCACGCCGCCGGGCGCACGGGCTGCCGGACGAGTACCTGCTCTCGATCGCCGGCTGGGAGCCGCGAAAGGGGCTCGACCCCCTCGTCCGCGGACTCGCCGACAAGGGCACGCACGGCATCCCGCTCATCATCGTCGGAGCCGGCTCGGCGGTGGAGCCCGAGCTTCGTGAGATCGCCAAAGCCGCCAAGGTCGATCCGGAGCGGGTCCGCTCGTGCGATCACCTGTCTCCCGAAGACCTGTCGGCCATCATCGCCGGGGCGACGATCGTGGTGCAGCCGAGCCTCGAAGAGGGTTTCGGCCTGGCGA
The DNA here is from genome assembly GCA_025463555.1 of Schumannella sp. Classification (GTDB taxonomy): domain Bacteria; phylum Actinomycetota; class Actinomycetes; order Actinomycetales; family Microbacteriaceae; genus JBDSKH01. The sequence continues at coordinate 13,405 of JAODAS010000044.1, forward strand.
TGATCGAGGCGTTCGCGTTCGGGCGGCCCGTGATCCACTCCGACTCGCCGGCGCTGGTCGAGGTGGCGGCGGAAGCCGGATATGTGGTTCCGCGCGAAGACGCCGACGGCTACCCGAAGCGCCTGGGTGCCGCGATCGCCGGGCTGCTCTCCGATCCGGAGCTTCGCGAAGCGCTCGGCACCGCCGCCGGCGACCGCTCGCACGCCTTCAGCTGGCGCGACTCGGCCGAGAAGGTCTGGCAGCTGCACGCCGACCTGTAGCGGCCGGGATCCGGAGCCCGAGCTGGTTTCGATACGCGCCTTCTGCGCTACTCAACCACCGGGGGCGGCCGGTGCCGTCATGTCGGCCACGCGCGATTGCCAGTAGGCGAAGTCGGGGTGCACGCCGTCGAACTCGGGTGGCACGAAGTTCAGCTTGTCGATCGGCAGCTTGCGGGTCTTCGAGGCCAGGTCGACGAAATGCGACAGCATCCCCTGGGGGATGTCGGTCGACACCACCTGCGCGCCCGCGGCCGCGACGGCCTGGAACTTGGTGACGATGTTGGCAGGATCGAACTGCTTCAGCATCGCCTCCTGCACCTGGCGCTGACGGTCCATGCGGACGTAGTCGTTGGCGCCGTAGCGTGAGCGCGCGTACCACAGCGCCTTCCAGCCCGGCATGCGGTAGGTGCCGGCCTTGATGACTCCGGCAGGCGGTGCGGGCGAGCCGTCGTCGTACGTGTTCGCGCCATAGGGCACGTCTTCGGCGACCGTCAGCTCGACCCCGCCGAGCGCGTCGATCAGGTCGGCGAAACCCTGCATGTCGATCAGGACGTAGTACTGCAGCGTGAGACCCAGGATGCCTTCGGCGGCATCACGCGTCGCCTCGATCCCGGGCTGGCTGCCGTTCTTCTGCGCGTCCGGGTACAGCTCCGGATGCTCCTGGCCGTAGGTGTACAGGTAGCTGACCAGGCAGTCGTCGCCGCAGTCGTAGCCGTTCGGGAACGGGCCGTACAACGGAGACCCTTCGACGAAGGTCGCCTGCTCGAGGTTGCGCGGAATCCCGAAGATGACGGCCTTGCCGGTGTCGGCGTCGATGCTGACCACCGAGATGCTGTCCGGCCGCAGGCCCATGCGGTCGGGACCGGCGTCGCCGCCGAGCAGCAGGATGTTGTACCGCCCGTCGATCGGGGCCGCGACCTCTCCGCCCGAGAAGACGGTGTCCAGCACCCCGATGGCGGACACGGCGTTGGCGGCCGCGTATCCTGCTCCGCCTGCGGTGACGACCAGCGCCACGACGCTCAGTCCCGCGACGAAGCCGCGTGCCGATGGCGCGACCCGGACCAGGCGCACCAGGCGCAGGGTGTCGAGGGTGGTGAAGATCCACAGCAGCGCGTAGAACGCCAGCAGCACCACCAGGCCCCACAACGCGAACGAGTTCGTGACGACCGAGATCAGGATGGTGCGGTTCAGCAGGTAGATTCCGAGCGCGAGGATCGCGAGGGCCCACAGCAGCAGCGTCGCACCGAGCGCGAACCGCCCCGCGCGCCGGTTGCCCGCGAGCACCTGGGCCGAGCCCGGGATCAGGATGTTGAGAACGACCAGATACCAGGCGCGCTTGGTCATCAGCGGCCGGGATCGCGTGTCCGGGGACCGCACCGGATTCGACCCGCTCACGGGCCGGGCTTGTCCAGGCTGGACTGCAGGGCGGCGTTCTTCTGGGCGACGACCTCTTCGAGCCCGCTCGCGTAGTCGGCGAGCGCCCCCGCGAGCCGCTGATCGGTCACCGACAGGATGCGTGCCGCGAGCAGTCCGGCGTTGCGCGATCCCCCGATCGACACGGTCGCGACGGGGATGCCGGCCGGCATCTGCACGATGGAGAGCAGGGAGTCCATGCCGTCGAGGTGGGCGAGCGGCACCGGGACCCCGATGACGGGCAGCGTGGTCACCGACGCGAGCATGCCGGGCAGGTGCGCGGCTCCGCCGGCGCCGGCGATGAGAACCCGGATGCCGCGGCCGGCCGCCCCTGCACCGAACGCGATCATCGCGCGCGGCGTGCGGTGCGCGGAGACCACCTCGACCTCGTAGGGGATGCCGAACGCGGCGAGCGTCTCCGCCGCATCCGCCATGACCTTCCAGTCGGAGTCGGAGCCCATGACGACCGACACCACGGGCGCGGGAGCGCTGTTCGGCTCGGGCGGGGTCTGGTCTGGTGGGGTCGGCTCTGGCGGGGTCTGGTCTGGCGGGTCCTGGGCAGCCACGGATGACATGCTACGGCTCAGCTCTCGAAGAACCCTGACGCGGCGCGCGCCGCCGCGAGCGCCTGCGCGAGGTCGGTCCCCGAGGCCGTGACGTGCCCGACTTTGCGACCCGGGCGCGACAGCTTGCCGTAGGAATGGAACTTGACCCCGGGGTGCGCCGCGAGCGCCGCCGGGTAGCGGTCCGGCATGGTGGCGCCCGCCGGACCGCCGAGCACGTTCACCATCACCGACCAGGGCTGCCGGGGCGACGGATCGCCGAGGGGCAGGTCGAGCACCGCGCGCAGGTGCTGCTCGAACTGACTGGTCACCGCGCCGTCGATGCTCCAATGCCCGGTGTTGTGGGGCCGCATGGCCAGTTCGTTGACCAGCAGGCGGCCGTCCGCGGTTTCGAACAGCTCTACCGCGAGCACGCCGGTGACATCGAGCTCGGTCGCGATTCTGACCGCGAGGTCGCGCGCGTCGCCGGCCAGGCCCGCGCCGTCGGGGGCGGGGGCGATCACCTCGGCGCACACGCCGTCGCGCTGCACCGTCTCGACGAGCGGCCACGCGGCGACCTCGCCCGAGGGCCGGCGTGCCACCAGCTGCGCCAGCTCGCGCCGGAACGGCACCAGCTCTTCGACGAGCAGCTCGCCGGCGGCGAACCAGTCGTCGGCCGCGGCCGCATCGCGCACCACCCTTACGCCTTTGCCGTCGTATCCGCCGCGCGGGGTCTTGACCACCGCCGCGCCGCCGTTCGCCGCCAGGAACACGCCGAGCCCGCTCGAGTCCCGCACGACGTCCCACGCCGGCAGCGGAGCACCCAGCGCGCTCAACCGCTGCCGCATGTGCACCTTGTCCTGCGCGACCGCGAGCGCCCCGGCTCCCGGCCTCACGGAGACGCCTGCGGCGGCAAGGGCAGCCAGCACATCCTGCGGCACGTGCTCGTGATCGAAGGTCACCACGTCGACGTCGGCGGCGAACGCGAGGACGGTGGCGGCATCCCGGTAGTCCCCCACGGCGGTCGCCGCGATCGCCGCGGACATGCCCGGCTCCTCGGCGAGGACACGCAACTCGATGCCGAGTTCGATCGCGGGAGGGATCATCATCCGGGCGAGCTGGCCGCCGCCGATGACACCGACTCTCACGGGACCTCCGGGGCGTTCAGGGGACGGCGGTTAGACTGATCGCCGCCATACCGACACTATCGACTGTTCGCTGGGGAGGACGCCGGGGATGCGCACCCTCATCGGTCAGTTCACCCGCTTCGGAGTGGTCGGGGCTCTCGGGTTCGTGATCGACTTCGGCGTCTTCAACCTGCTGATCAACACGGTCCTGCGCAGCGAAGCGGTGCACGAGGGTCCCCTGCTGGCCAAGGTGATCTCGACCACTCTGGCGATCATCTTCAACTGGCTGGGCAACCGGCATTGGACGTTCCGGGCGCACCGCGGCCGGCAGCTGCTGCGCGAGGGCATCGAGTTCGGTGTCGTGAGCCTCGGCGGGATGCTGATCGGGCTCGGCTGCCTGTGGCTGTCGCACTACGCGTTCCATTTCACCAGCGTGCTGGCCGACAATCTCTCGTCCAACGTGATCGGCCTGGGGCTGGGCACGCTGTTCCGGTTCACGTTCTACCGGCTGTGGGTCTTCGCCCCGCACCGCGGCGAGCCCGAGCCGGCGGTATTCCCTGTGCTGGGCACCGGTCCCACCGCCCCGATCACGGCGGAGGTGGCTACCGTGTCCCCCACGACGTCGTCTCGTCGGGGTAGCCGTGCTCCGGCGGGCGGGACTGCTCCTGCTGCCGTCGCGCCGCAATCGGATTGAGGCTGCGCTCCATCAGCTCGTGAAGGGCGGACTGCACCAGGTCGGCCGACGGGATGTCGTGCAGGACGACGGGGCGATCGAGCCCGGTGTTGATCAGGACGTCTCCGCTGCGGAACAGCTGCTGCATCCCGTTCTGCCGCACGGTGACGTCGTAGCCGCGGCTGTGCAGCAGCTCCTGGCGGGTGCGCACCAGCAGACCTCTGCGCAGCACGATGCGGCGCGTCGTGATCGTGTAGCTGCGTCCGAGCCAGGCCAGCAGCGGTGCGAGGAAGACGACGATCACCAGTACCGCGCTCACCCCCAGCACGATGTAGTTGAGCCACGCCGGGCGCAGGCTGCCCGCGAAGTATCCGGTCGCGGCGAGGATCGCCAGCAGCCCGAGGCTCGGCCAGAACAGCACCCGCGCGTGAGGCCGCAGCCGGGCGACGATGGCCTCGGGGGCGACCTCTCCGGTTCCGCTCATGAGGCGAGCCTCGCGTGGGTGACATCGCCGGCGGCCACCGCCTGCTCGGCACCCGCCGTATCCCGGACGATCAACCGCCCGTTCCGATCGAGGCCCGTGGCCGTGCCCTCGAGGACGCGGCCTCCGGGCATCTCGACCCGCACCTCGCGTCCGAGCGTTTCGCACAGCTCGCGTGCGCGTTGCGCCAGGCCGCTCGTCTCGGCGTCGCCTCCGGCGTCGAGGTAGCCCGAGATCAGCTGCTGCAGGCGCCCCAGGTAACCGGCGAGAACGGTGTCCGGCTCGGCATCGGCACCCTCCACCGCGAGCGACGTCGCCGACGGGACCGGCAGCTGCTGCTGCGTCATCGACAGGTTCACGCCGGCGCCGACCACCACGCCGGAGTGCTCGGGCAGCAACTCGGCCAGGACGCCGCACACCTTGCGGCCGCCGACCAGCACGTCGTTGGGCCATTTGAAACCGACGGATGCCGCCGGCAGCGACGCCGCGATCGTCTCGGTCATCGCGACCCCGGCCGCGATCGGCAGCCAGCCGAGACGCTGCGGCGAGATCTCCGCCGACCGGATCAGCACCGAGATCGCCAGCGCGGTGCCCGCCGGGGCGACCCAGACGCGGTCGAGCCGGCCGCGGCCGGCCGTCTGGTCGTCCGTGACCAGGGTGGTGAAGCTCGGCAGGTCGCCGGCGCGTGCCAGCTCGGCCAGCTCGGCGTTCGTCGACGGCGACGACAGGCGCACGATCAGCTCGGGGACGAGCGCCTGAGATGCCGGAAGGTGCATGCGCTCAGCCTAGGCACCGCCGTCACCTAAAGTTGCGAGGTGGAGACTGCGCGGGCGATCGTCGTGATCCCCACGTACAACGAGGCCGAGAACATCGCGACGGTGATCTCGGCGGTGTTCGCGGCGGTCCCCACCGCATCCGTCCTGGTCGTCGATGACGCCAGCCCCGACGGCACCGGCCGGATGGCGGATGAGCTCGCCGCCGGCGATCCGCGGGTCGAGGTGCTGCATCGCACCATGCGGGACGGGCTCGGCCACGCCTACCTCGCCGGGTTCACGCGCGCGCTCGAGGAGGGCTTCGAGTCGATCATCGAGATGGATGCCGACGGCTCCCATCCGGCATCCGCGTTGCCCGCGATGCTCGATTCGCTCGCAACCCACGACCTCGTGATCGGATCGCGCTGGACCCCGGGCGGCGCCGTGGCGAACTGGCCCCGCCACCGGGAGTGGTTGAGCCGCGCCGCGAACACCTACGCGCGACTGTGGCTGCGCATCCGGGTCAGGGATTCCACCGCCGGATTCCGTGCCTTCCGCGCGAGCACGCTGCGCGCGATCGACCTCGGCCATGTCGAGTCGCGCGGCTACTGCTTCCAGATCGACATGACCCTGCGGGTGATCGACGCGGGGTTGAGCGTCGCGGAGGTGCCGATCACCTTCGTCGACAGGGTCGCCGGCCGATCGAAGATGAGCGGCTCGATCGTGGTCGAGGCGATGCTGCGCGTGACCGGCTGGGGTGTCCGCAGATTGTTCCGTCGCTAGGCTGAAGCGCGTGACCGCCGACGCCGCACCCACCGACAAAGCCGTTCCCGATCTCACCACGACGGCCGGCCGGATCGCCGACCTGAAGGTGCGCTACCACGAGGCCGTGACCGCGAGCGGCGAGGCCGCGATCGAGAAGCAGCACGCGAAGGGCAAGAAGACCGCCCGCGAGCGCATCGAGCAACTGCTCGACCTCGGCAGCTTCGTCGAGCTCGACGAGTTCGTCCGTCACCGCACCCACGCTTTCGGCATGGACAAGAACCGCCCGTACGGGGATGCGGTCGTCACCGGCACGGGCACCATCCACGGACGTCAGGTCGCGGTCTACTCGCAGGACTTCACGATCTTCGGCGGCTCGCTCGGCGAGGTCGCGGGCGAGAAGATCATCAAGGTCATGCAGCTGGCGCTCAAGACGGGGGTGCCCATCATCGGCATGCTCGATTCCGGCGGCGCGCGCATCCAGGAGGGTGTCGTCGCTCTCGGCAAGTACGGCGAGATCTTCCGCCTCAACACGCAGGCGTCGGGGGTCATCCCGCAACTCTCGATCATCATGGGGCCGGCCGCTGGCGGCGCGGTCTACTCCCCCGCGCTCACCGACTTCGTGATCATGGTCGACAAGACCTCTCACATGTTCGTGACGGGACCGGATGTCATCAAGACCGTCACGGGCGAGGATGTCGGATTCGAGGAGCTGGGTGGTGCCCTCACGCACAACCAGGTCTCCGGCGTCTCGCATTACCTCGCCAGCGATGAGGACGACGCCCTCGACTACGCGCGCGCGCTGATCTCGTTCCTGCCCGACAACAACCTCGCCGAGCTGCCCGTGTACGAGGCCGAGGTCGAACTCGAGATCACGGACGAGGACCGCAAGCTCAACACCCTCATCCCGGACTCGCCGAACCAGCCCTACGACGTCAAGACGGTCATCGAGAGCCTCGTCGACAACGACGACTTCCTCGAGGTGCAACCGCTCTACGCGCCGAACATCGTGATCGGCTTCGCCCGGCTCGAGGGCCGCAGCATCGGCATCATCGCCAACCAGCCGCAGGCGATGGCGGGCACGCTCAACATCGAGGCCGGAGAGAAGGCGGCGCGTTTCGTGCGGTTCTGCGACGCTTTCTCGATCCCGATCCTCACCCTCGTCGACGTGCCGGGCTACCTGCCGGGCACCGACCAGGAGTGGACGGGCGTCATCCGCCGCGGCGCGAAGCTGCTGTACGCGTACGCAGAAGCAACCGTGCCCCTGGTCACCGTGATCACCCGCAAGGCGTACGGCGGGGCCTACATCGTCATGGGGTCCAAGCAGCTCGGGGCCGACATCAACTTCGCCTGGCCCACCGCCGAGATCGCCGTCATGGGCGGGCAGGGTGCGGTGAACATCCTGTACCGCGGTGAGATCAAGAGGGCCGAGGAGGCCGGCGAAGACGTGGCGGCGGTGCGCACCCGGCTCGCCAACGAGTACACCTACAACGTCGCGTCGCCGTTCCTCGCCGCCGAGCGGGGCGAGCTGGACGGCGTGATCGAGCCGGCCGCCACGCGGGTCGCCGTCATCAAGGCTCTGCGGGCGCTCCGCACCAAGCGCGCCGAACAGCCGCCGAAGAAGCACGGGAACATCCCGCTGTGACCGCCTCGGACGAGCCGGGGGTCGACATCCGGTTCCTGGGCGGCAATCCGGATGCCGAGGAGATCGCCGCGATCACCGCCGTTCTCAGCGGCGCGCTCGACGAGCTCGCGGGCGAGCAGCGCCGCCGCCAGTCGCGAGGACCGTCGGCCTGGCAGCGCAGCCAGCGGAACGTGCGGACCCCGCTCGTGCGCGGCGCCTGGCGCACCTCGGAGCGCTGACAGCCGGAGCCGACAGGCTGGGCGTGCGGGTACGGGATCCGTCGTCGGCGCTACGGATTCCGTCGAATACCGGCGACCCGGAGACAGAAAACGGCCTTGTCCCCCGCAATCGCGCAGCAATCCAGTCGTTCGGACTGTAAATACAGGCGTGTTCGGGCAGAATGTCCCCTCTTTGTCCCCCGAAATGACGACTATTCGCCCCGCTCGATCCACGGCATCCTTGGAGCAACAGATGCACCGCTTGCGGAGCATCGCCATACATCGGGCGACTAGGGTAAGCAGTTCGATGTTGTGGGGGCGAGTCAGGGCGATATTCGGGTTGTCGCCCTGACTCGGATTCTGACGGAGGGTCCGCGTTGTACGCGGGCCCTCCGGTCTTTAACCGGCGGCCTCGCTCGCCGGCGGTTCACACGGTGCGCGGGATCTCCAGCCACAGCTCGACCTCGTCGTCGTCGAGGGTGTCGCGCGGCCCCAGCAGGCTGGCGCTGCCGTCGTCGCTGGTGCGCAGTCCCACCACCGTGACAGCGACGTCCGAGCCCTCTGGCACGGTGCGCGCGATCACCTTGTCCGCGGACGTGCTGCGCAACGCCTCGGCGAGCCGGCCGAGCACGCGATCCAGATCGGCATCGTCGAGGTCGTCGATCCCTCCCTCGTCGAGGAGGGTGACGGTGGTGCCCCGGCGGCGGGCCAGCATGACCTGCTCCCGCACGGCGTTGTTGAGCAGCTTGCGCCCGCGGATCTCGTCGCGGATCGCGCCCTCGAGATGCAGGCACTCCGCGCGCTGCACCGCCGTCAGATCGCCGTGGGTCTGCTGGATCGCCCGCAGCATCGGCAGGGCCATCACGCTGGTCTGACCCAGCCGGAACTGCCGCTCGTTGAGGTGCGCCTCCTGTGCGGCGTGCCAGTCGGTCGCCTCACGTTCGGCCAGCGCGAAGCGCTGCGAGTCCCGTGCCGCCTTGGAGAGCGCGTTGGTGATGATGTGCGCGATGCCGACCCAGGCCGCGCTGCCGACCACGCCGATCTCGCCGAGCGCTGCCGGCCCGCTCCAGAGCACGGTCTGCAGCACCAGGAAGACGATGCCGGCCCACGCGAATCCGGGCCGGCGCACCGTCACCATGATCGCCATCAGCGTGCCGACGGCCGCGACGTACCAGGTCGAGTAGCTCAGCCCGCCCTCCACGTGGGCCTGCAGTTGCGATGTGACGAGCAGCGGCATGGCGAGCGCCACCGCGAACGCGAAGGACGCCAGCCAGATCGGCGTGCGCCGCTGGCTGACCAAGAGCAGCGCGGCCGTCGCGATCGCGTACAGGATCATGGCGACGATCACCGGCCCCGTGCCGTGATAGTGCCCCAGTTGGAACGAGTACACGCCGAGCACGATGTGATAGCTCGAGAACAGCGCGGCGAGTCCGATGAGCAGGAATCGGGGCGCACCGATGGTCACAGCGCCTCACCCCCCTCGGATGCCGTGGCGAACTCCTCGAAGACCGGCACGCCGGCCGCCCGCTCGTCGGGCCAGTGCAGCGTGACCTTCGTGCCCCGGCCGGGCGAGGAGTCGATGTCGGCATGCCCGCCCGCGCTGGACATGCGCTCGAGGATCGAGACCCGCACACCCAGCCGCTCGGTCGGCACGGTCGCGACATCGAACCCCGACCCGTCGTCACCCACCTGCACCTGGATCGCGCCGTGACCCATCCCCTTGACCTCGACCCAGCGTGCGACCCCCGAGCCCGCATGCTGCAGGCTGTTGACCATCCCCTGCACGGCGGCCGAGTACAGGGCCTCCGCCACCGGGATCGGAAGGCTCGCGCGCCCGAGGCGCAGCGAGCGCACATCGAAGGGCTGCGACATGGTGCTGGCCGCTTCGGAGATGCGGCTGGCGAGCACCGTCGCCGGAACCTGTGCGTCCGAATCCGGGGTGACGGCCACCGCATCCCGCAGATGCCCGATGGCGTTCCCGGCCATGGTCGCCGCGAGCTCCTTCGCCTCGGGCGTGTACGCCCGTGCCGCGGAGAGCAGCGTCGTGAGCACGCTGTCGTGCACGATCGCGTCGACCTGCACGCGCTCCGCCTCGATCGCGTGCTGACGCACGGCGTGCGAGTAGCGCTCGAGCGCCGTCTGCTGGGCGCGGTCGACGCTCGTGGCCGCGGTGCGGAGCATGAAGAAGATGATCGTGATGACGCCGCCGAGGATGAGCGCGAAGACGGAGTCGAGCGCAGCGCGGGACGGGCCGACGTCGCCGCCCGCCGGCGTCAGGCGGATGATCGCGTAGATCAGCGGGAGCGACACCAGGTACAGCGAGGCCCAGCGCACCGAGAGACCGATCGCGGCCATCGAGGTCGCGACGGTCATGATGCCGTACAGCCACGAGCTGTCCTGCGTCGCCCGGCTGGGGTCGAGAACGGCGAACGGCCACGTCACGAGTCCGACCAGATACACGGCCGCGAACGTCGTGTTCGCGGTACGTACCCAGCGCCGGGTCGCCGAGGCGACGACGGCGAACAGCAGACAGGCGAGCAGCCCGCCGATGAAGACGATGTTCCACGCGACGAGCGTGTTGCCCAGCTGGCCGAAGATGGCCGGAGTCGTCTGCGCGAAGAATGCGATGCCGAACCCGGCGGCGGAGCGCGAGACGGCGGACTCCACCCGCCGCAGGCTGAGCGGGTTGCGGACCTGGCGGCCCCGCGGCGGGGCGGAGCCCGGCTCGCTCGCAGCCCGGCGGGGCGCGGCGGACGGGTCGCTAGTGGCCATCGCCGGCGTCGGGGTCGAGCCCCGGCAGGATCCCGTCCTCGACCGCGCGGCGCAGCAGATCGACCTTGGTGGGGGCGGGGCGACCGACCTCCACGTACTTCACCCGGATGCGGTCGAGGTACTCACGCGCCGTCGAATACCCGATGCCGAGCTGCTCGGCGGCCAGCTTCAGCGGGAGGCCGGACGCGTAGAGATGCAGGATCTCGCGCTCGCGTCGCCCGAGCTGAGCCTTCGCGAAGTCGCGGTCGGCGTCGATCGCCGTCGCCCACTCCAGGTTGTTCAGCACCTCGCCGCGGGCGACCGTGGCGGCGGCGGCGATGACGGTCTTGGTGGCCGACGACTTCGGGATGACACCGGCTGCACCTGCGGCGAGCGCCTCTCGCACGAGGGCGACGCGGTCGGCGATGCTGTGGACCAGCACGGCCGAGCCTGCGGCCTGCACGCTCTTGACGTTGTCGGTGACGCTCGAGCCGTCGCCGAGCGACAGGTCGAGAACGGTGACATCGACCTCGCGGCCCGCGAGTCCGGTGATCAACTCGGGCACACTCGCCGCCACCAGCACCACGTCGTACCCTTCGTCGGCGAAGGCGGCCTTCAGGCCGAGGCGCACGGATTCGTGGTCATCGACGACCGCGACACGCACGCCGTTCGCCGGCATCGGCGCGGCGGGCTCCTGCTGGATCGTCTGCGACACGCTCATCCTGTCTCCCCCGATCCGGTGCCCGTGCGGTCCCGGACCGCGGATCACCCGGGCTCATGTTACCGCGCCGCTCCCCCGCGGACGAGGAGCCCCACCGCTTCCACGTGGTGGGTCATCGGAAACAGGTCGAACGCACGCAGCGAAGCGAGCCGGTACCCGTGGCCCGCAAGCAGCCCGACATCCCGTGCGAACGCCACCGGGTCGCACGCGACGTACACCAGCTGCGCAGGTGCGACGGCGGCGAGCGCATCGAGCACCGCACGCCCGGCACCGGCCCGCGGGGGGTCGAGCACCACGGTGGCCGCGCCCAGCCGCGCACGTTCGGTGGCGGATGCGGAACCGAGGGAACGGACCCAGTGCTCCACCCGGCCGGTGGCGGTCGCCGCCCCGATCCAGTCGGCGAGGTTCTCGGCGGCATGCTCGGTCGCGCGGGCATCGGACTCGACGCTGGTGATGCGAGTGGTGGGTCCGAACCGGTCGCCGACGGCGGCGGCCAGCAGCCCCACACCGCCATACAGGTCGAGGTTCGCCGCCTTCGGGTCGAACAGCTGATCGTCGATCGCCCCGGCGACGGCGGCACTCAGGGTCTCGGCCGCGTGCCGGTGCACCTGCCAGAACCCGGAGTCATCGACCACGAATTCGCGCTGCCCCACGACCTCCCGGACGACGCTGCGGCTCTGTTTGCCGACGATGAGGCGTGGGCCGCCGAGCGCTGGCGCGAGCAGGTCGACGTGTTCCGTCTGCGGGTCGAAGCGCTCCCGCAGGGGCGCGATCTCGCGCAACTCGTCGACCGCCAGCGGCAGGTCGGCGACCGGGATCACGGTGTGCGACCGCGCGGCGTACGGGCCGGCCACCCCGTCGTCGGAGACGTGCAGACGCACGCGGGTGCGCCATCCGGTGCCGTCGTCGTTGCCCGGCAGGGCTTCGACGATGGTGTCCCGCTCGAGCTTCGCGAAGCGCTGGAGTGCCTCTCGCAGCACCTGCTGCTTGAGCGTGCGCTGGTGCCCGAGCTCGATGTGCCCGAACTCGGCACCCCCTGCGCGGTGAGCGGGGTCGCGATCGACGGCTGCCTCCGCCCACGGGTGGGGGCGGCGATGGATGCTCGGGTCGAGCACCCGGACCGTCTCGGCCCGCCAGAACGACGGCTTGTCATCATCGGTCACGCGCGCCAGGACGCGCTCTCCCGGGATCGCGTCGGAGACGAACACGACGCGCCCCTCGAGCCGCGCCACGCTGATGCCGCCGTGCGCGATGTTGGTAGCGTCGAGTTCGACCTCGCGGCCACGCATGTCACCCATTCGTTCGAGCATAGGAGGACTCGTGCCCGAGCCTGTGCGTCTGTACCTGGCATCGACGTCGCCCGCGCGTCTGGCGACGCTGCGTGCGGTGGGGATCGATCCGATCCCCATCCCGTCCCGGGTCGACGAGGAGGCCGCCGTCGCCGGCGCCGGCGCGCTGACACCGGTCGGGATGGTGATGCTGCTCGCCCGCCTCAAAGCCGAGGCGGTGGCCGAGTCGGGAGCCGAGTTCGACGGGCTCATCCTGGGCGGGGACTCAGCGTTCGAGTTCGAGGGAGAGGTGTACGGCAAGCCGCACCTGCCGGAGGTGGCGCGGCGGCGCTGGCGCGCGCAGCGCGGGCGCTCGGGTGTGCTGCACTCCGGGCATTGGCTCATCGACGCACGCGGCGGCATCATCGGCGCGGCGCTCGGGGCGCCTGCGGCGGCGACGGTCCGGTTCGCCGCCGACATCACGGACGACGAGATCGACGCGTACATCGCGACCGGGGAACCGCTTGAGGTGGCCGGCGCATTCACCATCGACTCGAAGGGGGCGGGTTTCATCGAGGGTGTCGATGGCGACCCGCACACGGTCGTGGGGCTCAGTGTGCCGCTTCTGCGGATGCTGGTGCGGCAGCTCGGGATCGAGTGGACCGACCTCTGGAATCGATAGCGCCCGCCTACAGCCGATCGCATCCTGATCTGTAGGAGGCCGACAAACGATCGCCCGATCCCACCCCATAGGGTGGAGGACTATGGCCACCCGAATCACGAAGGTTCTGATCGCGAATCGGGGCGAAATCGCGGTGCGCGTCATCCGCGCGGCTCGCGACGCCGGTATCGGCTCCGTCGCCGTCTACGCCGATCAGGACCGCGACGCGCGCCACGTCAAGCTGGCCGATGAGGCGTTCGCGCTCGACGGCACCACGAGCGCCGACACCTACCTCGTCATCGACAAGCTGCTGTCCGTCGCACGGCGCTCGGGGGCGAACGCGGTGCACCCGGGGTACGGGTTCCTCGCCGAGAACGCCGACTTCGCCCGGGCGGTGATCGACGCGGGGCTGATCTGGATCGGCCCCTCTCCCGACTCGATCGAGCGCCTCGGCGACAAGGTGTCGGCACGCCACGTCGCCGAGAAGGTGGGCGCCCCCCTCGCCCCCGGCACCCTCAATCCGGTCAAGGACGCCGCTGAGGTGCTGGAGTTCGTCGACCAGGTCGGGCTGCCGGTGGCGATCAAGGCGGCATTCGGGGGCGGCGGCCGCGGACTCAAGGTCGCTCGCACGCGCGAAGAGGTCCCCGAGCTGTTCGAGTCGGCGACGCGGGAAGCGATCGCGGCGTTCGGCCGCGGCGAATGCTTCGTCGAGAAGTACCTCGACGAGCCTCGGCACGTCGAGACCCAGTGCCTGGCGGACTCGGCCGGAAACGTGGTCGTCGTGTCCACCCGCGACTGCTCGCTGCAGCGCCGGCACCAGAAGCTCGTCGAGGAAGCACCCGCACCCTTCCTGACCGAGGAGCAGACCAAGCTGCTCTACGAGTCGTCGAAGGCCATCCTGAAAGAGGTCGGCTACCTCGGCGCAGGAACGTGCGAGTTCCTGATCGGCAAGGACGGCACCGTCTCGTTCCTCGAGGTCAACACCCGCCTCCAGGTCGAGCACCCCGTCTCCGAAGAGGTCACCGGCATCGACCTGGTGCGCGAGCAGTTCCGCATCGCCGAGGGCGGTCTGCTCGAGTACGGCGACCCGGTCACGCACGGCCACTCGTTCGAGTTCCGCATCAACGGCGAAGACCCCGGCCGCAACTTCCTGCCGATGCCCGGCCCGGTCAACGTGCTGCGCTTCCCCGGCGGTCCCGGCGTGCGCGTCGACTCGGGTGTCACCACGGGCGACGTCATCTCGGGCGCATTCGACTCGCTCCTGGCGAAGCTGATCGTGACCGGTTCCAATCGGGCGGATGCCCTGGAGCGTGCGCGTCGCGCGCTGGATGAGTTCGAGGTGGCGGGTCTGCCGACCGTGCTGCCCTTCCACCGCAAGGTGGTGCGAGAGCCGGCTTTCGTCGCCGCGGACGGGCATTTCGGCGTCTACACCCGCTGGATCGAGACCGAGTTCGTCAACGACCTGGAGCCGTGGGGCGGCATGCTGCCCGAATCCGGTCCGGCAGAGAAGCGGCACGACGTCGTCGTCGAGGTCGAAGGCAAGCGGGTCGCCGTGTCGTTGCCGACCAGGCTGCTGCCGGCATCCGGATCGGTGTCGAACGCACCCGCCCCGCGCCGGCGTGCCGGCGGAGGCGTGGCCGTCGCCGCCAGCGGCACCGCGGTGAAGAGCCCGATGCAGGCGACCATCGTGAAGGTCGCCGTCGCCGAGGGTGACAAGGTCGTCAAGGGCGACCTGATCGTGGTGCTCGAGGCGATGAAGATGGAGCAGCCCCTGACGGCGCACCGCGACGGCACCATCGCGAAGCTCGATGCCACGGTGGGCGCCACGGTGTCCGCTGGGCACCAGTTGCTCGCGATCGAGGACTAGCCGCAGGATCTCGCGCGCCGCGGACTCGGACTGGGGGCACGCGGGCGATCCCGCCGCTTCGCACCGGCCCTACGCTGGCGGGATGACCACACCCCTCTCGGACCTGCTCGCCCAGGTCCCCACGCTCAACGATCCCGCCCAGCCTTTCGTGTACGAGGTGAAAGGCGACAAGATCGTCGCCCGCTGGGACATCGTCCGCGCCAAGTCGCTGTACCCCAAGGAGTTCAAGACCATCGACAAGAAGTTCTCGGTGACCGTCGAACTCGACGAGAAGAAGGGCACCTACAAGTCGAAGGACCGGGCGAAGAGCTCGGGCGTCAGCGTCAACGGCGGCGGCATCAGCTTCGGAAGCAACAGCTTCTCGGGCAAGACGTCGGGCAAGGAGTTCAGCTTCGAGCTCGGCGGGGTGAACAAGACCGATGACGGCATTTCGCCGGTTCTGGCCTGGAGTTTCGACACCGCCCGCATCAAGGACCCGCTGTTCGCGTTCCTCGAGCAGCACGGCTGGAAGAAGCGCCGCGGCCTGTTCGGCTGACCAGCTGCTGACGGGCGGCTCTACCCGACGATGTGCATGGCGCGTGCTGCGTCGGTGATCGCGCCCGACATCGACGGGTAGACCGAGAAGGCGCGCGCCAGCTGGTCGACGGTGAGACGGTGCTCCACGGCGAGGGCGATCGGCAGGATCAGGTCGCTCGCCTTCGGCGCGACGACGACTCCGCCGATGACGGTGCCCGATCCGGTGCGGGCGAAGATCTTGACGAAGCCGTCTTTCAGGCCCATCATCTTGGCCCGCGGGTTGGATGCCAGCGGCAGCTTGTAGATCTCGCCCTGGGCGATGCCGTCTTCGATCTGCTTCTGCGACCAGCCGACGGTGGCCACCTCGGGCTGGGTGAAGATGTTCGATGTCACGTTGCGCAGTTCGGTGGGGGACACCGCGTCACCCATCGCGTGGAACACGGCGGTGCGTCCCTGCATCGAGGCGACGGATGCCAGCGGCAGGAAGTCGCTGCAGTCGCCGGCCGCGTAGATGGACGGCATCGACGTGCGGGCGACCCGGTTTACGCGGATGTGCCCCGACTCGGACAACTGCACCCCGGCCTCTTCGAGACCGATACCGGTGGTGTTCGGGATCGCGCCGACCGCCATCAGCGCGTGGGAGCCTTCCACCGTCCGCCCGTCGGTGAGGGTCACCAGCACGCTGTCGCCGGTGTTCACCACCGATTCGGCGCGGCTCTTGTTGAGCACCTGCATGCCGTTGCGGGCGAAGACGTCGCCGATGACCTTGGCCGCATCGGCGTCCTCGCCCGGCAGGACCTGTTCGCGGCTGGAGACCAGGGTGACCTTCGAACCCAGCGCCAGGTACGCCGACGCGAACTCCGCCCCGGTGACGCCGGAGCCGATGACGATCAGGTGCTCGGGGACCTCTTCGAGCGTGTAGAGCTGTGTCCAGGTGAAGATCCGTTTGCCGTCGGGTTTGGCGCTGGCCAGGATCCGCGGCCTGGCGCCGACGGCGATGACCAGGGTGTCCGCGTCGATCTCGTCGAAGTCGGTGCGGGATCTGCCTGTGCCGGTGGACACGACGAGGCGGTTGGGGCCGTCGAGCCGCCCTTCGCCGGTGAGGATGCGGACCCCGGCCTTGAGCAGCTGCGCCTTGAGGTCTTCGGACTGCTGCCGCGCGAGCAGCAGGAGGCGCTGGTTGACCGCGCCCAGGTTCACCGCGACCTCCGGCTTGACGGCCCGGCCGGCCTCGTTGCGGCTGAAGAACTGGACCCCCAGGTCGGCCGCTTCGCCGACCGATGTCGCCGCTTCGGCGGTGGCGATGAGCGTCTTCGAGGGCACGACGTCGGTGAGGACCGCCGATCCGCCGACGCCGACGCGTTCGACAAGTGTCACGTCGGCACCGAGCTGCGCGCCGGTGAGCGCGGCCTCGTAGCCGCCGGGCCCACCGCCGAGGATCGCGAGCCGATGGGTGCGTTCGAACTCGTAGGCCATGTATCCATTCTGGCGGGTGCGCTGGTCGAGTGCCGCCGCCGGCGATGTATCGATACCAGCCGGAAATAGACTGTCGGGATGTCAACGACGCCCCCTGTGAACCCGCTCGATGATCCCCGCACCGATCCGTTCGCGGTGGCGAAGCAGGCGGCGCAGCAACTCGCGACGGCCACCGGTGTCGAGAGGCATGACATCGCGCTGACCCTGGGCAGCGGCTGGGGCCAGGCGGCCGAGTTGATCGGCGAGACCACTCACACGATCCCGGCCACGGACATCGTCGGGTTCAGCGCCTCGGCGGTCGCGGGTCACTCGGGGACTCTGCGCAGCATCCTGTTGCCCGACGGCAAGCGCGCGCTGGTGATCGGCGCACGCACCCATTACTACGAGGGGCACGGCGTGCGGCGGGTCGTGCATTCGGTGCGCACGGCGGCTGCAGCCGGTGCGACCACGATGATCTTGACGAACGGGGCGGGCGGCATCAAGGAGACCTGGCGACCGGGGCATCCGACGCTGATCAGCGACCACATCAACCTCACCGCCGACTCCCCGCTCGAGGGCGCGACGTTCATCGACCTGACCGACCTGTACTCGAAGCGCCTGCGTGACCTGGCCCGCACCGTGGATCCCGAGCTGGACGAGGGGGTGTACGTGCAGTTCCGTGGTCCGCACTACGAGACTCCCGCCGAGGTGCAGATGGCGAAGACGATGGGCGGCCACATCGTCGGCATGTCGACGGCGCTGGAGGCGATCGCAGCGCGCGAAGCCGGTATGGAGATCTTGGGCATGTCGCTGATCACCAATCTCGCGGCCGGCATCTCGAAAGAGAAGCTGTCGCACGCCGAGGTGCTGCAGGCGGGCAAGGATGCCGAGTCGACCCTCGGGGGCCTTCTGGCCAGGATCGTGGCGCAGCTGTGACTACTCCGCTGCCACCGATCGACGCGGCCGCGGCGCTGGCACGCGCATGGATGGCACAGGATCCTGATCCCGCAACCCGCGCCGAACTGGATGCCCTGGTCGCGCGAGCCGAGGCCGGGGTGCCGGAGGCGGTGGCGGACCTGACCGAGCGGTTCTCGGGCCGGCTCGACTTCGGCACCGCCGGCCTGCGCGGCGCTCTCGGCGCGGGGCCCACCCGGATGAACCGCGTGCTGGTCGCGCAGGCCGCCGCCGGGCTGGCAGCCTATCTGCGGCTGCGCGAGCCGAACCCGTCGGTCGTCATCGGCTACGACGGGCGGCACAATTCCGCGGTTTTCGCCCGCGACAGCGCCGAGATCATGCAGGCGGCCGGAGTGCAGGCGACCCTGCTGCCTCGTCTGCTGCCAACCCCGGTGCTCGCGTTCGCGGTGCGCTTCTATCAAGCCTCGGCCGGCGTCATGGTCACGGCATCGCACAACCCCGCCGCCGACAACGGCTACAAGGTCTATCTGGGCGGCGGGGACGGCGGCTCTCAGATCGTGCCCCCCGCCGATGCCGAGATCCAGGCGGCGATCCTGGACATCGCGCGCGGATCGGTGACGGCCCTGCCGCGCTCGACGGCGTATGCCACCGCCGGCGAGGAGGTCATCGACGCCTACCGCTCTGCGACATCCGGGGTGGCGCGGGCCGGGGCGCCGGCGGCGACCCTGCGGTACGTCTACACCCCGATGCACGGAGTCGGGCTCGAGACGGCGCGGGCGGTGTTCGCCGCCGCCGGGTTCCCCGATATGCACGTCGTTCCGGCGCAGGCCAATCCCGATCCCGACTTCCCCACGGTCGCGTTCCCGAACCCCGAGGAGCCGGGTGCGATGGACCTGGCGATGGAACTGGCTGCGGTCGTGGACGCCGATCTCGTGATCGCGAACGACCCGGACGCCGACCGCGTGGCCGTGGGCGTGCGTGAAGGGGACGCATGGCGGCGGCTGTCGGGCAACGAGGTCGGCTGGCTGCTCGGGTGGCGTGCAGCCCGCGCCGCCGGCGGGACCGGGACGCTCGCCTGCTCGCTGGTATCGTCGCCCGCTCTCGGAGCGGTGGCCGCGGCATCCGGTCTGGAATGGATCGAGACCCTGACCGGGTTCAAGTGGATCTCTCGCGCCCCCGGCCTGGTGTTCGGGTACGAGGAAGCGCTCGGCTACCTCGTCGACCCCGACAAGGTGCGCGACAAGGACGGCATCTCGGCGGCGGTCGCTGTGCTGGAGGAGTTCGCCGACCTGAAGGCGGCCGGAATCACGTACGAGCAGCACCTGGCCTCCTTCGCCGAGCAGTTCGGTGGATACGCGTCGTCGCAGATCTCCATCCGCGTCGCCGACCTGTCGATCATCCCGGCGACGATGGAGCGGCTGCGCTCCTCGCCGCCTTCTGTGGTGAACGGTCGCGCCGTGCAGGGTGTGGACGACTTCATGGGCGGGGTTCAGGGCTTCCCGCCGAACGACATCCTGCGGTTCAGGTTCGACGGCGGACGCGTGATCGTGCGCCCTTCGGGCACCGAACCGAAGCTGAAGTGCTATCTGGACGCGTGGTCGACCGACGGGACGGCCGCCCAGCGCCTCGCGTCGGCCGAGGCGACCGTCGCCGCACTCGAGACGGGGATGCGGCAGTTGCTCGAGAGCTAGCCGCTAGCCCAGAGAGCGATGCAGCTTGTCGCTCAGTTCGTCGGTGTCGAAGTAGTTCTGCACCACTATGACGTCGGCGAACGTCTGACCGATCGCGCTCAGGAACTCTGGGCTCGTGAGGATCACCTGTGCATCATCGGCTTCTGCCGCCAGCGAATCGAGGTCGCACGCGACGACCGTCGCCTCGATGCCCAGGCGATGCAGTACGCGTTCGGCATTGACCTTCAGGATGCCGCTGGTTCCGATTCCCGCACCGCAGATGGCGACGATCTTCATGCAAGCCCTCTCATGCCGCGTCCAGCGGCTCAGACGGGTAGCCGTCCGGCGCGCCCAGGATCTCGCGCACCTCATCCGGCGTCGTCGCCGCAGCGAGCCGGTCGACGGCGTCGGAGTCGTTGAACACGTTGGCCAGCGCCGCGACGACCGAGAGGTGGGTGGCGAAACCGGCCGCGAGTCCCAGCACCACGTGCACCGGGTCGTTGTAGGGGTGACCGAACGACACCGGTGTGGCCAGGGTGACCACAGAGAGCCCGTCGCTCAGCACCTCGGGGCCCGGTCGCGCGTGCGCCAGGGCGAGTCCGGGTGCGATGACGACGTACGGGCCGTGCTCGTCGATCATCCGGATCATCTCGTCCGCGTACGAGGCTTCGGCGGCTCCCGTCCGGGCCAGCGCGGCCCCCGCGAGCCCGACGGCCGCGCGCCAGTCGGCGGCGGTCGCACCGAGCTGCACGCCGTCGTCCGGGAGAGGGGGCAGGGTCATCAGGCGGCGCCGAACCCCGCGGCCAGCCGCTCGATCAGCTCTTCGCGGTCCTCGAGCGGGATGAACGCGGCGTCGGCGGCATTCAGCTGGAAGGCCAGAACGTCGTCGATGTCGTACCCGAACGCGTCCGCGAGGATCCCGATCTCCTTCGTCAGCGTCGTCGCGCTCATGAGGCGGTTGTCCGTGTTCACCGTCACGCGGAACCCGAGCTGGTACAGCATGTCGAACGGGTGGTCCTCCATGGTGTCGCCCCACGCGGCGAAGGCCCCCGTCTGCAGGTTCGAGCTGGGGCTGCACTCGAGGGTGACGCCGCGATCCTTGACCCATTGGGCCAGACGACCCAGTGTGACGAACTGGGCTTCGTCATCCTCGCCCTCGACCGTGATGTCCTCCGCGATGCGCACGCCGTGGCCCAGCCGCAGCGCGCGGCCGTCGATCAGGGCGCCGCGGATGCTCTCGAGCCCGTCCGCCTCGCCCGCGTGGACCGTCGCCGGGAACCAGTTCTCCGCAAGCAGATCGAACGCCTCACGCTGTCGCGAGGCCGGGAAGCCGGCCTCCGGTCCGGCGATGTCGAATCCCACCACCCCGCGGTCGCGGTGGCGCAGGGCCAGCTCGGCGATCTCGGTGCCGCGCTCGAGGTGGCGCATCGCACTGACCAGCTGGCCGATCCGGATGTCGTGGCCGGCCGAGCGGGCCGCATCGACCGCTTCGTCGATACCCTCCTGCACGGCCTCGACGGTCTCGTCGAGCGAGAGTCGCCTGGTCAGGTGCTGCTCCGGAGCCCAGCGGATCTCGCCGTACACGACACCGTCGGCGACGAGATCCTCGACGAAGTCCCGCGCGACCCGAACCAGACCTTCGCGGGTCTGCATGACCGAGATGGTGACATCGAATGTCTTCAGGTACTCCACGAGCGAACCGCTGTCCGACTTCTCCGCGAACCAGGTCGCGAGCGCCTCGGCTCCGTCGGCCGGCAGATCCAGCCCCAGCGGTTCCGCCAGCTCGATGATGGTCTGCGGTCGCAGCCCGCCATCCAGGTGGTCATGGAGGGAGACCTTCGGAAGGTCACGGATCGGCACCCGGCTACCGGGAAGCGCGGAGGCGGCGTCGCTCATTCCCTCAATTTATCGTGCGCGGGGCCGAGAACCCCGCCCCGTCCCGGTTCCGTAGGCTGAGGGCATGCCCCGCAAGATCATCCTGGACTGCGATCCGGGCCACGACGACGCCGTCGCGCTGCTGCTCGCTCACGGCAATCCCGACATCGAACTGGTCGGTGTCACCACCGTCGTCGGCAACCAGACGATCGACAAGGTCACTCGCAACGCCCTCTCGGTGGCCCGCGTCGCCGGCATCGTGGGAGTGCCCTTCGCTCGCGGCGCAGCGCGCCCGCTCGTGCGGCAGGTCGAGACCGCCGAGAGCATCCACGGTGAATCGGGGCTCGACGG
>JAODAS010000059.1 GCA_025463555.1 Schumannella sp.
GGATGTCGTCGAGGTTCGCGATGCCGCCGGATGCGATCACCGGTTTCGGTGTGCGGTCCATCACCTGACGCAGCAGGTCGAGATTCGGACCCTGGAGGGTCCCGTCCTTCGTCACGTCCGTGACCACATAGCGTGCGCATCCGGCCGCCTCGAGACGGTCCATGACCGCCCAGAGGTCGCCGCCCTCCTGCGTCCAGCCGCGAGCGGCGAGAGTCGTTCCGCGGACGTCGAGCCCGACGGCGATCGCGTCCCCGAACTCGGCGATCACGTGGGCGGCCCACTCCGGGTTCTCCAACGCCGCGGTCCCCAAGTTGATGCGCTTCGCGCCTGTGGCGAGCGCCGCATCCAGGCTCGCATCGTCACGGATGCCGCCCGACAGTTCGATGGCGACCCGCCGGGGCGTGTTCTTCACGACCTTCTTGATGATCGCGTGGTTGTTGCCGCGACCGAATGCCGCGTCCAGGTCGACCAGATGGATCCACTCGGCGCCCTGCGACGACCACAGATCGGCTGCTTCGACCGGATCGCCGTAGCTGGTCTCGCTCCCCGCCTCGCCCTGGGTGAGGCGAACCGCTTTGCCGTCGGCGACATCGACGGCGGGAAGCAGCGTGAGTGCGGGGGCCGTGTTGAACTCGGTCACAAGAAGTCGATCGTACGCGGAAATCCCGCGCCCGGATTCAGAGCGTGTTCAGCCAGTTCGCGAGGAGGCGGATGCCCGCCTCTCCGGACTTCTCGGGGTGGAACTGCGTCGCCGAAAGCGGACCGTTCTCGGCAGCCGCGACGAAACGCTCGCCGTGCTCGGCCCAGGTGACCCGCGGCGACGGGAACGCACCGTGGCCCTCGAGGGTCCACTCGCGGGCGGCGTAGGAGTGCACGAAGTAGAAGCGCTCGTCGGCGACGCCCTGGAAGAGCACGGAGTCAGCGGGGGCCTCCACCGTGTTCCAGCCGATGTGGGGCAGGACGGGAGCGGTGAGCTCGTCGACGAGGCCCGGCCATTCGCCCAGCCCCTCGGTGTCGGTTCCGCGTTCGATGCCTCGGTCGAACAGCACCTGCATGCCGACGCAGATGCCGAGTACCGGCCGGCCACCCGCGAGGCGGCGGCCGATCAATTCGGGGCCCCGCACGGCGTCCAGTCCGGCCATGACGGCGGAGAAGGCGCCCACGCCGGGGACCAGCAGGCCGTCGGCGGCCGCGACGCGATCCCGGTCAGCGGTCAGCTCGACCCGGGCGCCGGCCGCCTCGAGCGCTTTCGCGGCCGAGTGCACGTTGCCGGAACCGTAGTCGAGCACGACGACCTGCGGTGCCGCAGCGACCATCTCTACAGCGCGCCCTTGGTTGAGGGAATGCCCTGCACGCGGGGGTCCGGTTCGACGGCCCGCCTCAACGCACGGGCGAACGCCTTGAACTCCGCCTCCGCGATGTGGTGCGGGTCGCGCCCGGCGAGCACCGAGATGTGCACCGTGATCCCGGCGTTGAACGCGATCGACTCGAAGACGTGACGCACGAGCGAACCGGTGAAATGGCCGCCGATCAGGTGGTGCGCATAGCCGGCAGGCTCGCCCGAGTGGACGAGATACGGGCGGCCCGAGACATCCACGACAGCCTGGGCCAGTGCCTCGTCGAGCGGCACGACGGCGTCACCGTAGCGGCCGATGCCGGTCTTGTCTCCCAGTGCCTCTTTGATCGCCGTGCCGAGCACGATCGCGGTGTCCTCGACGGTGTGGTGCACGTCGATCTGGGTATCGCCCGTCGCCGTGACGGTCAGATCGATCAGCGAGTGCTTCGAGAAGGCGGTGAGCAGGTGGTCGAAGAAGGGCACGGTGGTGTCGATGCGGGACACACCGGAGCCGTCGAGATTCAGCGACAGCTCGATGCTCGACTCGCTGGTCGCGCGAGAGAGCGTCGCGGTCCTCGGGCTCGGGCTGCTCATGCCGCCGATCCTACCGGGGCCCCGCCGGGACCGAGCTCTGCCAGCGCTGCCAGGAACGCGGTCGTCTCCGCCTCGGTTCCGGCCGTAACGCGAAGCGCCCCCGGCAGTCCGACATCGCGGATCAGGATGTCGCGCTCGAGCAGGGCCCGGAACGTGGCGGCCGGGTCGGCCACGCCATCGAAGAGGACGAAGTTCGCCTGAGAATCGAACGCCCGATAGCCCAGCACCGGCAGTTCTGCGAGCAACCGGTCACGCTGCCGGGAGATGTCGTCCACCATCGCCAACATCTCCGGAGCGTGGGCGAGAGCGGCGACGGCGGCCGCCTGCGTCAGCGCCGACAGGTGGTACGGCAGGCGCACGAGCCGCAGCGCGTCGGCCACAGCGGGATCGGCGGCGAGGTACCCGACGCGCGCGCCGGCGAAGGCGAACGCTTTGCTCATCGTGCGCGACACGACGAGGCGCTCGCGCCCGTCGAGGAGCGTGAGCGCGCTCGGGGTTCCGGGCGGCATGAACTCGGCGTATGCCTCGTCGACGAACAGGATGCCGGGGGTCGCCGCGTAGGCGGCCTCGATGGTCTCGAGCGCGACCGGCGTGCCCGTCGGGTTGTTGGGCGCGCACAGGAAGACCAGGTCGGGTTGCTCGCGTTCGATCGCCGCGACGACGGTCTCTGGGCTGAGCGTGTATGCCGCGTCACGTTCTGCCGTCAGCCACCGTGTCCCCGTCCCGGAGGCGATGATCGAATGCATCGAATAGGTAGGAGGGAATCCGAGCACGCTGCGGCCCGGCCCGCCGAATGCCTGCAGCAGCTGCTGGATGATCTCGTTGGAGCCGTTCGCGGCCCAGATCTGTTCCGGTGCGATGTCGGCGCCGAGATAGGCGGCAAGCGACTCGCGAAGGGAAGTGAACTCCCGGTCGGGGTAGCGGTTGATGGTGAGCACCGCGGCCGCAAGCGATTCGACGATGTGCCGGGCGACACCTTCCGGCACAGCGTGGGTGTTCTCGTTGACGTTGAGGGCGTAGCGCACGTGCCTCTGCGGAGCGCCGTACGGGCTCAGGCCGCGCAGGTCGTCGCGGATCGGCAGGTCGTCGAGCGTGGCCACCCATCCAGCCTATTCAGCGGGGAGGACTGTGACGGCGCGTGGCTTGCGGCCTGTGCGTTGTGGCGCGAAGGCTAGTGCGCGTACTCCGCGGGAATCGCGAGCTCCTGGCCGGGCTGGACGTCGCCCGATTCGAGGTTGTTGAGCGACAGGATGTCGGCGACCACCTCGCGCGGATCCGCCTGCGGCGCGACCTGCTCGGCCAGTTGCCACAGCGACTGCCCCGGCGCGACGCTGATGTATTCGAACGTCGTCGATCCGCTGTCGAGTGTCGCGTGCGCTCCCCCGGCGCCGATGCCCAGCGCGACGGCGATGGCGACGACCGGGATCGCCGCGAGTGTGCCGAACACCATCCGCCCACGTGACGTGAGGCGGAGCCGGGCTGCCGGTGCGGTGCCGAACGCGATGCTGGTCATCGTGCGCCCTTTCAGTGGAGCCAGAACTTGTATGGACCGATTGGACAGGTTCCGCATCCGTCTCGCTCGGCCGGAGGAGCCGGATGCGAACCTGTGTTCCGAACATACATTCGATCGAACATATGTTCAACCCCGAAGCTGGATTTCTGCACCGGATGCCGCGACACACTCGAACAGATGTTTGCCGCGACGCCCGGTAATGGATACAGTTTCGATCGTCGGCATGATTCGATCACCGGCCACTGACATTTCTGGAGGGAACCATGAGCGACTCACCTGCTGACGCGGGCAGCGTCGAAGGCACAGTGGATGGCGCAGTCGAAGGCACCGGCGACCGCACGCGCCGCCGCACCAGCCTGAGCGACAAGCAGCTGGCGATCCTCGAGATGATCCAGCGCTCCGTGGCGAGCCGCGGTTATCCGCCGAGCATGCGCGAGATCGGCGACGCCGTCGGGCTGTCGTCGCTGTCGAGCGTGACCCACCAGCTCAACCAGCTCGAGCTCAGCGGATACCTGCGCCGTGACCCCAACCGCCCGCGCGCGCTCGAAGTGCTCATCGAGCTCCCGTCGAGCAGTGGCGACAACGTCGACACCGGCCCCCAGGTGCAGGATGCGGCGATGGTACCTCTCGTCGGCCGCATCGCGGCCGGCATCCCGATCACGGCGGATCAGCAGGTCGACGAGGTCTTCCCCCTCCCCCGCCAGCTGGTGGGCAAGGGCGACCTCTTCATGCTCAAGGTCGTGGGCGAGTCGATGATCGACGCAGCCATCTGCGACGGCGACTGGGTGGTGGTCCGGCAGCAGAAGAGCGCCGACAACGGCGAGATCGTGGCGGCGATGCTGGATGGCGAGGCGACGGTCAAGGTGTTCCGTCAGCGCGACGGCCACACCTGGCTTCTTCCGCGCAACTCCGCCTTCGAGCCGATCCTCGGCGATGACGCCGAGGTGCTCGGCAAGATCGTGGCGGTGCTGCGCTCCGTCTGATCGGACCAGCCGCGGGCTGGGCTACGGCGTCGTAGGCAGCGTGCGATCCAGCCAGCGGCCCAGGAGCCGGGCGAACCGCACCGGCTCGTCGCGGAAGACCGCGTGACCGGTTCCTGGCACGGTCTCCACCGTCATCCCGAGCTTGCGCAGCGACGCGGCGACGGGAGCGGTGATCAGCAGGCTCTTCTCGGCGAGGACGACGAGCGACGGGGCGACGATCGACGCCGGGGGCACGAGATGGCGGGTGTCCGCAAAGCCGAGCAGGGTCCGGCGATCCCAGTCGCGCAACCCCGCGAGCTCGATCTCGACGTCCGCGGCGTCCCACTTCGGGTTCATCCGGACCAGAATCGAGCGGCGCGGACGAGGCGAGAGGGAGAACACGAGCTTGTAGACCAGACCGCGCAGGCCGCGGGGAAACGCGAACGCCGGATCGATGTACACCGTGGTGCGCGGGGAGAGGCGATCGGCGACGAGGGATGCCACCAGGGCACCGAGCGAATGCCCCATCACCAGATCGGGTTGGCGGGTCAGCAGCGGACGCACGGTCTCGACCACGTCGTCCGCCCATGCCGCCGGTGAGTAGCGACGGGCACGCGGGCTGCGGCCATGCCCCGCGAGATCTACCGCGAGCACACGGAACCCGCGTCGCTCCAGCTCCGCGGTGACGCGGTGCCAGGCGCGCGAATCCGACATGATGCCGTGGATGAGAACGGCGGTGCGCGGATGGTCCCCCGAATCGAGGGTTCCGGTCTCGCGCACCGCCAGTCTCATGCCCGCCAGAGTAGGTCGGCGGCCTGTGGGGCGACCTAGAGCTTGGCCCGAACCGCCCGGGTCGCGGCGAGCACGTTCTCGAGCGACGCGACGGTCTCGTCGTAGCCGCGGGTCTTGAGGCCGCAGTCGGGGTTCACCCAGACCTGTCGCAGCGGGATCGCCGCGACGGCGGCCTCGAGCAGCTCTTGCACCTCGGCCTCGCTGGGAACGCGGGGCGAGTGGATGTCGTACACACCGGGGCCGATGCCGCGGGCGAAACCGCTGCGCTTCAGCTCGGGGACGACCTCGCCGCGGGAGCGCGCCGACTCGATCGAGGTGACGTCCGCATCGAGGCGGTCGATCGCATCGAGGACGACGCCGAACTCCGAGTAACAGAGATGGGTGTGGATCTGGGTCGCGTCGACGACGCCCGAGGTCGCGAGCTTGAACGATCCGACCGACCAGTCCAGGTACGCCCGCTGGTCGCGCTTCTTCAGTGGCAGGAGTTCGCGCAGCGCGGGCTCGTCGACCTGGATGATGCCGATCCCGGCAGCCTCGAGATCGGCGATCTCGTCGCGCAACGCGAGCGCGACCTGGTTCGCGGTCTCACCCAGCGGCTGGTCGTCGCGCACGAAGGACCACGCCAGGATCGTGACCGGCCCGGTGAGCATGCCCTTGACCGGCTTCTGGGTGAGACTCTGGGTGAACGTCGACCAGCGCACGGTGATGGGCGCAGGTCGTGCGACATCTCCCCACAGGATGCTGGGGCGGGTCGCGCGGGAACCGTACGACTGCACCCATCCATTGACCGTGACCGCGAAACCGTCGAGGTTCTCGGCGAAGTACTGCACCATGTCGTTGCGCTCTGGCTCCCCGTGCACCAGCACGTCGAGGCCGATGCGCTCCTGCAGTTCGACGACGTCGCGGATCTCCTGCTCGAGGAAGCCCTCATACTCCGCCTGATCGATCTCGCCCTTGGTGAAACGAGCACGCTCCTTGCGGATCGCCCCCGTCTGCGGGAACGACCCGATCGTCGTCGTGGGCAACGCCGGCAGACCGAACGCCGCATCCTGCGCGGCACGCCGGGTCTCGTAGTCGCTGCGGGTGAAGGCGCTGTCGTCGAGCCCCGCGACCCGCTGACGCACCGCACCGTCGCGCACGCCGGCGGCCTGGTGGCGATCGGCGAGGGCGGCGGATGCGGCGGCGAGTTCGCTCTGGATCGCGTCCCTGCCGTCGCGCAGGCCGCGCGCGAGGATCTCGACCTGGGCGACCTTCTGATCCGCGAACGCCAGCCAGCTCTTGAGCTGTGCCGACAGGTCGGGCTCGTCCTCGACGTCGTGCGGCGTGTGGAACAGGTTCGTAGACGTGGCGACGGAGACGTGCGGCGACAGCGCACGCAGGGCCTCGAGCTTGCCGAACGCGGACGCGAGATCGCCGCGCCAGATGTTGTGCCCGTCGATCACGCCGCCGACCAGGACCTTGTCGGTCGTCGCACCAGCGGGCACGGCGCCCTTCACCAGGTCGAGAGCGATCGCGTCGATCGGCGCGGCTTCGAGCACTGGCAGCGCGTCGTCGAGAGACCCGTATGGTGCCGCGACGAGGATTCCCAGCGGACGGTCGGCTCCGAGCACGCCATAGGCGGTCTGCACGGCCGCGAGCACCTCACCGCGCGGGGTCTCGATCGACTCGCTGACGAGTGCGGGCTCATCCAGTTGCACCCATTCGGCACCGGCCGCGGCGAGGCGGTCGAGCAGGTCGGAGTACACGGGCAGCAGTTGCTCGAGCGTGCTGAGCGGCGCGAAGCCGGCTGGCGCACCATCCGCCGCCTTGCTCAGCAGAAGCAGAGTCACCGGCCCGACGACGACCGGACGCGTGACGTAGCCGGCGGCCTTCGCCTCGGCGACCTCGCGCACCAGCCGGTCGCTTGCGAGACGGAACTGCGTGGAGGGCCCGATCTCAGGCACCAGGTAGTGGTAGTTCGAGTCGAACCACTTCGTCATCTCCAGCGGCGCCTTGTCGCCTTCGCCGCGGGCGATGGTGAAGTATCCGGCGAGATCCAGCGTTCCGTCGTCCGAGATGAGATCGGCGAACCGCTCGGGAATCGCGCCCACGGTGACCGCGGCATCCAGAACCTGGTCGTAGAACGAGAACGATTCGGGGATCGAGGAGTCGGTGCGCCCCAGTCCGAGTGCGGCGAGGCGATCGCGGGTCGCGGCGCGAAGGCCCGCTGCGGTCTGCTCGAGCTCGTCGACGCCGATGTCGTGCTTCCAGAACGCCTCGACGGCGCGCTTCAGTTCGCGTCGCCGCCCGATGCGCGGGTAACCCAGGATGGTGCCGGTGGGGAAGGTGGGGGTCATGCGGGGATCCTCGTCGTGTCGAGCAGACCCGCGCCGCCGAGGACGGCGAGCGGGGCATGGGAGCGGTTGAAGGTGTACAGGTGGATGCCGGAGGCGCCGCCGTCGAGCAGGTCGCGTGCCAGCGTTGTCGCGTGGGTGGTCCCGATCGCCGCTGCCTCTTCTGCAGCGCCGGCACGTTCGAGGTCGCGGAGCAGGCCGGTCGGGACCGCCTCGCCGCTCAATTGGACCACGCGATGCAGCCGCGCGACGCTCAGAACCGGCATGATGCCGGGCAGGATGCGCATGGTGACACCCGCGGCGCGCGCTGCGTCGACGAAGGAGAGGTAGTCGTCCGCCTCGAAGAACAGCTGCGAGATCGCGAGGTTCGCGCCCGCCGCCTCTTTGGCGAGCAGGGTGTCGAGGTCCTGTGAACGCGAGCGGGACCGCGGATGCCCGTTCGGGAACGCGGCGACGGCGATCGTCACAGGCCGGCCGCTGGCGATGCGCTTGGCGCCGGGGAATCCCGGCACCTCGTGCTGCAGGAACGGCTCGCGTTCCAATTGCACGTTGTGGATGAGTTGCACCAGCTCACCGGCGCTGCGCAGGTCGCCGAGATCCACATCTTCCTCTGCGACACCCGCGGGCGGATCGCCACGCAACGCCAGGAAGCTGGTGACCCCGGCATCCAGGAACTCACGGATCAACCGGGACGCCTCGGCATACGACGAACCCACGCAGGTGAGGTGCGCCATCGGCTGCACCTCGGTGTTGTGCAGGAGGTGGCGCAGCACATCGAGCGAGACGCCGCGGCTGGAGCCGTTCGCGCCGTAGGTGACGCTGATGAACTCCGGCCCCGCCGCCACGAGCGGGATCAGCTCGCGCTGCAGGGCCGCATCGGCCTCGGCGTTGCGCGGCGGATAGAGCTCGAACGAGAACGTGGGCGTCGGTCTCACCTCTCCAGTGTCGCGCGCAGGCGGTAGCCACTGGAGCAGATGCCGGGCTCGGCTGTTGCTCCGCGTCGCGGGCCCGCGACATTCCAGGTTAACGCGGCGGGTCAGCAGGTTGCGGCGTGTTACAGAGCGAACTCCTGCACCTCGGCCATGCGGGCGGGATGAACCAGCGCACGCACGCGAGTCCCGCCCTCTTCGTAGTCGGTCGACAGCACCCGGCCGCTGACGTGCAGGCGCGAGATGATCTCGCCCCGGTCGTACGGCACCAGCAACTCGACCTCGACCTCCGGCGCGGGCAGCAGCTCTGCGATGCGCTCCGTCAGCTCGTCGATGCCTGCGCCGGTGCGGGCGCTGACGAACACGCCGTTCGGCTCGAGGCCCCGCAACAGCATCCGCCGGTCGTCGTCGACGAGGTCGCTCTTGTTGAAGGCCACGATCTCGGGAAGGTCGCGCGCACCCACGTCGCCGATGACATCCCGCACGGTCGCGAGTTGCGCAGCCGGATCGGGGTGCGAGGCATCGACGACATGCACGATGACGTCGGACGCGCCGACCTCCTCGAGCGTCGAGCGGAACGCCTCGACCAGTTGGTGCGGCAGGTTGCGCACGAATCCGACGGTGTCGGCGAGCGTGAACTCGCGTCCGTCGGGTGTGCGGCTGCGGCGCACGGTCGGGTCGAGGGTCGCGAACAGTGCGTTCTCGACCAGGACCCCGGCCTTCGTCAGCCGGTTGAGCAGGCTCGACTTGCCGGCGTTGGTGTAGCCGGCGATCGCGACACTCGGCACCGCGAACCGGTCGCGGTTGGCGCGCTTGGCCTCGCGAGCAGGCGCGAATCCCTTGATCTGCTTGCGCAGACGGGACATGCGGGTGTGGATGCGGCGCCGGTCGAGCTCGATCTTGGTCTCACCCGGTCCGCGGCTACCCATCCCGTTGCCGGAACCGACCTGGCCACCGGCCTGCCGCGACATCGACTCACCCCAGCCACGCAGGCGCGGCAGCAGGTATTCGAGCTGCGCGAGTTCGACCTGCGCCTTGCCTTCGCGGCTCTTGGCGTGCTGGCTGAAGATGTCGAGGATGACCGCCGTGCGGTCGATGACCTTCACCGTCACCGCGTCTTCCAGCGCGCGGCGCTGGCTGGGAGCCAGTTCGGTGTCGGCGACGACGGTGTCGGCACCCAGCGCCGCCACGACCTCTGCAAGTTCCTGCACCTTGCCGCGCCCGAGGTATGTACTGGGGTCGGGGTGGGACTTGCGCTGCAGCAGCCCGTCGAGCACGACGGCGCCGGCGGTCTCGGCCAGCGCGGCGAGTTCCCGCATCGAGTTCTCTGCCTCTTCGAGCGAGTCTCCCGAGGCGCCCTTGGAATACACCCCGATGAGCACCACGTTCTCGAGGCGCAGCTGCCGGTATTCGACCTCGGTGACGTCTTCGAGCTCGGTGCTGAGGCCGGGCACACGGCGCAGCGAGGCACGTTCTTCGCGATCCAGCTGGTCGCCGTCGGTCGCGGCGGTCGCGAGGTCGTCCTCCTGCAGCGCCGACGCACGCTGAGTGCCGAACCGCGCGTAGCCGGCGGATCGCGTGTCCTCGGTCGCCAGAACGCGGTCGAGCATCTTGTCGTCGTCGCCGGTCATCGCTTCACCCTAGTTCGTCGTATTCGATAAGTTCTCTGCATGGCCGAGGCGGAACACTACTTCTCGGCGAGCCCCGGAGGCGAGTTCAAGCTGCGCTCGATCACGGTCCAGCTGGCCGGCCGGACGCTCTCCCTGACCACCGCAGGAGGCGTTTTCAGCCCCGAGCGTGTCGACGCCGGCACCGGCGTGCTGCTCGGTCACACCCCGGCCCCGCCGCCCGGTGGAAACCTGCTCGATCTGGGGTGCGGGTGGGGTCCGATCGCCCTCACGCTCGCACTCGACTCCCCCCACGCCACGGTGTGGGCGGTGGATGTCAACGAACGTGCGCTGGACCTGCTGCGTCGCAACGCGGCCGGCCTCGGCCTCACCAACATCAACGCCTGCCTGCCCGCAGATGTTCCCGCCGACGTCGGATTCACGACCATCTGGTCCAACCCGCCGATCCGGGTCGGCAAGAACGAACTGCACGACATGCTGAAGCTCTGGCTGCCGCGCCTGGAGCCCGGATCGGATGCCTGGCTGGTCGTGCAGCGCAACCTGGGATCGGATTCGCTGCATCGCTGGCTGCAGTCGGCGCTGCCCGAGGATTTCGCGGTGCTGCGCGCGGCCACCCACAAGGGCTACCGGGTGCTGCGCGTGCGACACCGCTCCGGCACCGGCGAGACGCAGTCGATCGACCTGCCCCAGCTGGGCTAGCGCGCGAGGGTGTAGTCGCCCTCGTAGACGAGTTCGGCCGGTCCGCTCAGGTGGACGTGGCCACCCGCCACCCGCACTCCGACGACTCCGCCGGGCACCTCGACGCGCCAGGAATCCGGCGCCCCCTCCCCCGCCCACTCGCGGGTCGCCAGGGCTGCGGCCGCGGCACCGGTGCCGCAGGACAGCGTCTCGCCGCTGCCGCGCTCGTGCACGCGCATCCGGATGCGCCCCACGCCGTCGACGACGAGCGGTTCAGCGGGGACGACGAACTCGACGTTGGCGCCGTTCGGGGGCCGCGGTGTGACGTGCGGGGCATCGGACAGGTCGAGCGCATCGAGTTCCGCATCGTCCGCCAGGGCGACCACGACGTGCGGATTCCCCACCCCGACCGCGAGGCCGGGACGCGCGACGTCGAGGCGACGGGCCGAGACCATGGCCTCACCGGGAGCGACGACGAAGGGGCCGAGGTCGACCTCGTAGCCGCCGTCCACGCGCGTCAACATGCGCACTCCGCCGCGCGTGCCGATCGGCACGGTCGCCCCCACCGCGAGTTCGAGCAAGCCGTTCGCGATCAGGTAGCCGGCGAAGACGCGGATCCCGTTGCCGCACATCTCGGCCGGGCTGCCGTCGGCGTTGTGGTAGTCCATGAACCACTCGGCATCCGGATCCTCGGCCAGGGCCTCCGCCCCGACCGAGAGGTTCGCCGAGCGCACCGCCCGGATCGTGCCGTCGCCGCCGATGCCGAAATGCCGGTCGGCCAGGGTCGCCAGCTGCTCGCCGTTCAGGTCGAGCTTGCCGTCGGGGTCGGCGAACAGCACGAAATCGTTGCCGGTCCCATGGCCCTTCGTGAAATGGAGCGTCGTCACAGGTTCAGCGTATCCAGCGCGTGCAACGCCTGCTCGACCCGGTCTGGAGCCGCGGCCTCGATCCAGGTGGTGCCCGCATACCGTCGGAACCACCCCACCTGACGCCGCGCATACCGCCGGGTCAAGGTCGCCGTCTGCTCCATCGCCTGCTGCTCGTCCATTTCGCCCGCCAGCTGGGCGATCGCCTGCGCGTAGCCGATGGCCCGCGAGGCGGTCACGCCGAAACCGGCGGGCGCCAACGCGGAGACCTCGTCGAGAAGACCCGCCCGCCACATCTCGCGCACGCGCAGGTCGAGCCGTGGGATCAGCTCCGCGCGGTCGATACGGAGGCCGAGGGTGACGGTGGGGCGCCAGAAGTCGCTCTCGGACGGCAGGCCGGCGCCGAACGGCGCCCCCGTGATCTCGACCACTTCGAGGGCGCGGACCAGCCGCCTGCCGTTGCTGGGCCCGATCGCGCCGGCGGCCTCGGGATCCACCTCGCGCAGCCGGCGATGCAGGATGCCCGGGCCGTCGCTGTCGAGTTCGGCCTCGAGCCGCTCGCGAACGGCAGCGTCCGTCCCGGGAAACCGGAAGTCGTACAGCACGCTGGAGACGTAGAGCCCGCTCCCGCCGACCAGGATCGGCACCGCATCCCGGCTCAGGATGTCGTCGATGATCGCGCGCGCCTCGGCCTGGTAGCGCGCGGCGCTGGCTTCTTCGCGCGGGTGCAGCACATCGAGCAGGTGATGCGGGATGCCGTCGCGTTCCCTCGGCGCGAGCTTTGCGGTGCCGATGTCCATGCCGCGGTACAGCTGCATGGCATCGGCGTTGACGATCTCGGCCGCCCGGCCCCGGCCGGCGAGTTCGTGTGCCAGATCGAGGGAGAGCTGCGACTTGCCGGTCCCGGTGGGCCCGACGATCGCGATGAGCGTCAGGCTCCGACCCGGAGGGTGGGGAGGCCGATGTTCACGGCGCCGGTCGCGGCCGGTGCATCGCTGTGGGACGGGATGGCGCAGGACTCGGCTTCGGCGCGATCCCAGGCGTCACCCGCGCGGGTGCGGCGGACCGCCAGCGTGGCTCCTGCGGGCGCGGCGATCAGGTAGTGGGGGGCGCCGCGGGTCACGACGACGCTGACGACGTCGCCGGGGCGCGGGATGGGGCCGCCCTCGGGCACGTCGAAATGGACCAGCCTGTTGTCTTGTGCTCGACCCGACAGACGCGCGGTGCGGGCGTCGCGACGGCCTTCGCTCGCGGAGACGAGCACTTCGACGCCGGTGCCGACCAGCGCGGCGTTCTCTTCTGCCGAGATGCGGTCTTGGAGGTCGGCGAGACGTTCGTAGCGTTCCTGCACGACCGCTTTCGGCAGCTGGTCGGGCAGTGTGGCGGCCGGGGTTCCGGGCCGGACGGAGTACTGGAACGTGTAGGCGGAGGCGAAGCGGGCCTGCTCCACGATGCGGAGGGTGTCGGCGAAGTCCTCTTCGGTCTCGCCCGGGAACCCGACGATGATGTCGGTGGTGATGGCGGCATCCGGGATGCGGTCGCGCACCCGGTCGAGGATGCCGAGGAAACGCTCGGATCGGTAGGACCGGCGCATCGCTTTGAGGATGCGGTCCGAGCCCGACTGCAGGGGCATGTGCAGTTGCGGCATGACGCTGGGGGTCTCGGCCATCGCGTCGATCACGTCGTCGGTGAACGCGGCGGGGTGGGGGCTGGTGAAGCGGATCCGCTCGAGGCCGTCGATCTGGCCGGCGGCGCGCAGCAGTTTGCCGAACGCGAGCCGGTCGCCGAATTCCACGCCGTAGGAGTTGACGTTCTGCCCGAGGAGGGTCACTTCGATGGCCCCGTCGGCGACGAGCAGCTCGATTTCGCTGAGGATGTCGCCGGGACGGCGGTCTTTCTCTTTACCGCGCAGCGCGGGCACGATGCAGAAGGTGCAGGTGTTGTTGCAGCCGACGGAGATGGAGACCCACCCGCTGTGAGTCGAGTCACGTCGCGCGGGAAGGGTGGAGGGGAAGGTCTCGAGCGACTCGAGGATCTCGAGCTGCGCTTCGCCGTTGTGTCGTGCGCGTTCGAGGAGAGTGGCGAGCGAGCCCATGTTGTGGGTGCCGAAGACGACGTCGACCCAGGGTGCTCGGTCGAGGATGACGCTCTTGTCTTTCTGCGCGAGGCAGCCCCCGACGGCGATCTGCATGCCGTCGTGTTCGCGTTTCACGCTGGCGAGGTGGCCGAGGGTCCCGTAGAGCTTGTTGTCGGCGTTCTCGCGCACGGCGCACGTGTTGATGACGACGACGTCGGCGGGTTGCCCGTCAGCGCGGATGTAGCCGGCCGCTTCGAGGGAACCGCTGAGCCGCTCGGAGTCGTGCGCGTTCATCTGGCAGCCGAATGTGCGCACCTCGTACGTCCGCGGACGCGAAAGCACCGCCGCGGTCTCTGGGGTCGTCGTGGGCATGATTCGCCCAGTGTAATTCGCCTGGAGGCCGCGGCGGTGCTCAGCGGCCCGAGGACCGCTGCGATGTGTCGGGCTAGCCCTTGGTGATGGTGAGCGTGCGGGTCTCTTCGACGTCACTGAAGGTGAGTGCGAGGTCGATGGGGCCGGCGGGGTCGGTCACATCACCGACGTAGGTGGCGTCGCCGACGCCTTCTACGTTGTAGATGGTGATGGTGAGGGTGCTGCCCTCGAGGGCCCAGGTGTCTCCCGGGTCGTCGTAGGGGTTGCCGCTGAAGCTGACAGCGGTGGAGCCACCTGTGTGGAACGTGAAGGTGGTGTCGGTGCCTTCGGAGTCGGTGCCCGCCCAGCTGGTGTCGTTGAGGTCCTCGACCGTCACGGACGGTGCGTCCGGGGTCGGAGCCGTCGACGGGTCCGTCGGCGTCGAGGGCGAGAGCAGCGAACAGCCTGTGAGCGCGACTGCGGCCAGGAGACCGAGCGCAGAAAGTGATGCCTTGTGCAAGGTTTTCATGTCATGAGCGTACGGCCTGCGCCGTACCCGCTGTCAACGAAACCGGACCCCGCCGGATTTGCTTGCGGAGGACTGTCGCCCGGACAGAGCGTGCTCGACGGCCGCACGTACGGTGCTGCCGGAGTACCCGCGCCGGGCGAGGAATCCGGAGAGCCGTCGTTCTGCTGTGACGCGGTCGTACGACGTCAGCTGACCGGCGCGTTTGACGGCCAGTTCACGTGCCCGTGCGAGCTCTTCTCCGGTGTCGACGAGCTCGAGTGCGTACTCGATGGCCGCAGGCGAGAGCAGCCGCCGGGTCAGCTCGCTGGCGATGCCCGTGCGCCCGAGCCCTTTGCGCTCTTGCAGCACGCCCACGAGGTTCTGCGCGAGAGCGACGTCGTCGATCAGACCGACACGCTCGAGCCGCTCGATCTCGTGCGAGATGACATCGTCGGGCAGGTCCCGCGAACGCAGAGTGCGTTCGAGTTCACGTCGCGACTGGCCGCGGCGGGTGAGGGCATGCATGGAGACGTTCTCGGCACGAGCCAGGTCGCCATCGCGATCGCGCGGGAGTTCGTCGGGCTCTTCGGGCTCGTGGGACTCAGCGGGCTCCTCGGGCTCCTCGTTGTACATCGCCGCAAAGCTCGGCCGCACGATGCCCGCCGGGGCGCCCGAAGAGGGGCGGGGGGAAGCGGGGCGGGCGGAAGAAGGATGGGCGGAGCGGTCCGGCGGCTGCACGCCGGGCAGGTAGGTGACGGGCGCGAGGCGCGCGCCGGCTTCCTGCGGGTGGCCCTCGGGCACTGCGTCGGACCGCTCCATGGTCGTTACTCCCCAGCCGCGACGGGCAGCGGGAACTCGTCCCGAGCCGCGGGATCGTCGATCACCGGTACCGCGAGCGGAGCAGCGGCATCGGCCGCGGCGGCAGCCGCCGCCTTGCCCTCTGCCCCGATGCCGAGCTTGACGAGGATCTTCTTCTCGATCTCGTCTGCCGTTGCGGCGTTCTCGATCAGGAAGCTGCGGGCGTTCTCTTTGCCCTGGCCCAGCTGGTCACCGTCGTAGGTGTACCAGGCACCCGACTTGCGGACGATCTCGTGCTCCACGCCGTAGTCGATCAGGCTGCCCTCGCGGGAGATGCCGGTTCCGTACAGGATGTCGAACTCGGCCTGCTTGAAGGGCGGCGCCATCTTGTTCTTGACGACCTTGACGCGCGTGCGGTTTCCCACCGCATCCGTGCCGTCTTTCAGGGTCTCGATGCGGCGGATGTCGAGCCGTACCGATGCGTAGAACTTGAGCGCCTTGCCACCCGCGGTCGTCTCGGGGCTGCCGAAGAACACACCGATCTTCTCGCGGAGCTGGTTGATGAAGATCATGGTCGTGTTCGTCTGGCTGAGACCACCGGTGAGCTTGCGGAGCGCCTGCGACATGAGGCGGGCCTGCAGGCCGACGTGGCTGTCGCCCATCTCGCCCTCGATCTCGGCCTTGGGCACGAGCGCGGCGACCGAGTCGATGACGATGAGGTCGATCGATCCGGAGCGGACCAGCATGTCGGCGATCTCGAGCGCCTGCTCACCGGTGTCGGGCTGCGACACCAGCAGCGCGTCGATGTCGACACCCAGCTTCTTGGCGTATTCGGGATCGAGCGCGTGCTCGGCGTCGATGAAGGCCGCGATACCGCCGCCGCGCTGGGCGTTGGCGATGGCGTGAAGGGTCAGGGTCGTCTTACCCGACGATTCAGGACCGTAGATCTCGACGATGCGGCCGCGGGGAAGACCCCCGATGCCGAGAGCGACGTCGAGCGCGATGGAGCCGGTGGGGATGATGGCGACCGGCGCCCGCTCATCGCTGCCGAGGCGCATGACACTGCCTTTGCCGAACTGGCGGTCGATCTGTGCGAGTGCCGTTTCGAGGGCCTTCTCGCGGTCTGCAGGTGAGGGCATTTCCGGTCTCCTTCGTTCGTGCGCGATTCTCACGCACTGTGTGGTGCGCCCGTAGGCTGCCGATCCGGCACTGGCCGATGCTGCAAGGCCTGTGACTTCTTGACAGGGCTGGTCGTTCCCGACGAGTTCGAAGCTACGCCCGAGCACCGACATGAGGCCGGAGCGACGGGCGGAACGTGCACAACTCGTCTTCGAATGACGTTGAGAAGGAGACTACGTGAATTCGAACGTTTATTCGAGAGGACGAGCGACCGGCGTGTCGCTCAGCCGCGCGGCGGGGTGGGCCTGCCCGCTCCATGCCAGCGCTGCGGCGGGACCTCCTGCACGCGGCAGAGAGCCAGCCACACCTCACGTGCCGCGATCCCCGCGGCGAGCGCCTCGTTCGGGGTGCGGTTGCCGAGCTCCACGATCACCGTGTCCTTGAGGAGCACGCGGCCGAACGCACCGAACTCCTCCTCCACGGCGTTCTGGAACTCGCTCAGCTTCACCCTGACATCCTGATGCATCCCGCTGAACGACGCCCGCTCCTCACACGACGATGCCCCCGGCGGAAACCGGGGGCATCGTGATGTCGTGTGCCGCGGGACGCGGCAGCCAGATCTACCGGCTGACCAGGTCTGCGTCGAATTCTGCGACGAGCTCGTCGGGCAGTGTGTCGGGAACGACGGCGTGGCCGTCGAATCGCACACGCACGCCCCCGACAGTGCGGTCGGCGAAGCTGACGCCCTCGACGATGGCGAGACGGTCGCCCACCTCGCGCATGATGACCGAGATCGGGGTGTCGAGCGCGTCCGCGACCGACGCGAGGATCTCGCTCGAGGCCT
Organism: Schumannella sp.; assembly: GCA_025463555.1. Classification (GTDB taxonomy): domain Bacteria; phylum Actinomycetota; class Actinomycetes; order Actinomycetales; family Microbacteriaceae; genus JBDSKH01. The sequence goes on from JAODAS010000059.1 coordinate 17,329, forward strand.
CTTTCTGGCCCCGCTCCACCTCGCTCAGGTAGCCGAGCGCGACCGATGCGCGCGAAGCGACCTGGCGGAGAGTCATCGCCTTCTGCAGGCGGAAGTCACGGAGGACGTCGCCGATTTCTTGACGAACCAGGACCATGATGGCCTCCCTCTCCTCGTGTGCTCATTGACCGGGGAGGGGTAAACATACCCTGCCCGATGATCAAACTCTAATTCGTGTCGTCTGCGTGGTGCCTGTGACGACACGACTTGTAACGAGATCGAAACGCCGCCTATTCCTGGAGGAGCTGCCGAAGTCGCGACAGTGATTCGGAGACAGTGTCGCTCCGGATCGCCTCGCGGTCACCCCCCAGTGCGAGGCCCACCGCCGTCACGTCGGCTCCGACGGCGAAACCCAGCCACACCTCACCGGGTGCGTGGCCGTCCTGCGGGTCGGGCCCGGCGGCTCCCGTCGTCGCGATTCCGACGTCCGCCCCCAGCCGCCGGCGCGCCCCCTCTGCCATGGCACGCGCGACATCCGGGTGGATGGGTCCGGAGGCCGCCAGCAGAGCCGCATCCACCCCCAGCAGCGTGGCTTTGAGGTCCGTGGCGTAGGCGACCACTCCCCCGCGCAGCACGGAGGATGCGCCGGGCACCGACACCAGCTCGGCGACGAGCAGGCCGCCGGTCAGCGACTCCGCGACGGCGAGCGTGAGACCGCGGGCGCGCAGGATCGCGATGATCTCGGAGGCGTCGCTCACGGTGTCGCGGCGGCGGCGGCCTTCTTGGCCCTGTCCGCCCGCCATGCGTGACCCAGGTACTCGATGCCACTCACCAGGGTCAGTGCAAGGGCCGCGGTCATCAGCACCGCGTTGACCACATTCACCCATTCCCCGAGCAGCGACGGGAACGGCACCAGCGCGAAGCTGATGGCGATCGCCTGAACCCAGGTCTTGATCTTGCCGAGGATTCCGGCCGGGATGACGTGATCCCGCAGGGCGACGAGACGCCACACCGTGATGCCGACCTCCCGCACCAGGATGACCGCAGTCACCCACCAGGGCAGCTCACCCAGGATCGACAGACCGACCAGTGCTCCGCCGATGAGCACCTTGTCGGCGATGGGGTCGAGCAGCTTGCCCTGATCGGTCACCAGGTTCCGGTCGCGGGCCAGGAAGCCGTCGACCGCATCGGTCAGGATCGCCAGCAGGAACAGGCCGGCAGCCAGCCACCGGAAGAGGCCGTCCGCCCCGGCGTCGGTGATCAGCATCCAGATGAACACCGGTGCGAGCAGGATGCGGGCGACGGTGACGATGTTCGCCACGTTGCCTGCGCTGGCCGGGGTCTCACCCCGCGACGCGACGCGCCCCTTCATCGGGTTGGGGCGGGCTGCAGGCTGAGGAGAGGAGACGGGCGGCGTCGCGCTCATGTCACTCCCTGCCGGTCAGACTCCAGGCGTCCTCGTCCGAGGGGCCGTCGTCCTCAGGATATCCGGTCACCCCTGCCGATGAGTGCTGTGCTGCAACAGCGTCGAGCGGCGAACCGGCACCGGGTGCGGCCGCGGCGGGGGCACCGCGCAGGCGCGAGAGCACCTCGCCGAGCTGTTCCGGCGTCACGAGGACATCGCGTGCCTTCGAGCCCTCGGACGGGCCGACGATCTCGCGGGACTCCAGCAGATCCATGAGCCGCCCGGCTTTGGCGAAACCCACCCTCAGCTTGCGCTGCAGCATCGACGTGGAGCCGAACTGCGTGTTCACGACGAGTTCTGCCGCCTGCAGCAGCAGCTCGAGGTCATCGCCGATGTCTCCGTCGACCTCACGCCTCTCGATCACCGCTGCGACGTCATCGCGGTACTCGGGGCGGGCCTGAGCCGTGACGTGCGACACCACGGCGGCGATCTCGTCCTCGGTGACCCAGGCGCCCTGGACGCGGATGGCCTTGGACGCGCCCATCGGCAGGAACAGCCCGTCGCCCTGCCCGATCAGCTTGTCGGCGCCGGGCTGGTCCAGGATCACGCGGGAGTCGGTCATCGACGACACGGCGAATGCCAGCCGCGACGGGACGTTGGCCTTGATCAGCCCGGTCACGACATCGACGCTGGGGCGCTGAGTCGCCAGGACGAGATGGATGCCCGAGGCGCGCGCCAGTTGGGTGATGCGCACGATGCTGTCCTCCACGTCCCGTGGCGCCACCATCATCAGGTCGGCCAGCTCGTCGACGACGACCAGCAGGTAGGGGTAGGGCTGCAGGTGACGCTCGGACCCGGCAGGCAGCACGATCTCGTTCGCCAGCACGGCCCGGTTGAAGTCGTCGATGTGACGGAAGCCGAACGACGCGAGGTCGTCGTAGCGCATGTCCATCTCTTTGACGACCCACTGCAGCGCCTCGGCGGCCTTCTTGGGGTTGGTGATGATCGGGGTGATCAGATGCGGCACGCCCTGGTACGCGGCCAGCTCGACTCGCTTCGGATCGACCAGGACCATGCGCACTTCCGCCGGCTTCGCCCGCATCAGGATGGAGGTGATCATCGAGTTGATGAAGCTGGACTTACCCGATCCGGTCGCTCCCGCGACCAGCAGGTGCGGCATCTTCGCGAGGTTCGCCACGACGAAGCCGCCTTCGACGTCCTTGCCCAGGCCGATCGTCATGGGGTGGGTGCTCTTGGCCGCGGCGCCCGAGCGCAGCACGTCGCCGAGGGACACGATCTCGCGGTCCTTGTTGGGGATCTCGATGCCGATCGCGCTCTTGCCCGGGATCGGCGACAGGATGTTGACCTCGTTCGAGGCGACCGCGTACGACAGGTTCTTGGCCAGCGCGGTGACGCGCTCGACCTTGACGCCGTGACCGAGCTCGACCTCGTAGCGGGTGACGGACGGTCCACGGCTGAAGCCGGTGACCTTCGCGTCGACCTGGAACTGCCCCAGCACGCTGGTGATGGCCGCGATGGCCTCGTCGTTCGCGGGCGTGCGAGCCTTCGGCGGGGTTCCGGGCGCGAGCACGGATGCCGCGGGCAGCCGGTAGGGACGGCGCGTGGGCGAGGTGGCCGGCGCTGCGGTCGCGGGGACCTCGAGTTCGGGCTGATAGGTCGGCTCGATCGGCGGGGTCTCACCGGTGAAGCGCTTGACCGCGTCTTCGGCGCGGGTCAGTTCTTCGAGCAGATCGATGTCATCCCGGATCGGCTCGATCCGGTCGGTGGCCTCGACGACCGGGGTGTCGAACGCCTTCTCGCCGCGCTTGGGGCCCCGGCGCCACCAGGGCATCGACGAGGCGTCCTCCGGGTCGAAACCGAGGTCGCTGAGAGATCCGAACTCGCTCGTCGCCGTGGCGGTCGCGTTCTTGGGAGCCGGTTCGGGCAACTCGGCGCCGAACAGGTACGAGTACAGCTCGCGCAGACGCGCGCCGATGCGGTTGGGCGGGGTCTTGGTGATGATGAACAGCGAGAGCACGAGTCCTGCCGCGGCGAGGATCACAGCCAGCCACTGGGCCCCGACCTGCGCGAACAGCCACGTCAGCATCCACCCGATCACTCCGCCACCTGCCGCGAGCGCCTTCGCCCCGTCGGCGGGTTCCGGCTGACCGCCGAAGACATGGCAGAGCACGCTCACGCTGCTGAGGAGGATCGCGCCGCCGATGCCCAATCGCCCGTTGTCGTGCACCGTCGACGGATGCCGGAACAGCCAGACGGCGAAGATCAGCATGATGACGGGCAAGGCGAACGCGACCCGGCCGAAGAGCCCGCCGAACGTGTAGTTGTCGAGGGCGATCGCCACATCCTGGCTGGGCGTGAACCACTCGACGATCGCGCCGGCGATGGCGAGCACGATCAGCAGGAACGGCACGCCGTCGCGGCGCTCGTCTTTGGCGAGGGTCTCTTTGCCGAACAGGCGGGCTGCGCCGCCGACCACGTGGGCCATGCCCATCCAGGCGCTGGAGATCAGACCGGGCTCTTCGACGGGCGCGTTCTTCGGCAGCTTCTTGGTCGGCTGGGTCCGCGAGCGCGACGACGTGCTGCGCGAGGACGACCCGGAACGGGCGCGCGAGTTCGTCGACCTGGTGCTCGTGGCCATGCAGCGACGGTACCCGCGCGTCCCCGCCTCGCGAGGGAGCGACTCGCGTCAGTAACGGATCGCGTCGATCACCCTGACCCGCACCGCGACGACGGCCGGCAGCAGCCCCGCCAGGGCGCCCACGAAGGTCGCCGACGCGAGACCGATCAGGGCTGCCTCGATGGGGAACGCGGGCACATCATCCACCCCCTGCGAGACGAACGAACTCACCCACGGGTTCTTGACCACCAGGACCGCGATCGCCACACCGACCACGCCCGCGACCATGGTCGCCACGACGCTCTCCATCATCACCGCGAAGAACACCCGCCCCGCCGTCGCGCCGAAGCTGCGGCGGATCCCGATCTCGCGGATGCGCTGGCGCACCGTCACCATCGAGATGTTCACCAGCCCCAGCGCACCGAGCAGCAGGATCAGCACCGCGACCCCGGTCACCAGCAGCTTGATGAAGAGCAGCGGGTCCTCATCGCTGTAGGCGAGGTAGTCGTTGCGCACCACATCCGTCTGCCAGTCGGTGCCCAGGGCGCCCGACATGTCGCGCTGGATCAGAACGGTCAGCTGATCGGCCAGATCGAGGGGAACCCACGCCTCATAGCTCGGGAACGTCTGGTCCTTGAGTGCTTTGCTCGCGATCCGGTCGAACGCGGAGGTCAGCAGGTAGGCGGACGGGTAGTCCTCGAACTGCGCGGACGGGGTGACGGCGACAATGACGGCCGTCGTCGGCTGGTCGCCCGGGATGGTGATCGTCGGATGCGATGACAGGGCGGGCGCGCCCATCAGGTTCCAGAAGACCTCGTTGACGATCAGCGCCGGCGCGAGCCGTTCTTCGTCGGACGCGGCGAACCACTCCCCCTGCGCCAGCCGGATGCGGTGCATGACCCCGAACTCCTGGTCGACCACCTGCGCCTGGACGTCACGCACGCCGTCGGGGAACTGGATGCTGAGGTTCGTGTACGCGTTGCGGCTGCGGTAGGTGATCTTGTAGCGGTCCATCGTGGACTCGAAAGCCGCATCCAGTGTGGCCACGTCAGGCGTGGTGCCCGAGTTCGGGTTGTAACTGGAGACCGAGAGCAGGGCGGGGCGGCCGGACTGCCGCTCCAGCGTCTCGATCTGCGACTGCTGGGCGATGGCGCCGAGAGCGACGATTCCGGTCAGGGCGGCCACCGCGACGGCGACCCCGATCAGGCTCAGCAGCACACGCGTGCGGTGGATGCGGAGCTCTGCCCACGCCTCGACGAAGGAGCCGACCAATCCCGTCCAGAGGCGCATCAGAGCGTGCCGACCTGTTCGGCGAGCGCGACGACGCGGTTCACGTCGACGGGCGCGAGCACACCCTTGTCGAGACGGTAGTGCCGCCGCGCGAGCGCGGCCACGTTCGGGTCGTGGGTGATCGTGATCAGCGCGGCGCCCGAGGACTCCGCGACATCGTCGAGCAGCTTCATCACCGCGGCGCCCGTGTCGATGTCCAGCGCGCCGGTCGGCTCGTCCGCGAGGATCAGCCGCGGCCCGCGCACCAGAGCCCGGGCGATCGCGACACGCTGCTGCTCTCCGCCCGACAGCTGCTCGGGCATGGACGCGAGCCGGGAACCGAGGCCGACCTTGTCGAGCATCTCCGCGGCAAGCCTCTCCCGCCGCCAGAACTGCTTTCCGCTGGCGTACAGCAGCGGCGTCATCACGTTCTCGAGCGCGGTGCGGCCGCCCAGCAGGTTGAACTGCTGGAAGATGAAGCCGATGTCGGTGCCACGGCGACGGTCGCGCTCGGCGCCGGTCAGCTTCTCGAGGGGCACGCCATCGAAGATGAGGCTGCCGCTGGTGGGGGTGTCGAGCAGGCCGAGCAGGTTCAGCAGTGTCGACTTCCCGCTGCCGGAACGGCCCACCACACTGACGTGATCGCCGACCGCCACCTCAAGATCGACACCGCGCAGGATGTGCAGAGGCTCCGCATCCGGAAGCTCGACCGTGCGCGTCACGCCGCGCAGCTGTAGCAGGGTCATTTGGTGATCGTCACGCCGCCGTCGGTCGGGAAACCCGGATCGACGATTCCACCGCCACCGCCGTCGCCCGCCGCCGCACCGGGGACGAACTGCAGCACGATCTCGCCCTCCTCCAGACCGCTCTTGATCTCGACGTTGATGCCATCGTTCAGGCCGAGAGTCACCGGGCGCTCCTCCTGGCTGCCGTCGGCGGCGATCACGTACACGACGCCGGTGTCGGCTGCGCCCTCCACCGCGGTCATCGGCACGGTGAGCACGTTCGATGCGATGCCGCCCGCGATCGTCATTTCGGCGACCAGCCCGGGGAACACGCGGACGTCCGTGGGAACCGCACACCGCACCGTGGTGCCCGCGCCCGCGCTGCCGTCCCCGCCGGACCCGTCGCCCCCGCCCCCGCCCTCGCCAGGAAGCGGCGTGATGATCGTCAGACCCGTGCACGCGAACGGTGCCGGGCCGCCCTGCACGCTCACCTGCGCCTCCGTGGGCTGCTCGGTGAGGCGGTACAGCTGGTCCGGCGCGATCGTCGCGGTGACGTTGAAACTCTGCGGTGCGACCTGACCCACCACGTCGCCGATGCCGACAACCTGGCCGACCAGCACAGAGAACGAGGACAGGATGCCGTTCGCGCCGGCGAGGATCGTCTCGGTGCGCTGATACGGGGTGCCGTTCGAGTTCACCAGATCGGCACGCACCACCATGATCGGCGTGCCCTTCTTGACGACCTTGCCCTGACGAGTGAGCACCTGGCGCACCTCGCCGCCGAAAGTCGCCTTGACGGGGATCGCCGCGTTCGCGTTCACCGAGCCGGACAGCACCACGTCGTTCTGGATCGTGCCGATCGTCACCGGGATCTGCGGCTCGACGATCTCACCGGTCGGGACCTCTGCGCCCTGAGTGACCGGCTCCGCGAAGAACGCCAGTTTCACCAGCGCTGCGGCGATGACCGCGAAGACGAGGATGCGGAGGATGGGGAAGACCCACTTGCGGGCGACAGTCACGGAGGAGCCTCTCAATGCACGGACTCTCACATCGAATCAAACGACGGCGAGAAGAGATACCCAACATTTGCGCATGTTCGGACGTCGGGCGTCATCCCTGAGAACGATATGCCCCCGCGATCGAAGCCCCTGCCGTCAGAGACAGCCGCCGGCGATGTTCTCGCTCGCGGCGACAGAGAACGCGCCCACTCCGGCGATCGTGGCGTGCAGATATACGACGTGATCGAGCTGGGCCGGCTGCCAGTAGCCCGCTCCCGCGCGGGCGCGGGCCACCTCCAGCTGCAGTGTTCCCAGCGTGCCGGTGACCACGTAGACGTCGGTGAAGGCGGACTCGACGAGTGCCGACGCCGGATACGCGGCGGTGACCGAAGCGGCCGGGTCACCGATCTTCACGCCCGCGTCGGTCGGGATCTCCGGGCCGAACACGTCGATGCGGTCCAGCGCACCGTCGGTGACCGACACCCCGAACAGAAGGGTGTCGGGCGCGCCGTAGAGCGCCACCGGGCGCCAGCGGGTCGCCTCCGGGGTTCCGGCGGGGGCGAATTCTGAGCACGCCGCCGGGTCCTCGGCGATCATGCGGGTCGCGGGTGCGGCATCCGGCGCCTCGCCGAAACGCAGCGTGCCCATGCCCTCTGAACTGAGCGCGAGCTCGTTCAGGGCCGGCGGCGCCGTCGGAGCCGGTGCCGCCGTCGGGGTCGGGGCGACCGTCGTCTCGGCCGGGTCCGGGCCGGGCGGGACCGGAGTCGCCGGGTCGCACGCGGCGAGCGTCAGCATTCCGGCAGCGACAAAGCAAGCGAGCAGGACTCGGCGCATGCCTGAGGGTAGCGCCCAGCCCCCATCCCGCCTAGGCCTCGATGACCACCGGGATGATCATGGGGCGGCGACGGTGCTGGGTGTTCACCCAGCGCCCCACGACCCGCCGGATCACCTGCTGGAAACCGTGAGCGTCGCGCGTGCCGTTCTGAGAGGCCTCCGTCAGCGCCGCGACGATCTGCGGCAGCACGTCGTCGAAGACCCGCTCGTCTTCGGCGAAACCGCGGGCCTGGATCTCGGGTCCCACGATCACGCGGCCGGTCTGCTTGTCGATCGCGACGAAGATGGACACGAAGCCCTCCTCGGCCAGGATGCGCCGGTCCTTGAGGTCGGCGTCGGTGATCTCGCCGACCGTGGACCCGTCGACGTACACGTACCCGAGATCGAGCTGACCGACGACGCGCGCGTGCCCGTCCTTCAGGTCGACGACGATGCCGTCGTCGCCGATGATCGTGCTCGACTCCGGCACACCGGTCTCGATCGCCAGGGCGGCGTTCGCCGTCAGGTGGCGGTACTCGCCATGTACCGGGAGCACGTTGCGGGGCCGCAGGATGTTGTAGCAGTAGAGCAGTTCGCCCGCAGCAGCGTGGCCTGAGACGTGCACCTTCGCGTTGCCCTTGTGCACCACCTTCGCACCGAGCTTGGTCAGGCCGTTGATCACCCGGTAGACCGCGTTCTCGTTTCCGGGGATCAGGCTCGAAGCCAGGATGACGGTGTCGCCCTCGCCGATCTCGATCTGGTGCTCGAGGTTCGCCATGCGCGCCAGCACCGCCATCGGCTCACCCTGCGAGCCCGTGCTCATGTAGACGACCTTGTCGTCGGGCAGATCGAGCGCCTTCTTCAGGTCGACGAGCACCCCGTCCGGGACCTTCAGGTACCCGAGGTCGGTCGCGATGCCCATGTTGCGGACCATGCTGCGGCCGACGAGGGCGACGCGGCGGCCGTTCGCGGCCGCGGCATCCAGAACCTGCTGCACGCGGTGCACGTGACTGGAGAAGCTGGCCACGATGACGCGCCGCTTCGCCTTCGCGATGACGCTCTCGAGCACCGGGCCGATGTCGCGCTCGAGCGCGGTGAAACCCGGGACATCGGCATTCGTGGAGTCGGGAAGGAACAGGTCGACCCCCTCTTCGCCGAGGCGTGCGAATGCGCGGAGGTCGGTGATCCGCTCGTCGAGAGGAAGTTGATCCATCTTGAAGTCGCCGGTGTGCAGAACCAGACCTGCGGGCGTGCGAATCGCGACAGCGAGAGCATCGGGAATCGAGTGGTTGACGGCGACGAACTCGAGCTCGAAGTCGCCGAGCTTCTCGGTCTGCCCTTCTCGGACCGTCAGGGAGTACGGCGTGATCCGGTGCTCTTTGAGCTTGGCCTCGATGAGGGCGAGGGTCAGCGTCGACCCGATCAGCGGGATGTCCTGCCGCAGCTTCAGCAGGTACGGCACGGCCCCGATGTGGTCTTCGTGGCCGTGCGTGAGGACGATGCCGACGATGTCGTCGAGGCGGTCCCGGATGGGCGAGAAGTCGGGGAGGATCAGGTCGACGCCGGGCTGGTGCTCTTCGGGGAAGAGGACGCCGCAGTCCACGATGAGGATCTTGCCCTCGAACTCGTAGGAGGTCATGTTGCGGCCGATCTCGCCGAGTCCCCCGATGGGGATGACCCGGAGTGTTCCGGGTGCGAGAAGCGGCGGATCGAATACGTCTGAACTGGGCAAGTCGCTCCCTAGCGAGTTGTGCCCGCGACCTTCGGAAGTGCACCGCCGGCGGCGGCGTTGCGGTCGGGGCGGAAGTTGGTGAAGTCCACGCCGGGTACGTGGTCGACGAGGGCGATCTCGTCTTCGATGAGGGCCGCTTCGGACTCTTCGGGTCCGACGAGCGGAAGGCGGACGCGAGGGCTGGAGATGCGCCCGAGGCCGTGGAGGATGTATTTGGCGGCGACGGTGCCTGGCACGTGCGTCATGGTGGCGCGCACGAGCGGCTCGAGCGCGCGGTGGGCAGCGGTGGCGGTCTTGAGGTCGTTCTTGTTCACCGCGTCGATGATGGTGCGGTACGGCTCGGGGGCGATGTTGGCGGTGACCCCGATGAGGCCGGTGCCGCCGATCGCGAGGGTCGGCAGCGCGTTGGCGTCGTCGCCTGCGAAGTAGAGCAGGTCGGTCTGGTTCAGCACCCGGCTGACTTCGCTCAGGTCGCCTTTCGCGTCTTTGACGGCCCGGATGTTGGGGTGCTTCGCCGCGCGCAGGATCGTCTCGTATTTGATCTCGACGCCAGTACGTCCGGGGATGTCGTACAGGATGACGGGGAGGTCGGTCGCGTCGGCGATCATGCGGAAGTGGGTGAGGATGCCCGCCTGCGTGGGCTTGTTGTAGTAGGGAGTGACGATCATCACGCCGTCTGCACCGGCCTGCTCGCTGTGCTTGTAGAGCTCGATGGCATGCGCGGTCTCGTTGGATCCGCCGCCGGTGATGATCTTCGCCCGGCCGTTCGCCACCTTTTTGGCGACCTCGACGAGCTTGACCTTCTCGGGGTCGGTGAGGGTGCTGGTCTCACCGGTGGTACCGGTGACGACGATGCCGTCGGCTCCGCTGGCGATGACGTGGTCGACATGCTTCTCGACGTCGTCCCAGTGCACTTCGCCGTCCGCCGTGAACGGAGTCACGAGCGCGACGAGCACCTGTCCGAAAGGATTCTCTGGCGTCGACACGCGTTACAGGCTATCGGGTCGCCGTAGGCGAACGTCCCGCCCGGCAACCTCCCGGCACAGCGCGAACTGCGCCCAGGCGTCCTCGGGCGTCACGGCCAGACGGTCTCCCGGAGCCGTCGTGCGGTTCCAGTGCCGGACGACATCTGCGCGGGGTGCCCCTGGACGCCAGGACCCCGCCCAGAGCGGTGCGGAGATGTGGAGGCGCCCCGGTACCGGCTCGATCACCCCGTGGAACGCGAGCGCGCTGACGCAGGCGAGCCGGCCCCCGCTGCGGTGCGCGGCCACGACGAGTTGAGGGAGGCCGGGCCGCGACCACAGTCCTTTGCGCACGCGGAGCACCCTGCCGTACATGACGGCGATGTCGAGTTCCCAGCGTTCGACGCCGCAGCGCGCCAGCTCTGCTGTCGATGCCATGCCGCCGAAGGTGTCGATCGCGTCGAGGATCCTGCTCATGGGGGAATCGTGCGGCGGCGGTTCGATCGAAATCGCCTGCTGGTCACATCTGTGGAGAGCGCGTGCATAGTCGGGCACTGTGCACAACCGGGGGGGAAGTCGTGCCCCCTTCCCGCGCACTCGGGTTCGGTGACATCGTTCGGTGACATCACCGAACGCTGCGCGATCCGCGGTTCGGTGACATCACCGATGGGCACGCGGCTCACGTTGGGTGGTGTCACGGAACCAGTGACCGGGTTCGGCGATGTCACGGAACTGACGGGCGCGATGTTCGGTGATGTCACCGAATCGGCGTGCCGTGTTCGGTGATGTCACCGAACGAATGGCGAGACGGGTGGCTCGGTGTCACCGAACGATGTCACCGAACGATGTCACCGAACCCGAGTGCGTGGGGTGAGGGGTCGGATCGGTGAGGAAGACGGCGCGTCGACCGAGAGTCGCGGGCGCGCGAGTGAGGACGGGGTACCCAAGGGGTTGTCGGGTGCTCCGGGGGCACGGCGCTCGTCAGCCGACGGGGCGGGCGTAGCTCACGAAGCGGTAGCGGATGCCCGTACGCGAGGTCGCCCATTCGGAGGTCGAGGTGACGAGCCAGGAATCCCCGATCGGCGGCGCCCAGGTGTCGCCGGGCACATCCAGATCGAGCTCGGTCACCTCCAGACGGTCTGCGCGGTCGATCGTCAGAGCGAACAGCTCCGCGCCGCCGATCACCCAGCCCTCGTCGGGCA